>NZ_LT703006.1:0-300000 GCF_900149695.1 Anderseniella sp. Alg231-50 | reverse complement strand
CGACCCAGAATGCTGTCCTGTTCTGCGGCGAACTGTTCGAGGAAGCGGCGCGCGACGACATAGGGCTTCGATCCGGTGGTCCAGCGACTTTCGTGGACATCGCGCCGTTTGCGGTCGCCGATGGCTGACTTGCGCAGGCCGCGCAGCGGAATGGCAAGTGCTTCACGTTGCACCTGGATCTTGTCCTGCCGCCCGGTGGACTGGTCCCACGCGCCATCTATCCCCGTTATCTCATCGAGAAACGGTTTTGGGTCTACTTCGGTTTTCAGGCAGTTAAAATACTTCATCATTAACTCCTTTCGCCCCGGGTGTGATGGTTCATTGTTTAAGGATCGGTATGCCGGTGGAGCGTGACGAAAGGTGTTTCGAACAGGCGTGAAAGTCAATTAAGTCATTGTTTTTTAACGTCAAAATTAGTTTGTGTTAACCTGAGTTTAATCGCTTGTTCATGTTGGGAGGTGAGGTGCGCGGCGATGTCGGCTCGAAGTCGATGAAATGACAGGGAAAACGATTGTGCTCACTTACAAATCGGGTTTGTTTGTGTGTAACGTGCGCGCACGTGATCAGAGGTCATGGATCAATCCATATCCACAAAGCCGGACCACGACTTTTTATGGCGGCTCAATTACCAGGGACTGCTTACAGCGATGCTGACGATCGAGCCAATTGGGGGATTGTGCAACAGGCTCCGTGCCATCGACAGCGCAGTAGCACTTGGCCATGATATCGGATTGCCCGTCCACGTATTATGGCGCATCCACAGCCGTATCGGCTCTTCGTATTGCGATCTGTTCCAGACACCGGAGGAAATTTGCAAACTGGAGGAGTTCACATCGGGTTTTCTGAAGCTCAATCGGGCCAGGATCGGCAGGGCGCTGGATGTGCGGCGCCCGCGTTCATATTGCCTGGAGAAGGATATCAGGGACCTGGTAAAGGCGGAGTTCGATTTTCGTCAGCTCAAGGGTCGCAAGCGATTATATTTCAAAACTTTGTGCCGGTTCTTTCGTCCCTACGGCATCAAGCGATTGTTCAGGCCGACACCGGCGCTGCAGCAGGTGATCGACAACCAGTGCGCTGAATTCCAAAACTGTGTCGGGGTTCACATCAGGCGGACTGATCACGGTCCATCGATAAAGTACAGTCCAACTTCCATGTTCATCGAAAAGATGAAAAAACAGCTGCAGGAAACCGACTGCGAGACGTTTTTTGTGGCGACGGATGATGAAAGTGAAGACGAGTTGCTGAAGCGTACCTTTGGCGACAGGATCGTCACTCACCCGAAACAGAGCAGGGCCAGAGACAATCCGCAGGCAATCAAGGATGCCGTGATCGATCTGTTCTGCCTGTCCAGAACCGACAGGATAATTGGCAGTGCGTTTTCGTCGTTCACTCATATGGCGGCAGAGATCGAAGGCATTCCATTGGAAATTGCCGCCGGCGAAGCGCCTGATGCATCCGAGTTTGGCTGGTGATGATTGACCGGTTTGCGAGACCGGCATAGCGTGGCTGCCTGTCGCTATACCGCCACCCTTCAAAAGTTGGAGTTCCTCATGAAACGTTTGGTGTCCGCGGAAACATCCGATGCCGGGCTTGTCGTCTCCGTGTGCTGGGAAGACGGGTTTGCTGCCCGGTTTCACGCCATCTGGCTGCGGGACAACGCGCTGGACCCGGAGACCCGGTCTGCAAGCAATGCCCAGCGTCTGATTACCCTGCATGACATTCCCGCCGATACCGGCATTGCCGAGGCATCGGTTTCCGCCGACTTGCTCACGATACGGTTTGCACCGGAGAACAAACAGGTCGCGTTTCCATCCGGCTGGCTGCGCAAGCATGCCTATGACGTGAAGGCGGGCAGGGCGCGCGGCTGGACGCCACCAGAGATCGAAACCTGGGACAGCGATTTTGATGTAGCCAGGGTCACCGGCAACTACGGGAGCGTTCAGGAGAACACCGATGCGCTCAGAGACTGGTTGGCCGGCGTTCGGCGACATGGCTTTGCCAAACTGGCCGGCGGACCGGATGCCAGCGGTGCGCTACTGGATGTGGCGGCGCTGTTCGGCTATGTGCGCGAAACCAATTACGGCAAATGGTTTGAAGTCCGCACCGAGGTCAATCCGGCCAACCTGGCCTATACCGGCCTGGGCCTGCAGGCGCACACCGATAATCCCTATCGCGACCCGGTGCCGACACTGCAGATCCTGTATTGCCTGGAGAACTCTGCGGCCGGCGGTGACAGCCAGGTGGTCGACGGATTTGCCGCAGCGCTTCGCCTGCGTGCCGAAGATCCGCACGGCTTTGAACTGCTGACACGATACTGCGCACGCTATGAGTATCGCGGGACCGGTGATGTCCACCTTGTCAGCCGCAAGCCCATGATCGAGTTGAGCCCGGACGGCGAGTTGACGGCGATCCGTTTCAACAACCGCTCGACGGCGGCCATCACCGATGTGCCGTTTGACGACATGGCGGACTATTATGCTGCCTATCGCAGGCTGGGCGAGATCATCGACGATCCCGCCATGGCGGTCGGCTTCAAGCTGGAGCCCGGCGAGTGCTTCATCGTCGATAACACACGGGTGCTGCATGGCCGCACCGGTTACGCCGACAGTGGCGGCTCACGCTGGCTGCAGGGATGTTATGCCGACAAGGACGGCTTGCTGTCGACGCTGTCGGTGCTGGAGAGCCATGCCGTGGAGAACGTCGCATGAGCGAACTGACCCGAGAGACGATAGTCGGATTTCTGGCGGATATTTTCGAGCGCCGCGGCGGCGAGGAGTATCTCGGCGAGCCCGTTACCATGGCCGAGCACATGCTGCAGGGTGCGTTCCTGGCCGAACAGAACGGCGAAGGCGAGGCCATCATTACCGCAGCCCTGCTGCACGACATCGGACACTTCACCAGCGAGTTCGGCATGTTCTCCATGGACGACACGCAGGACCGCTATCATGAAGAGGCCGGTGCCAGCGTGCTGGCCGGGTTCTTCCCGTCCGTGGTTACAGATTGCGTGCGTCATCATGTGGCTGCCAAACGCTATCTGTGTGCTGTGGATCCCGATTATTTCGGCCGACTGTCCGAGGCATCAGTACACTCGCTCAACCTGCAGGGAGGGCCGATGGATGCCGGTGAGGTGGAGGCGTTTCAACGTAACCCGAATCTGGCGGAAATCGTGAAGGTGCGCCATTTCGATGA
This sequence comes from Anderseniella sp. Alg231-50, assembly GCF_900149695.1. NCBI lineage: Bacteria > Pseudomonadati > Pseudomonadota > Alphaproteobacteria > Hyphomicrobiales > Parvibaculaceae > Anderseniella > Anderseniella sp. Alg231-50. The sequence continues at coordinate 296,811 of NZ_LT703006.1, read as the reverse complement.
CGCGGGCAAACTGCCCGACATGGCAATACCGGGCTTTTCCCATTATGCGCCCATGGTGCAGCGGGTGGTCGATGCGCACTGCGGTCAAATCCAGTCCACGGATTGATGATATTCTGACCTATAAATTAAAACAGGCGTTGCATCATTATTATCGATTTCATTTATCTGTCACATAACGCAACCATATCTGGCGGGGAGCAGGCAAAAACGAATTTTGGGTGGTGGCTACGCATGGTTGCCGACCTGCTTGACGATACAAATCATGCGCTGACAAGGAGGTGTCATGTTAAAGAAACTTGCTGGTGGACTTTTGGCCGGGGTTGCTGTTGGGGTTATGTCGATTTCAGCGGCTGTGGCCGGTGAACTGACCGTTTACACTGCAATCGAGGCTGAAGACCTCAAGAAATATGCCGAAGCATTCAATGCCGATCATCCTGATATCAAGATCAACTGGGTACGCGATTCAACCGGTGTGGTGACAGCGAAACTGCTGGCGGAAAAGAACAACCCGCAGGCTGATGTGGTCTGGGGCCTGGCGGCAACTTCGCTGCTGTTGCTGAAATCCGAAGGCATGCTGGAGGCATACGCTCCCAAGGGCGTCGAAAAACTCGATCCGAAATTTGTCGACAAGAGCACGCCACCAACCTGGACCGGCATGGACGCCTGGGTTGCTTCGGTTTGCCTCAACACGGTTGAAGCCGGCAAGCTCGGGCTGACCGCGCCGAAAACCTGGAAGGACCTGACCAAGGCCGAATACAAGGGCCATGTGATCATGCCGAATCCGAATTCGTCCGGTACCGGTTTCCTCGATGTCTCCAGCTGGCTGCAGATGTTCGGTGAAAAGGACGGCTGGGCCTTCATGGACGGCCTGCACGCCAACATTGCTGCGTACACCCATTCCGGTTCCAAGCCGTGCAAGATGGCGGCAGCCGGTGAAATTCCGATCGGTGTGTCCTTCGCCTTCCGTGGTGCCAAGTCAAAAGCCGCCGGCGCACCGCTTGATATCATCGTGCCTGAAGAAGGTGTCGGCTGGGATATGGAGGCAACAGCAATTGTCGCCGGTACCGACAACCTGGCGGATGCCAAGACGCTGGCTGACTGGACGGTCACCAAGAAGGCCAACGAGATGTACAATTCCGGCTACGCCGTTGTTGCATATCCCGGCGTTGCCAAGCCTGTTGAACACTTCCCGGCCAACCTGCTGGAGAAGATGATCGACAATGACTTCGAATTTGCCGCAAACAACCGCAAGGCAATTCTGGACGAGTGGCAGAAGCGCTACGATTCCAAGTCAGAGCCGAAGGGCTAACAAGCAAACTGATGAAGAGGCACCGGTTCATCGCCGGTGCCTCTGAACTTGTGTTATTGTGGCATCGAACGGATGCTGCAAAATGGCGGCTGTTCGGGGAAACGACATGGGGCAGGCAAGTACAGCGGAAACCTACCTGAAGATCGAAAATGTCTGGAAGGCGTTTGGCGACTTCTTTGCGCTGAAGGATATTTCGCTCGAGGTGAACCGGGGCGAGTTTGTGTGCTTCCTGGGCCCGTCGGGTTGCGGCAAGACCACCTTGCTCAGGGCCATTGCCGGGCTGGACATCCAGACCACCGGAGCGGTCTTCCAGGACGGCAAGGACATTTCCGCCCTGCCGCCGTCAGAACGTGATTTCGGCATCGTGTTCCAGTCCTATGCCCTGTTCCCCAACCTGACGGTTGAAAAGAACATCGCCTTCGGGCTGGAAAATTCCGGTATCGCCAGGCCCGACATCGACAAGCGGGTGGCGGAACTGCTGGCGCTGGTCGGGCTGCCGGAACAGGCAAAGAAGTATCCGGCGCAATTGTCCGGCGGTCAGCAGCAACGCATTGCGCTGGCGCGAGCCATTGCCATGTCGCCGGGCTTGTTGTTGCTGGACGAACCTCTGTCTGCGCTGGATGCCAAGGTCCGCGTGCATCTGCGCCATGAAGTGAAAGATCTGCAGCGCAAGCTGGGCGTGACCACCATCATGGTGACACATGACCAGGAAGAAGCGCTTGCCATGGCGGATCGCATCGTGGTGATGAACCATGGCGTCATCGAGCAGGTCGGTACGCCGACGGACGTTTATCGCGAACCGGTATCGCTGTTTGTGGCCGACTTTATCGGCGAGACAAACCAGCTCGACTGTGTAGCGGACAAGAAGGGCAAGGGCGTCAAAATCGGCAAGCGCAGGTTTGCCAGTGCAGCCCACTCCCACACCGACGGCGTGGATGTGATCGCGGTCATCCGGCCCGAGGATATCATTCCACATGGCGACGGTGCGCGCTCACCGGGTGCGCCGGATAAGATCGGCGAGCCGGGCAATACGGTTGAAACCACTGTCGACGAGATGGAATTTCTAGGCTCGTTCTGGCGCACCAGGCTGAGCAGTGCTGATCTGGGCGCAGGCCAGATCGTGGCGGACTTTTCCATCAACGCGGTGCGACGCATGGACATCCAACTCGGCGGGCGCATGCGCATTGAAATTCCCAGCGACCGGCTCAAGGTGTTTGTTGACCGGGCGGAGCCGTAGAAATGAGCAGCATTGATGCACTCGGTCCGGACGTAAGCGGCAAGAGTCGCATCAAGCCGAAAATGGGCTCTGACGACTGGATCATGCGCGGCTACATGATCGTGCTTGCCGTGTATCTGATCGTGGCGCTGGCGCTGCCTTTGTACGCCATGCTGTCGAAGGCGTTTGAAACCAGCCGCTTTGACCTGACGCAGTTCGAAGTGCAGGTCAGCGATGAAGCAGGTGCTTTCAAGCAGCCGGCGGCAACCCTGAAACAGTTGAACGATGAAGGTAACTTCATTGCCGAAGGCGACCTTGAGACCAGTTCCGACGGACGCCTGGCGCTGACCAAGTTCTTCCCGGATTTCAGTTTCCGCAGCCCGGTGAAGTATCGCCTGCGCGGTCTGAACGACGCGGCGGTCTACCTGGTCGGGTCGGAACGCTTCGAAGGCACCAAGCCGGCGGAATTTGATTCAAACACTTTCAGGAAAGTCGTGATCCGCCCGATACAGGGGCATGGCCTGGCCAATTTCAAGACTTATTTCTCAACGCCGGCGCTGTTCCGGTCGATCCAGAACTCGGTGTTCATCGCGCTGATCTCGACCGTCATCACGGTATCGCTGGCGTTCGGTTTCGCCTATGCGCTGTGTCGAAGCTGCATGCCGTTCAAGGGGGTGTTCAGGGTCATAGCCATGGCGCCGATCCTGGTGCCGTCTCTGCTGCCCGGCATTGCGCTGGTCTATCTGTTCGGCAATCAGGGGTTTTTGAAACAGTTTCTGATGGGCGAGAGCATATACGGGCCGATCGGCATTGTGGTGGGCTCGGTGTTCTTCACCTTTCCCCATGCCATGATCATTATCCTGATCGCGCTGTCGATTTCGGACGCACGGCTGTATGAAGCGGCGGTTTCACTGCGCGCCAGCAAATGGCGCACCTTCTGGACCGTCACCATTCCGGGTGCGCGCTATGGCCTGATCTCGGCCGCCTTCGTGGTGTTCAACCTGGTGATCACCGACTTCGGTTTGCCCAAGGTGATCGGCGGGCAGTACAACATGCTGGCGGTGGATATCTACAAGCAGGTGATCGGCCAGCAGAACTTCCAGATGGGCGCGGTGGTCTCCGTGGTGCTGCTGATCCCGGCGCTGATCGCCTATATCGTCGACCGGCAGGTGCAGCGCAAACAGGTGGCGCTGTTGTCGGCGCGCTCGGTTGTGTACCAGCCCAACCCGTCGCGGCGCTTCGATCTGAGCTGCCTGGCCTACTGTGCGCTGGTGGCGCTGTTCATCATCTCCATCCTGGGCATCTGCCAGTATGCGGCCCTGGTCAAGTTCTGGCCTTACGACCTGTCGCTCGGACTGACCAACTATGACTTCGACCGCATGGACGGCGGCGGATGGGACGCCTATCGCAATTCCATCATGCTGGCGCTGATGACCGCTGTCATCGGCACGGTCATCATCTTCACCGGTGCCTACATGGTGGAAAAGACCAAGGGCTTCAACAAGGGCAGGGCGGGCTTCCAGTTCCTGGCCATGCTGCCGATGGCCATACCCGGCATGGTGCTCGGCCTGGCTTATATCTTCTTCTTCAACAACCCGGCCAACCCGCTGAACTTCATCTACGGCACCATGGCCATCCTGGTGATCTGTACGGTTACCCATTTCTACACGGTCTCGCACCTGACTGCGGTCACGGCGCTGAAACAGATCGACAGCGAATTCGAACCGGTGGCCGCGTCACTGAAGCAACCGTTCTACAGGCTGTTCAGCCGGGTCACCGTGCCGGTGTGCATGCCGGCCATTCTCGACATCATGATCTACCTGTTCGTGAATGCCATGACGACGGTGTCGGCGGTGGTGTTCCTTTATTCGTCAAAGACAACACTGGCCTCGGTGGCCGTGCTCAACATGGACGACGCCGGCGACATAGCGCCGGCGGCCGCCATGGGCATGATGATCTTCTACACCAACGTTGTGGCCCGGCTGGTGCACGCAGTGGTGTCACGCTACGTGCTGGGCAGAACGCAGGGCTGGCGGCAGCGGTAGAAGGGCTGTATTCGTTACCTGCCTGACCCGGTCCAAATGTTGAGACCGCAAATTTCCTGGGACGCCGGGACCACGTTCGTCATGCTAATACCGGGTGTGCTGTGATGAAAATAAGACTGCTGACGGAAAACCTCGCTTCGGACATGGTCTGGCTCGCAGAATGGGGCTTCAGTGCCTGGATCGAGTTTGGCGACATCAGGGTTTTGTTCGATACAGGATACTCCGATGTATATCTGCGCAATGCCAGACACGCCGGCATTGATCTGGAAGAAGCGGACTTTATTTCCCTGTCGCATTTTCATCGCGACCACACCCGCGGCCTGCTGTTTCATCCGTTCCAGTCCCGCAAACCTCTTATTCTGCATCCACGGGTGCTGACCGCAGTTCTGGACACCAATAAACAGGCAGTCCGCAAAGATTATGCGGAGATCCAGAAGCGCATTGCGCAGGACTTCGATGTGACGGCGACCAGCGGCGCGCTGGAATTCTCCGACGGTGCGTTTTTTCTCGGCGAAATTCCCCGTGTGACGGGGTTTGAGAAGGGGGCGTTTTTCGATGACCCGATGCCCGACGATACGGCACTGAGCTTTCGAACGCCGAAGGGAGCGGTTGTCGTTTCCGGCTGCTCGCATGCAGGCATATGCAATATCTGCGAGTATGCCAAATCCGTTACCGGTCAAAAGCTCTACGCCGTTATCGGCGGGTTTCACCTGTTGCATTCGGAAGACCCTCCGGTCGAGCAGACGATTGACTATTTTCGCAAAGAGGGCCCGGAAGTGCTGATGCCGATGCACTGTGTGGATTTTGACATTCAATCGCGGTTCCAGCACGAGTTCGGCGGTCCAAGGCCAGGTGCCGGCTCGGTTATAGACCTTTAGTCAAGCTTTGGAAAACAATCCCACCTGATTGCCGGCCGTTTCACCATCCAGTGGATAACGGTTTTCGGAAAAATAGACCTGGGCGAGTCTAGTGTGAACTAAATCACATACTATAGGTCTAACAAATGGAATTATTATTTCCAAGTTGTGCCGCAATGTTAAAAATAAAAATCTCGCTTGAAATTCATTACTGTAAAACTGTGAGAATTTATGATTTTTATTGTGCGAAACGATGGATGGTATCTGTGTAAGTGACTATTTGCCGGAGGATGCGAAAATGGCCTTCCCTATCAATTTGCTAGCATGCCACATTGATCCGACCTCTCCAGAATGTGAAGAATCAAGACGGTTTTTGCAGGAACTCCTCGAAACCGCCTATCTGTCCAGAATTCTTCCTCGTCTGAAAGTACCGCTGCCGCGACCCGATCCACCGCCGTTTGCAGGCGACCCCCATCCGCAACCCAATCTTTCGGCAATCGCCGGCAATCACAACGTCCTGATCGGTGAATTGTTGATCAATGCACTGAATGGACCGAACCTGACGGCGCCGCTGAAAGAAATCAAGAAATCCGGACTTCAGAAAGAGGTCGCAAACAAGGTGCTGGGACAACTGAAAGCATCTGTGAAACTTCTGGAAAAGGAAGTTAGCGACCTGAAATAGCGAGTGAGAACAAGATTGCCTGGCCTCATCCAGGGGCCAGGTGCGAGGCTGAGGTCTCGGTGTCATCTATTGATGAAACCATGCCACTTGCCATGAGCCAACCGTCTTCTGACATAGCTGCGAAACTGGGCAGGTGCTGGTGGTTTGTTTTTCCTGTGGCGGTGTCCATTACAATACAGGCAGGCAGCAACAATGTTCCGGTGACCATTGCCGCCTTGATCCTGTCGGGCGGTCAGATGCTCTGCTGTGCATCTGAACTGTGCCGCCTGCCGACATGAAAGTCCAAAACGTTTGGCAAACTCCAATGCGTTCCTGAGCCACATCGGCTGGCCGCAGTAGTAGCAAAGGCCGGACTGCTTTTCCATTTTCCTGGTGCGGATTTTGTATATCTTGGTTGGCATATAAGGCGTCCTGTTGTTTCGGTTCAATCTCGAAACGGACGCGCGACGACTGTTTATACAAATCGCCCTTCAGTTAGTAGCCGTGGGCTAGCGCAAGACATGCTTTTTTGTAAAGCATCACTCCGTGGTCTCTTGTCGGTCAGGAAACATGTGGCTTTGACGCTTTTGCTTCCGGTGCATGTGGTCATGACACCCCGCACGAACAGTAAACTATCGATTTTTGAAGCTCACAAGTGTTCCCGGCATCTATGGTGAATCCGTTCGCAGGTGGACGAGTTTCGGATAAGTGCGCTGATAATCTGCCCTATCAACCCTTGATCGCCGCATGGGCAACCGACATGAAGGCCCTGATCACCTTGCTCTCCATGCGCTCGCGCAGGCAGATGATGGACTCGTCCATGGTCATGGTGCTGTCGGAGATGGGAATTTTCACCAGCCTTGAGTCCTGGCCGAATTCGGCTTCGGAGACAACACCAACTCCACCGCCGGCGGCCACGATTTCGCGCACCGCTTCGCGGCCTTCGGCCTCGATGCTGCCGGTGATCCTGATGTTATGGCGGCGGGCTTCCTCTTCCAGCTTGGCGCGGGTCTTCGAGCCGGTCTCGCGCAGCACCAGCGGATGGCGCATCATCTCGCTGAATGTTGTTGAACTCATCTTGCTCAGTGGTCCACCACGCGCGGTGAAGGCGACGATGGGCGAGGAATTGAGACGGATGGTTTCAAATTCCCGGCTTGCAGGCACGTCTCCGACAACGCCGATATCGGCCTCATAGCTCTGCAGGCGCTCAATGGCGGTTTCGGTATTGCCGCCGTGCACCGAGATGAACACGCCCGGATTGTTGGCCCGGAACGGGGTCAGCACATGCAGGATGTGGTGGGCGGCGTCTGCCACGATGTTCAACTGGCCGGTGCGCAGCGTCTGGGTTTCCGACAGATAGTCCAGTGCCTGCTGTTCGACTTCGAACAGCCGGTAGGTGATCTCGAGCAGCTTCTTGCCCGCTTCGGTTACCCTGATCTGCTTTCTCTGCCGGTCAAACAAACGAATGTCGTATTCCGCTTCTAGCTTGCGGACCTGATCGGAGATCGCCGGCTGGGTCAGGTGCAGCGCCTCGGCAGCGCGCGAAAACCCGCCGTGGACGGCAACATTGTGAAATGCCCGCAATTGCACATACCGCATGGTCAGAGCCCTTCAATCCATCGATAAATTATATGGGTGGATAAAAACTATCGCTTTGAGCTATGGGTTGCAAGAGAGGGACTATAAGCGGCATGACCTGCGGACTATGCTGACAATTGCGCGCTCCGCGTGGCAGGCATGCCGTCACCTGTCAACAAACCATAGCTGACCTGGATTGATAACCGCCATGCAATTATCGGTATTCCTGCTCAACCTGACCGCTGCCATCGTCCTGCTGTTGTATTCGACACGCATGGTGCGCACCGGCGTTGAACGTGCGTTCGGGGCTGAACTTCGTAATGTGTTCATGCTGTCCCGGCGCAGCACGGTGCTGAATTCGTTTGCCGGCATTCTGGCTGCCGCGCTGTTACAGAGTTCCACGGCGGTAGCACTGCTGGTATCGGGATTTGCCGCCACCGGCGTGATGGGAGTGACCGGGTCGTTGGCGGTGGTGCTTGGCGCTGATCTGGGTACGGCGGTGGCGGTGCAGTTCCTCAGCCTCGATATTGCCTGGCTGATCCCGGTGCTGCTTGTGGTGGGCGGATTGCTGTTCCTGAAAGGCTCCGCCCGTGTGGTCAAGCAAATCGGCCGTGTGGTCATGGGCGTTGCCTTCATCCTGTTGTCCCTGCGCATGATCGGCGATGCTACAGAACCGTTGCGGTCGAGCCCCTATCTGGAGCCGGTTGTGCAACACCTCAGCGAGGACCTGCTGACGGCGTTTGCCGGAGGCGCCGCGCTGGCCTTCGTGTTTCATTCCAGCGTGGCCGCGGTCCTGATGCTGGCAGCGTTTTGTGCACAGGGCCTGCTGCCGCTGGAGGCGGGCCTGCCGCTGGTGCTCGGCGCGAATGTCGGCAGCGGCCTGATTGCCGTGTGGCTGACCCGCAACCTGCACGACAAGGCGCGCCGGATCGCGCTTGGCAATCTTGTGGTGCGGGTGCTGGGCGGGATTGCCGCGCTGATAGTGCTGCGCCATGTGACGTTGCCGCTGGATGCGGTCGCCAGTTCGCCGGCGCGCCAGCTTGTCAGTTTCCACCTGCTGTTCAATGCCGCACTGCTTGTTTGCTTCCTGCCGCTCGTCGTGCCGCTGGCGGCACTGACGCGGCATCTGGTGCCGGTGGGTGACGATCTGTCAGACAATATGGCAAAGCCCGCCAGCGCACTGGACCGCAGCGTGCTGACCAATCCCGGCCTGGCGCTGGCCAGCGCCACACGTGAACTGCTGCGCATGAGCGAACAGATCGAGTTGATGCTGTCACCGGTAATGGAGCTGTTCGTCTCCACCAACCCCCATGCAGCCGCGCGCATCAAGGAGATCGAAAAGGAAGTCAACGAGGCCCAGACCGACATCAAGCTGTATCTGGCTGAAATGAACCAGGGGCAATTGTCGCCGGACCAGGCCAGGCGAAGCATGGACCTGACCGGTATTGCCATCAGCCTGGAACGGGTCGGCGATATCATCACCAAGGACCTGCTGCGTCTGACCGGTGAAATGCGCAAGAAGAAACTGACATTTTCGAGCGAGGGCTGGAATGAACTGACCCGGCTGCATGCGCGGGTGCTGGCCAACATGCAATTGTCGCTGAACGTACTGGTATCGGAAGACGTTGAATCGGCGCGCCAGCTGGTGGAAGAGAAGGAATATGTGCGCACGCTGGAAGAACAATCCCATGATGCCCACCTGGCGCGGCTGGGGCAGGGCACCCCGCAAAGCATCGCCACCAGCGACATTCACCTGGATACGGTGCGCGCTCTGAAGGAAATCAATTCACGGTTCATCACCTTTGCCTATCCGATCCTGAAAAAGAGCGGTTTGCTGCTCGACAGCCGGTTGGCTGATGTTAAGTCCTGATACACAAAAAATATTATATGTCGATCTGAAATATCGATTTCTCAAATACTACTGTACTGCCTAAATTCACAGCAATTGTTTCTGGCGCGGGCACATTTGCGGAGGCACCCGACATGAAAGCAGACCTGGAAACCGGCGCGGCAGCGGCCATCGAAGCCCCAAGGCTGGGAGAACCGTACCTGCTGACACCGGGGCCGCTGACGACAGCCTGGTCGGTCAAGGAACAGATGCTGCGCGACTGGGGATCGTGGGACGGTGACTTTCGCGCCATGACCGCGCGCCTGCGGACCGAGTTGCTCTCGCTGGTGGGCACTGGCGCTGAAGACTTCGACTGTGTGCCGGTGCAGGGCAGCGGCACCTTCGTGGTTGAGGCCATGCTGGGGTCGCTGCTGCCACGCGACAGCAAGACACTGGTGCTGATCAATGGTGCCTACGGCCAGCGCATCGCGAAAACCATGGATTGTATCGGCCGGGCCCATGTCGATATCGACAAGGGCGACTACCTGCCGCCGCGCGGCCAGGAGGTGGCTGCCGCTCTAGCCGCAGACCCGGACATAACCCACGTGGTGGTCGTGCATTGCGAGACATCGTCAGGCATCCTGAACCCGATCAGGGAGATTTCCGAGGCAACCTATGCGGCCGGTCGCAAACTGCTGATCGACAGCATGAGTGCATTCGGCGCCATTGATGTGGCCGCCGGCGATATCCGCTATGAGGCGGTGGTGTCGTCAGCCAACAAGTGTATCGAAGGTGTGCCCGGCTTCGGTTTCATTATCGCGCGCAAATCCGAGCTGATCGCGGCTGAGGGCAATGCTCATTCGCTCAGCCTCGACGTGCATGATCAATGGGCCAATATGGAAAAGACCGGCCAGTGGCGCTTCACGCCGCCGACCCATGTCGTGGCGGCCTTCATGGAAGCCTTGCGCCTGCATCGCGAGGAAGGCGGTATTCAAGGCCGTGGCGCGCGCTACACCAAAAACCGGGACGTGCTGGTTGACGGCATGCGCGAGCTGGGTTTTGAGACGCTGCTGCGCGACCGCTGGCTGTCACCGATCATCGTGACCTTCTTCAACCCGGCCGACGAGAAGTTCGAGTTTACCCGGTTCTACGAACTGATGAAGGCGAGGGGCTTCATCATCTATCCCGGCAAACTGACCGTCGTCGACAGTTTCCGTGTCGGCTGCATTGGCCAGATGGACCACCACACCATGCGCGCGGTCGTGGTGGCCGCAAAATCATCGCTGGATGCCATGGGCATTGCCAGCGCCAGACCACCGCAGGCTGCTCTGTCTGAACGCGAAAAACTTGCAGCCTGAATACAGAAAGCTATTGAGAAAATGAACGACATGACCCCAGTGGACGTCACGGTAAACGGGCGTACCTATCCGCAATCCAACACCTGCGCCATCGCCATCTGCCTGGATGGCTGCGAACCGGCCTACCTGGATGCAGCCATCGCCGACGGATTGATGCCGACGCTGGCGCGTATCCGCAAGCAAGGTACCGACAGGCTGGCACACAGCGTCATTCCAAGCTTTACCAACCCGAACAACATGTCCATCGCCACCGGGCGTCCGCCCGCCGTACACGGTATCTGCGGCAACTTCCTTTATGACCCGGACACGGGCGAGGAAGTGATGATGAATGATCCGAAGTTCCTGCGCGCACCGACGGTGTTCAAGGGGTTTTATGACGCAGGCCAGCGCGTCGCCATCGTTACGGCAAAAGACAAGCTGCGCGCGCTGCTGGGCCACGGCCTGGCATTTGACGAAGACCGCGCCATCTGCTTTTCGTCGGAGCGTTCCGACACGACGACGAAGGCTGAGCATGGTATCGACAATGCATCTGAGTGGCTGGGACGCGAAGTGCCGGAGGTTTACTCTGCGGAATTGTCGGAGTTTGTCTTCGCTGCCGGTGTCAAGCTGCTGAAGGAGTTTGCGCCGGACGTGATGTACCTGACCACGACCGATTACGTGCAGCACAAATATGCGCCTGAAGATGCTGAAGCCAAGGCGTTTTACGAGATGTTCGACAAGTACCTGAGCGAGCTGGACGCCATGGGTGCGGGCATTGTCGTTACCGCAGATCACGGCATGAAACCGAAACACCTGGCTGACGGTTCTCCAGCCGTCATCTATGTGCAGGACCTGATGGACGACTGGCTGGGAAAGGACGCTGCACGGGTAATCCTGCCGATCACCGACCCATATGTGGTGCATCATGGTGCACTGGGGTCTTTCGCAACTGCTTACCTGCCAGCCGGCACGGATGTCGGTGACGTTCTGGGCAAGCTGCGCGCTATCGACGGCATCCTGCTGGCGGTCGACAAGCAGCAAGCGTGTGAGCGCTTTGAACTGCCGGAAGACCGCATCGGCGACATTGTCGTGATCTCCGGAGAAAACATGACCGTAGGCACCAGTGCCCATCGCCATGATCTGGCAGCACTGAAGGAGCCATTGCGGTCCCATGGCGGATTGACCGAGCAGGAGGTGCCGTTCATCGTCAACCGGGTGATGGAAGATCTGCCCGGCGCGCCGGACCTGCGGAATTTCGATGCCTTCTTCTATGCGGTACGGGCAGCCGCGTTACAGACAAACATCTAAAAGGTCGACGAAAATGAGTGGAACGGAACGCACAATCCGCCGCGAGGCAATGCGCATCGGTGGCGAGAAGGTGACGACAAAGGACGTTGTGGAGGTTTTATACCCCTACACCGACGAAGTGATCGGCACGGTGCCTGCAGGTACCGCGGAACACGCTGCCCGGGCGTTCGAGATTGCCGCCGCCTACAAACCGAAACTGACCCGCTATGAGCGCCAGCAAATCCTGTTTCGCGCAGCCGAACTAATCCGGGAACGGCGCGAGGAAATCGCTCACTGGCTGACGCTGGAGCTGGGCATCTGCAAGCAACATTCATTGTATGAAACCGGACGGTCTTATGATGTGTTCACGCTGGCCGGGCAACTGGCCATCCTTGATGACGGGCAGATTTTTTCCTGTGACCTGACCCCGCAGGGCAAGGATCGCAAGATTTTCACCAAGCGCGAACCAGTTACCGCCATTTCGGCGATCACCCCGTTCAACCATCCGCTCAACATGGTGGCGCACAAGATCGCCCCGTCGATCGCCACCAACAACTGCATGGTGTGCAAACCAACGGAACTGACACCGATGACGGCCATTACGCTGGCCGACATCCTGTATGAAGCAGGCCTGCCGCCGGAAATGTTCCAGATCGTCACCGGCATGCCCGGCGACATCGGTGATGAGATGATCACCAATGACAACATCGACATCATCACCTTTACCGGCGGTGTGCCGGTCGGCAAGATGATCGCCGGAAAGGCAGGCTACAAGCGCACAGCCCTGGAACTCGGTGGCAATGACCCGCTGATCATCCTGAATGACCTTGAGACGTCTGACCTTGAAAAAGCGGCTGCCCTGGCCTGTGCCGGCGCCACCGGCAATTCCGGCCAGCGCTGCACCGCCATCAAGCGCATCCTGGTGCAGGAGTCCGTGGCCGACAAGATCGTGCCGATGATCCTGGAAAGGGCAAAGACCATCCGCTTCGGTGATCCCCAGGACCCGGATACCCAACTGGGCTGCGTCATTCACTCAAAGGCGGCGGAGGTTTTTGAAAACCGGGTTTACGATGCTGAGAAGCAGGGTGCCAAGATACTCTATCACCCGGAACGCAAGGGCGCGTTGCTGCCGCCGATCGTGGTGGACCACGTGCCGCATGGCAGCGAACTGGTCATGGAGGAGACCTTCGGGCCGATCGTGCCGATCGTGCGGGTGCCGGACAACGATGAAGAGGTCATGCGGATTTCCAATTCGACCGCGTTCGGCCTGTCGGCAGGCGTGTGCACCAACAATCTCATCCGTGCCACCAGCTATATCGAAGGCCTGGATGTGGGCACGGTCAATATCTGGGAACAGCCGGGGTACCGCATCGAGATGTCACCGTTCGGGGGCATCAAGGATTCAGGCAACGGGGTCAAGGAAGGCGTGCTGGAGGCAATGAAGTTCTTCACCAATGTGAAGACCTATTCATTGCCCTGGCCGCGTTAGGCCGCCCCGTTGGGCCGGGCCCCGAAGATCCAGCACACCGAAGGTGAGTCCAACACATCGGCGGCGCGTCTCGACTGGGCTGCGGCCAACACCGGCGAGCGCTCACGCCCCTTGCTGGAGCGTGATGCCGATGCGTTCATGCACCAGAGCCTGTCCAGCCCGTGCGTGAACACGATTGCGAAGGCTGAGGGCATCTGGATCGAGGACCTGGATGGCCGCCGCTATATGGACTTCCACGGCAACAGCGTGCACCACATCGGCTATGGTCATCCGCGCCTGGTTGCTGCCATCAAGGAGCAACTGGACAGTCTGAGCTTTGCGCCGCGCCGGTTTACCAACGAAGTCTCGGTTGAACTGGCAGAGCGCCTGGGCAAGCTGGCACCTGGCGATCTGAAACGGGTCCTGTTCACCACCGGTGGTTCTGATGCCGTGGAAGTGGCACTGAAGATTGCCCGTGCAGCCACCGGGCGTTTCAAGACGCTGTCGTTCTGGGATGCGTTTCACGGAGCAGGGTTCGGCGCCTCGTCAGTTGGCGGGGAAGCAACATTTCGTTCCCACATTGCCGGTCCGCTGACACCGGGGGCGGAACACGTGGCGCCATTTGCGTGTTATCGCTGTCCTTATGGACATCCCGGACCTGACAACTGCGGACTGGCCTGCGCATCGATGGTCGATTACGTGCTGGAGCGTGAAGGTGACGTTGCCGCCGTGATTGCCGAACCCATGCGGGCAGTGCCGCAAATCCCGCCGCCGGGATACTGGCAGAAAGTGCGCGAGGCCTGTAACCGGCACGGCACATTGCTGATTTTCGATGAAATTCCGACCGGTCTCGGCAAGACCGGGAAATTCTTCTCCTTCGACCATGATGATGTGGTGCCGGACATCTGCGTGGTAGGCAAGGCGCTCGGCGGCGGAATTCTGCCGATCGCGGCAGCCATTGCACACGATGACCTGAACGTCTGCGGCGAGTTTGCCATCGGCCACTATACCCACGAGAAGAACCCGGTCACGGCGCGGGCAGCCCTGACCACACTCGACATTATCGAGGATGAAGGGCTGGTGGAGCGGTCGGCGCAACTGGGTGATTATGCGATGGACCGCCTGCGGGAGTTTGCTGCAGCCTGCCCGATAACCGGGGACGTGCGGGGCAGGGGGCTGATGTTCGGGGTTGAGATCGTGTCGGACAAGGAGACCAGATCTCCGGCGCCCGAACTGGCGGAGAAAATCTACTACAAGTGCCTGGAGCAGGGCCTGAGTTTCAAGATATCACAAGGTTGCGTGCTGACATTGTCGCCGCCTTTGACCATTGCGCGTGAAGATCTGGAGGTTGCATTGACAATCGTGGAGACGGCTATTACCGAAACAGCTTTCTGATGAAAGTCAAACCGATCCCCGGTATCTCCTGAATGGGCGCGCCTACTCAATTTGCCATAGGTCTCATCCTGTGCGCCGCCGTGCTGCATGCGGTATGGAATGCCATGGTCAAGGGCTCATCCGACCGGGTGATTGCGCTTGGGCTCATCAACCTGGGACATGGGCTGGTCGGCATTGTAATGGTGGTACTGTACCTGCCGCCGGCACGTGAGGCCTGGCCATTCATCGTGGCGTCAACCTTCATCCACTACTTCTATTACGGCTTCCTGCTGGTAGCCTACCGGTTCGGTGACCTCAGCCAGGTCTACCCGATCGCGCGCGGCGTGGCGCCGGTGCTGGTGGCGCTGGGAGCGCAGTTTTTTGCAGGTGAGGTACTGCCGCCGGTGGCGTGGGCCGGTATCGTGATCATTTCAGTTGCGATTGGCGCCCAGACCTTTGGCCGGCGCGGCGCAAGGATAAACGCCGGCGCGCTTGCCGCAGCCGTACTGACCGGCATTACCATTGCGTCGTACTCGGTTGCCGACGGCATGGGCGTGCGGGCATCGGGAAGCCCGCTTGGCTATATAGGCTGGCTGTTCGCGCTGGAAGCGGTGTCAACCGCCGTCCTGCTGGGCGTGCGATGGGACAAGCTCAGGGATTACCCGCTGAAAAACTACCTGATCGGCATCGGAGGCGGGCTGATCTCGGCGCTGGCCTATGGGCTGGCGATCTATGCCAAGGGCCTGACGTCGCTTGGCACGGTATCGGCAATCCGCGAATCGAGTGTCATCATCGCAGCCCTGATCGGCGTTGTGTGGTTTGGCGAGCGGCCCTGGAAACTGCGCATGGTCTCGGTCGTGTTCGTGGTCATCGGCATCGTGCTGCTGGCCACAGCCTGAGCTTTCTCGTCTCGCATTTCCAGGACGAAAAACCCCGGGCCGAAAGCCCGGGGAAAGTTGCAGGGAAACTTTGGGAAAAATCGAGGCTTAGAGCAACCCGACAGGGTTGACGCCGATATCCTTCATGGTGCGCGCGTCAATGTGATTGCTGGCCAGAAGATTGCTGTTCCGGTTGCTGCGCAGCAGGCGCTGCGTCGAATTCAAAATGGCTCTCGTGAAGCTGGTGTGGTGTTGCCTGGTCATCTTTGCGTTCCTTCAAGACGAGACGTTCTTGTTGTTTTGTTAACTGCAACATTGCACAGACCCGGACCGTAGAATGTGAGATTCATCACACTGCGTGCATGACTGAGTTATGCACAATCGAGGCTTGCAAATTGTCCAATTTGTCCTGTTTGCGGCAAATGTGACGGTAATGTGTTCGTAACTTGGCGTAATGTGTTGACGGATTCCCGGTGGTGAATTGTGATTGACCCAACGAAAACATCCTGAGGTGGGTTGGGTTAGTTAGACAGTGGAGGGCGAGTTGGCGGTATCAGCGTTACATGTGTCTGTTGGTGAAGAAGAGTGGCAACCAGAAGAAACCGGGGTTTCAGGCTCCCTGGCAGTGGTCCTGGCCAAGGAATTCCCGGAATCGTTCCGCTGGGCTCAGGAAGTGACCGCGAGTGCCCGTAAGTGCATTCGGCTCGAGTATTCTGCGCCACATCGTGTGGAGGCCCAGGTACAGCAGGTGTTTGCTGACCTGCAGGAACTGAAGAAGCGGCTGCTGCACGAAAATTTCTACTTCCGCGTCATTGAACTGGAAATTGAAAGTACGCCTGAAGTCCTCGACCTGGCGAAAACGTCGGCAGACTGGCGGATTGTGCTGCTGTTCTCGTTTCTGGATGAGGAACTGCCGCAGTTTGAGCAGGAATTCGACTATGCAATGAACCTGCTGGCCGCAAACTCCAAGGCCATAGTGGAGGGTACCGGCAAGCTCAGACCATCGTTTGAAGCGGTCATCGCGGCCATGGCCGCCTAGGCAGTATTACCCGGCGCCCTTGGACAGATAAGGAATTGTTCCTGCAACATCCGTGTCGTCAATAATGTAGAACTGGCTGTCGCTGCCATCGCTGCGTGCCTTGCCGTAAGGTGCATAGGCAGGATCGTCTGCGAATGCGCGGGCTGCTTCCATCGATGGGAACTCCAGCAACGCGATCAGCGTGGTGTCAGGAGCTTCGCCTTCCAGAGACGTGATGTTGGCGCTTCTGGAAAGGTATTTGCCCCCGTGTTTGTGAACGATGTCATGCACATTGGCTGCATAATCGGGAATCCAAGCATCATCGGTAACCTTGACGTTCGCAATCAGATAAACAGCCATGACATTTCCTATTCTTGTTGGGAGTAACCGCCCCACCAGCCTACAGCGGAACATTACTCCAGTCATCAAGGCAAATTCCGCGGAATTCAGTACAATTGGGAAATTCTGAACACCGAGCGGCTGCGATGTTGTGTGACTTGCGGGCAGATATCCCGGGTTCAGCCTGACGCAAAAATCCTACTCTAAGTAAGGCATGTTCGAGCCCAACCTGTTAGCACGACCTTTCAAATTCGTATCTCTGGAGAGCCGGGACCAGGTGGAAAATCCTCCTGCAACGGTGCTTCGGCAGCAGATCAGGCAGGGAAGTCCGATGCATATTCATACCGTGTTCTTCTGGTTGTGGAAGACGACCGGTCCCGAACAAATCCGGCAGTTCGAAACCGGCCTGGATCTCCTGACCCGTGATCCCAACGTGCTGGAGCGCCAGATCGGAAAACCGGCCACCACCAGTCGTGCGGTGATCGACAACAGTTATGATTACGGTGTGGTCCTGAAGTTTTCCGATCTGGCCAGCCACGACGCTTACCAGGCAGGAGAAGCGCATCAGTTATTCCTGGAAACCTGCGCAAACCTGTGGAGCAAGGTCCAGGTGTATGACATCGAAAACGACGCCTAATTGTATCCAAATGCGGTGTTTGGGGGTGGTTTTGAACGCTTTCGCAGGGAGCGGGCAGGGTCAAAAAAGAGACTTAGAGTTATAAGTCGGCACTCATTGGGCTTGTTACAGACGATCTGCGGCTTACGCTTGGTTCAATCGCGCGATAAACGACGCGGTTTTTCTGGTGCATGACGCACATGCCTTAATGGGAGGAAGACTATTATGCGCAAATTGCTAATTTCAACTGTTGCCGCCGCTGCGGTTCTCGCAGCCGGGTCGGCCCAGGCTGCTGACAAGCTGAAGATCGGTTTCATGGCGACGCTTGAAGGAACCTACACCGTGCTTGGCGAAGACGGCCAGCGTGGCTTTGAAGTTGCCATGAAGGAAGCCAAAGGCATGGCCGGCGGACGTGAAATCGAGGTTATCGTCGGGGCCACCGACGCCAGTCCGGACAGCGCCCTTCGTGCAGCCCGCAAACTTGTCGAGCAGGACAAGGTCGATATCATCATCGGTCCGCTTTCCGGTTCGGAAGGTATCGCTATCCGCGATTACTCGAAGACCCAGCCACAGGTAACGTTCATCAACGGTATCTCCGGTGCCCAGGAAACCACTTACGTCACTCCATCGGAAAACTTCTTCCGCTTCAACATGGACGGCGCGCAGTGGTCAGCTGGTCTCGGATCATATGTGTTTAATGAAAAAGGCTACAAGAAAGTCGCCACTATCGGTGAAGACTACTCCTTCATCTACACGCAGGTGTTCGGCTTTGCGCTGGAGTTCTGTGGTGCCGGTGGTGAAATCACAGAGCGCCTGTGGGTGCCTCTGGGAACCAAGGATTTTGCCTCGATCATCGCATCCCTGCCGGACGATGTGGATGCGATCTATCTTGGACTGGGCGGCGGTGATGCCGTCAACTTCCTCAATCAGTACCAGCAGGCCGGTGGTGACGCCAAACTGATCGGCGGCACAATCATGATTGACGGTACCGTGCTGTCTTCAAAGGGCAAGGCCAAGGAAGCCCTGATCGGGACGCCAGGTTCAGGTCCGCAGGCAGACACCTGGGACAACGAGAAGTGGCAGACCTTCGTGAAGGCATACCAGGACGCCTTCCCGCCGGAAAAACGGTTCCCGAGCCCGGCATTGATGGCGACCGGATATTACAACGCCTTCAATGCCATGAAGATATGCATGGACAATGTGAAGGGTGAACTAGGCGACGGTCACAAGGGACTGCGGCAATGTCTGGCGACGCTGGAGCTTGATGCTCCGAACGGCAAGATCACGCTGGACAGTAATCGTCAGGCCATCGGCACCAATTTCGTCACCGAAGTGGTTGAAGAAAATGGCAACCTGGTCAACAAGCTGGTCAAGATCGTACCGAACGTGAACCAGACGCTTGGTATTGATCCGGCTGTGTTCAAGTCAGTCGGCTTGCCGTCGCGCGATGTGCCGGAATGCAAGAAGTTCTGATTGTCGCCGTTTGACATGACCTGAAATCTGCAGGGCGTCTCCGAAATACGGGGACGCCCTGTGCTTTTGAACCGGTACGGTGAGTGAAATGGCTGATGTAAAACCGAATTTGATAGGCGGACAGTGGCAGGCAGGCGAGCATGCATCCGCCAACATCAACCCGTCCGATACCGATGATGTTATCGGCCATTATGCCACCGCGACCACGGACGATGTCGAGGCAGCGATTGCTGCAGCAAGTGCGGCAGCCCACGACTGGGCGCGAAGTGGCATTCAGGTGCGGCACGATATTTTGCGTACTGCCAGTGATGAGATCATGGCCCGGCGTGAAGACATCGGGCGGCTGCTGTCTCGTGAAGAGGGCAAGACCCTGGCCGAAGGCATCGGCGAGACGGTGCGCGCGGCGCAGATTTTCAACTTCTTTGCCGGAGAGACACTGCGTCTGGCAGGTGAGAAACTGCCGTCTGTCCGGGCCGGCGTCGATGTCGAGATCACGCGTGAGCCGGTTGGCGTGGTCGGCATTATCACACCATGGAATTTTCCCGTCGCGATCCCGGCCTGGAAAATTGCACCAGCGATCTGTTACGCAAACCCGGTGGTTTTCAAACCTGCCGAACTGGTGCCGGGATGCGCCTGGGCTATTGTGGATATCCTGCACCGGGCGGGAATGCCGGCAGGTACTATCAATCTCGTCAACGGTCCCGGCTCGGTGGTGGGCCAGGCCATGCTCGATGATGCCCGCGTCAAGGCAGTAACCTTCACCGGTTCGCAAGCTACCGGTGAGCGAGTGGCGCAGGCAAGCGTGCGCCACATGCGCAAGTTCCAGCTTGAAATGGGTGGCAAGAACCCGTTGGTGGTGCTGGATGACGCCGACCTGGATGTGGCCGTTGACTGTGCAGTTCAGGGTGCGTTCTTTTCGACCGGCCAGCGCTGCACGGCATCTTCACGCCTGGTGGTTACCGAAGGCATTCACAGCCGGTTTGTCGAGGCCTGTGTGTCTAAAATCCGGGAGCTGAATGTCGGTGATGCACTGGACAGCCGAACACAGATCGGTCCGGTGGTCGATGAGGTGCAATTGCAGCAGGACCTCGATTACGTCGAGATCGGACGCAGAGAGGGAGCTACGCTGCGGGCCGGCGGTGAGCGGCTGGCCCGAGAAAAAAACGGGTATTATATGCAGCCGGCCCTGTTCACCGATACCCACAACGACATGCGCATCAACACTGAAGAAGTATTTGGCCCGGTGGCGTCGGTCATTCGGGTGCGCGATTATGAAGAGGCCCTGCATGTGGCCAATGACACGACGTTCGGCCTGTCATCGGGCATCTGTACCCAGAGCCTGAAGCATGCCACGCATTTCAAACGCAATGCCCAGGCCGGTATGGTGATGGTCAATCTGCCGACTGCAGGTGTTGACTATCATGTGCCGTTTGGCGGTGCCAAGGGATCCAGTTATGGACCCCGGGAGCAGGGCCGGTATGCCGCGGAATTCCACACTACCGTGAAGACGGCGTACACGTCTGCTTGATGCTTCACGCCGCGGATGAGCCCGTGACGAAATCCCGCCAGCTGAGATTCCGCTTGCTGAATTGCTCCTGCTTGGCCATGATTTAAGAAAAATACCTGCAAAAACATGCAGAATAACAAGCCGCACGCTGTTTGCGGGAGGAAGCGATGAGTAGAGCTTTGGCCGTGTATCACGGTGTATTTGGCCGTGTCACGCTGTATCAGCTTGACCGGGAACTGGCGACCCACGCGCATCGTGAGGGTCACCTGGTGTTTTATGTCAGCGGCAAGCATGGCGGGATGGCGGTTGAAGGCATCCGGCATGACCTAGACAGAGCTTCAGCAGCTGCAGTCAGCCCCTGGCAACCGCACAGTTTTCATCCCGGCGACCTGGAAAACGGCTCTCTGTTCCTGGTCATGTATATCCGGCCCGAATGGTTTCTGGAGATGTCCAGGCACGCCCGCTTCGGGTTGAACTTCGGTTCATCGCTGATCGAAATGTCGCCACCGGTCCGGCAACTGGTGCATCAGACTTCCCAGTTGCTGCTCGACGATGCCTGCGGAGAGCTGATCCAGGCTTGCGTATTCGAGCTTACCCAGGAATCCTACAATCAAAGCTGGAAATCCAGGTCAGGCGAGGCCGAGAGCGAAATGCCGACGGCCATGTTGCGCGACTTCCGAATTCGCAATTCCATCAAGCTGATGAAGTCCCGGCTGGGCGAAGGTGAAAGCATCCTGCTGGACTCGATCGCCCGCGGTGCCGGCATCTCGCGGCCGCACTTTTTCAAGCTGTTCAAGGAGAATGTCGGGCTGACGCCAAACATCTATCTCAATACCTTGAGGATGGAGACGGCTATCGAACGATTGACCCAATCCACTGACGCGGTCACCTCGATCGGCCTCGACCTCGGGTTCTCGTCACAAGCCAGTTTCACCCGATTCTTTGCCTCAAATGTCGGGATTCCTCCATCCGACTATCGCAGAGTGGCACAATTGTCTCCGTAAACGCGGAAATTTACGATCAATTACAAGACCATAAGACTGTCAGGTATGCATTCCTGCGCACCTGCTCCTATGATTGTGGGGAATCTGGTAGTGCAATGTACACTTCCGGACGGAGGAATACGTTTTGACCATACCAGGGCGACACATGTTCAGGAGTGGCTTGCGGGCAGGTGAGTGCCGCTGCGGGGGACACACGGCATGAAGAACTTCATGGCACGCAATCCGTACTGGTCGCTGATCATCGTGCTGGCCGTCTGTTTTCTGATCTGGGCAATTTTCGCACCCTGGCCACCCGGGTTTGTCGCAACCTTCGGGCGCAAGAAGATTTTTCTGAACGCCCTGTTCAACGGCGTCACGCTCGGTGCGCTGTATTTCCTGGTTGCAAGCGGCTTCACGCTGATTTTCGGTTTGATGAAGAACGTCAACCTGGCGCATGGCTCATTGTACCTGCTAGGCGGCTATATCGGTTACGATGTGGCCAACACCACCGGCTGGTGGCTGCTCAGCTTTATTGTCGCGTTTGTGGTTGTCGGCGCCATGGGCGTTCTGCTGCAGGTGCTGGTGTTTCAGCGAATGGAGGGCGAGGACTTGCGCCAGACGCTGGTGACAATCGGCATCTCCATTGTCGTGGCCGACCTGATGCTGTGGTACTGGGGCGGCGATTTCTACCAGATACTGACACCGGACTGGCTGTCGGGGCCCATTCAACTGCCCATTGTAACGGCGGTAAAGAGCAGTGGTGATCCGGTATTCCTGAAGTACCCGTTTGTCCGCATTGTCATTCTGCTGGCCTCGATCGTCATTGGCATTGCCATGTGGCTGTCGCTCAACAAGACCCGTGTCGGCATGCTGATCCGCGCCGGTGTGGATGACCGTGACATGCTGTCTGCCACCGGCGTGCGCATCCAGCGGGTGTTTGTTCTGGTGTTCGCATTCGGAGCCGGCCTGGCCGGTGTTGCAGGCGTCGTGGGCGGTACGTTCCAGTCCCTGGCGCCGGGTGAAGACACCCGTTTCCTGCTGGCCTCCCTGGTGGTGGTTATTGTCGGCGGCATGGGATCGATCCCGGGTGCTGCACTGGGGGCGCTGTTGATCGGGCTGGCGGAACAGTTCGGGTCGGTTTACATGCCGACTTACGCGGTGGTGCTGACCTTCCTGATCATGGTCATCGTGCTGGCGTTCAGGCCGCAGGGCCTGCTCGGCGAGAGGCGGTAGAAGCCGATGGCCGTGACCGAAAACACAAACACAGCGCCGATCAACAGCAAGCCGCAATCGTGGTGGTCCGGACTGTCATTGAGTTCAATTCCGACACCGTACTGGTTCGTCGGCGCATTCATGCTGTTGCTCCCGGTTCTGGTCGGACCGTTCATGCTGTTCCAGGTTTTCGGCTGGGCACTTATACTCGGCATGATTGCGCTGAGCCTGATGTTTCTCGGCGGCTATGGTGGCATGGTATCTTTAGTCCAGATGTCGGTGGCAGCATGTGCGGCCTATATGCTGGCCATCTTCGGTGACAGCGCCATTACCCAGATTTCACTGGGCTGGCCGTGGTGGGTCGCACTTCCGATTGCCCTGATCATTGCAACCGGATTCGGTACACTGACAGGTGCACTGGCAGTGCGGACCGAGGGCATCTACACCATCATGATCACGCTGGCGATCGCATCTGCGTTCTTCTACTTCACTCGCCAGAACTATGTCTTGTTCAACGGGTTTTCCGGATTCAACGGGGTCAAGCCGCCGGAACTGTTCGGGGTCGACTGGCGCCAGCCGATCCCGTTTTACTACCTGACGCTGTTCTGGGCGGCGGTTGCCTATCTGTCGGTATTGTACGTCTCGCGTGCGCCGTTCGGCCTCGCGCTGCAGGGAGTGCGTGACAATGCCAGGCGCATGGAAGCGCTTGGCTACAACGTTACCGCACATCGCGTCGCAGCCTTTGTGTTTGCCAGCTTCATCGCTGCCGTTGCCGGCATCCTGCTGGTATGGCTGAACGGCCAGGTCTCACCGGGAACGGCCGGGATCGGACCGGCCATAGATATCCTGATCATTGCGGTTATCGGCGGCTTAGCGCGGCCTGTCGGTCCGTTCATTGGAGCCATCATCTACGTGTTGCTCAGAACCTTCGCGCTGGATTTCATGGTGTCGATCGGCTTGTCGGGCGAACGTTTTCAGTTGCTTGTCGGTCTGGTTTTTCTGGTCATCGTATTCTGGTCGCCGGACGGCATACTCGGATTGTGGGAGCGTTGGCGCAACCGGATGAACTCGACCGACCGACTGACAGGCGAAACCCGTGAAAAAGGTGGAGGCAACGAGGTATGAACGTCACTGCAACCACATCCACCATGGCCAGCCGGTTGTCGGCAACGGGCACTGCCAATGCGCTTGAACTGCGCGGTGTCAGCAAATTTTTCGGCGCCCTTGCCGCCATGCAGGACATCACTCTGACCGTCAAACCTGGCGAGCGCCGGGCCGTTTTGGGCTCCAATGGCGCAGGCAAAACCACATTGTTCAATTGCATAACCGGTGATTTCCTGCCGACATCCGGGGTTGTCCGGATGTTTGGCGAGGACGTCACCAAGTTTCCGCCGCATGATCGCATTCGCCGGGGCTTGCGCCGCACCTACCAGATTTCGCTGTTGTTCGGCGGTTTGACGGTCATCGACAATGTCTACCTTGCCTGTCGCGGTGTGTCGCGCAATCGGTTCTCGCTGATCCGTCCGGGACGATCTGATGCGCTCATGCATTCCGCAGCCGATCTGATTGAGGCCGTGCACCTGACAGATGTGCGCGACACGCTTGTGTCGGAACTCTCATATGGTCAGCAGCGCCAGCTTGAAATTGCTTTGGCGCTTGCCGGTGCGCCGCGATTCATCCTGTTTGATGAGCCTGCCGCTGGCCTGTCGCCAACCGAGAGGCGTGACCTGATCGACATCCTCAACAATCTTCCCGGCCACATGGGATACATCATTATCGAGCACGATATGGATGTTGCCCTGCGGGTCTCTGAAAGTGTCACGATGATGCACAACGGTCGTGTCTTCAAGGAAGGCAAGCCGGAAGAGATCGAAGCCGACCCGGAAGTCCAGGAACTGTATCTGGGAGGCGGGTTCACACATGGCTGAACGGTCGTCATCCTCCATTCTCGAGGTCAAGGACCTCAACGTGTACTATGGCGCATCGCATGCGTTGCAGGGCGTAGACCTGAGCCTCGGCCACGGCGTCCTGTCGGTGGTCGGCAGAAACGGCATGGGCAAGACCACATTGTGCCAGGCGATTATGGGACTGGTGCCGGTGAGTTCCGGTTCGATCACATTCAACGGGCAGAACATCACCAATCGGCAACCGTCCGAAATTGCCCGAATGGGCATTGGCTATGTGCCGCAGGGACGACGGCTGTGGCGCTCACTCACGGTGGATGAGCACCTGCGCATGACGGTCGCGGGCCATGATGGGGCCTGGTCGATTGAGCGAATTTATTCAACCTTCCCCAGGCTGGCTGAGCGCAAGAACAATGGCGGCAGCCAGTTGTCGGGCGGCGAGCAGCAGATGCTGGCGATCAGCCGGGCGCTGTTGCTCAATCCACGCCTGCTGGTGATGGATGAACCTACCGAAGGGCTGGCGCCGGTGATCGTGTCCCAGGTTGCCGACATGCTGATGCATCTTGGCGAGGAAGGCGAAATTGATGTTCTGGTGATTGAACAGAACATTGGTGTGGCAACGACCATTTCGGAGAATGTCGCAATCATGGTCAATGGCCGGGTCAACCGGCTGATGTCCGCCGGTGCGCTGGCAGCGGATCGTGAACTCCAGCAGAACCTGCTGGGCGTCGGACGGCATGGTGATGAGGACATTGCGGAGCAGGACACAACAGGAGATGCCACGGCGCCGAAAGTCCACGGCCCGCGCAAGATTTATGTGTCCAACCCCAAGCTGCCGACACGCTGGTCGCCGATTGTACCGGCCCGCCAGATCGAAATGGCAGCACGCACCGAAACGGTTTCAGCACCGGTAACGGCAGGCATGGAACATGTTGAACTGAGGCCGTTGTCGGCTGCCGGTGAAAACGTGGTGCTGGTGGCCGGCACGCTGGATACCAAGGGTGTCGAGCTGCGTTATGTGCGGGACCTGCTGAAGGCAGACGGGGTTGCGGTTCGCATGGTCGATCTGTCAACTTCGGGCAAACATTCCGGCGCTGAAATTCCACCGCATCAGGTTGCGGCCTATCATCCGCGCGGCGCGGCGGGAGTGTTCACCAATGATCGCGGCACTTCGGTTGCAGGCATGACGCTGGCTTTTGAACGCTGGATCAAGCGGCAGTCCGGTATTGCCGGTATCATCAGCGCGGGCGGGTCCGGCGGCACGGCGATCGTATCACCGGCCATGCGCAGCCTGCCGGTTGGCGTTCCCAAGTTGATGATCTCCACCGTGGCCTCCGGTGACGTGCAGATGTATGTGGGCCCCGCCGACATCATGATGATGTATTCAGTTGCCGATGTTCAGGGCCTGAATTCGATTACGCGGGAAGTGCTCGGCAACGGCGCCCATGCCATGGCGGGCATGGTCAACGCGCGGAAAAGTCGCGTCCCGAGGTCGGCGGCTGAAACCGCGGATGAGCTGCCGCCTATCGGCCTGACCATGTTTGGCGTGACGACACCATGCATTCAGCAGATCACCGCTGACCTGGAAACCGACTTTGACTGCCTTGTGTTCCACGCCACGGGCGTTGGCGGGCAGTCAATGGAAAAACTGGTGGACTCCGGGCTTCTGACAGGCGTGGTTGATATCACCACAACCGAAATCTGCGACATGATAGTGGGCGGAGTGTTCGCCGCGACCGAAGACCGCTTCGGCGCCATGATCCGCGCCAGCATGCCCTATGTGGGCTCGTGTGGCGCACTCGATATGGTGAACTTCGGCCCGCCGGACACGGTGCCTGAAAAATTCAAGGACAGGGTGTTTTACGAACACAACCCGCAAGTCACCCTGATGCGCACCACCGCAGAGGAAAACGAACGCATGGGCCGCTGGATCGGCGAGCGCCTCAACGAAATGGAAGCACCGGTCCGGTTCTTCCTGCCCGAAGGCGGCGTGTCGATGCTGGATGCGCCGGGCAAGTCGTTCCACGACCCTGCCGCCGACAAGGCGCTGTTCGGCGCGCTTGAGCGCACCGTCAGGCAGACCTCGACACGGCAGCTTATCCGCGTGCCGCACAATGTAAATGACCCCGAATTCGCAGCGCAGGTGGTTGACGCCTTCCGGTCGCTGCATGGCGGCGGCAGGCCGTCGAGAAAACACGCAAGGAGATAAGAATGGCCCGGTTTGAACGTGCAGCTATTGTTGAGAGATTTCGCGGCATGATTGACCGCGGCGAGCCGATTGTCGGCGGTGGGGCCGGCACGGGCCTGTCGGCAAAATGCGAGGAAGCCGGCGGTATCGATCTTATCGTGATCTACAATTCCGGCCGCTACCGCATGGCGGGGCGCGGTTCGCTTGCCGGTCTCATGCCTTATGGGGATGCCAACCAGATCGTCATGGAAATGGCATCGGAGGTGCTGCCGGTGGCGACCAACACACCGGTGCTGGCTGGCGTGAACGGCACTGATCCGTTCCGGCTGATGGATGTGTTCCTGGATGACCTCAAACGGGTCGGGTTTTCCGGCGTGCAGAATTTTCCGACCGTGGGGCTGATCGACGGCACCTTCCGGGCCAACCTGGAAGAGACCGGCATGTCGTTTTCGCTGGAGGTCGACATGATCGCCAAGGCGCACCAGAAGGACATGCTGACCACGCCTTATGTGTTCGGCGAGGATGATGCTGCGGCCATGGCGCAGGCAGGCGCCGACATTATCGTCTGCCATCTTGGCCTGACCACCGGCGGGTCGATCGGCGCGGAAACGGCGCAAACGCTAGAGGATGTGCCGGGCAAGGTTGATGCCTGGTCGGAAGCGGCTCTGAAAGTCAACAAGGATGTTATCGTGCTGGTCCATGGCGGGCCGGTGGCGATGCCTGATGACGCTGAATACGTGTTGAAAAATACCAGTAACTGCCATGGGTTCTATGGTGCCTCGTCGATGGAACGGTTGCCGACAGAGACAGCCCTGACGGAGCAGACGAAGGTTTTCAAATCGATAAAGATGGCCTGATGGCCGACGGAATTAACGGGCTGCCGCTGGGCAGCGTTTTGGAGGGAAGATCATGACCGGACAGCTGATTGGCCAGCTTATATTATGGCTCATTCTGGCGGTTATCGTCATAGCGATCATTTACTGGGTGATGAACTGGCTGTATCGCCGGTCCACCAAGGAAGTGGCCTTTGTCAGGACCGGTTTCCTGGGAGAAAAAGTGGTGATTGATGGCGGCGCTTTCGTGTGGCCGATCATCCACGACATAACGCCTGTCAACATGAACACGCTGCCTCTCGAAGTCGTGCGCGAGAAGGAACAGGCGCTGATCACCAAGGACCGGATGCGTGTCGATGTGGAAGCTGAATTCTATGTCCGGGTGCGCCCGTCCCGCCAGTCCGTTTCCATAGCCGCATCCACACTGGGCAGGCGAACCCTGGAACAGGGCAGGCTGCATGAGCTGTTGTCAGGCAAGTTCATTTCAGCCCTGCGGTCGGTTGCGTCGGAAATGTCCATGGAGGAGATGCACGAGCAGCGCGGTTCTTATGTCGAGCGTGTGGCGCAGGTGGCGCAGGACGGCCTCGACCTGAACGGCCTTGAACTGGAATCTGTTGCCATCAAGGATATCGACCAGACCGGGCTGGAGTACTTCAACCCGTCCAACCGGTTTGATGCAGACGGTCTGACCCGGCTGATCGAGGACATCGAGGCCAAGCGCAAGGTGCGCAATGACATCGAACAGGATTCGATGATCCGCATTCGCTCACGAAACCTGGAAGCTGAGAAGCAGGCGCTGGAAATCGAACGTGAGAGCGAAGAAGCGCGTCTGACCCAGGAACGCGATGTCGAGTTCCGCCGCGCCCAGCAGCGTGCCGAACTGGCGCGTGAACGTGCCGAGCGGGAAACCGATGCCGAGCGTGCGCAGATTACCGCCCGCGAAACCATCGAGACTCAGCGCATTGCGCAGGAACGGCAGATCTCAGAAGCCCGGATTGCGTCTGAACGCGATATCCGGCAGCAGGAAATCGAACGCCAGCAGGCGGTGGAAGCCGCCGAGATCGGCGCACGGGAAAAGACCGAACGTGCCCGTATCGAGCAGGAACGTCACGTCAGTGAAGCCCGGATTTCCAATGAACAGCAGACTGAAGCCCAAGAAATTGAGCGGCGCCAGTCCATCGAGCACGCCCAAATTGCGGCAACTGAAGCGACGGAACGTGCGCGCATTGAACAGGAACGCACGGTATCCGAAGCCCGTATCGCGAAGGAAGAAGATACCCAACGCCGCGAAATTGCCCGCGGCCAAGCGGTGGAAGCGGCCACGATTGCGTCTCGCGAAGCAACTGAAAAATTGCGCATCGCCCAGGAAACAGAGGTCAATAGCGACCGGATCGCGTCAGACAAGCAAATCCGCGCTCTCGAAATTGACCGGCAGAAGGCGCTGGAAGAAGCCGAGATTGCGGCTCAGCAGGCGACCGAAGCTGCCCGGATTGCGCGCGAGAAGAAACTTGCCGCTGAGCGGATTGCATCCGACCAGGCAACCCGCGCGCTGGAAATCGAGCAGCGCCGGACGCTGGAAGAGGCTGATATCGTGGCGCGTGAGTCCACGGAAGTATCACGCATCGGCCAGGAAGAACGCCTGCGGGCGCTGCAGATAGAACGCAACCGGGCCATCGACGAAGCCGAAATTGCGGCTCGTGAAGCGGTCGAAGCAACCCGTATCGCCCAGGAAATGAAACTGGCTGTGGAACGTATCGACAGCGAGCAGGCGACCAAGGCGCGCGATATTCGCCGGACACAAGCCATTCAGGAAGCCGAGATTGCCTCCGCAGAGGCAACTGAAGCGGCCCGTATCGCGCAGGAGAAGAAGATCGCCGCAGAGCGTATCGCCTTCGAACAGGACCTGCGCGAACGCGAGATCGCCCGCAACCGGGCGGTTGACACGGCCCAGATCAGTGCATCCGAGGTGACCGAGACGGCAAGGCTTGCCCAGCAGGCAAAAATTGATGCTGAGCGGATTGCGCGCACGGAAGAAACCACACTGCGTGAAGTCTCGGCACAGGAAGCCACAGATGCTGCGCGCATTGCCCAGAAGAAGAAGGTGGATGCAGAACGCATTGTTGCGGAAACCGAAATCAGGGTGCGTGAGATCCAGCGGCAGGAGGCTGTTGAAAGCACCCAGGCTGAGTCACGGCGGGTTGTCGACAAGGTGACGATCGAGAAAGAGAAGGAAACCTCGCGCGACCAGATTTCACGTGATGAGGAAATCCGCAATCTCGAGATCGAACGCAACAAGGCGCTCGACCAGGCGCAGATTGCCGCAAACGAGGCAATTGAAGCAGCCCGCGTGGCCCAGGAGAAGACGGTCAAGGCTGAACGCATTGCAGCGGAACAGGACATTCGCGACCGGGAAATCGGACGCGATGAAGCTGTTGAGACCCGCGAGATTTCCAAGCGTGACAAGGTCGAGCGTGAACGTATCAATGTTGAACTGAACGTGGACAAGGAGCGCATTGAAGCGTCCAAAGCCCGCGACCTGGTGGACATTGACCGCAAGACAATCATCGAGCAGGCCGACGAGCAGCGTGTTGTGGCTGTTGCCGAGGCGAAGGCGGAACGTGCCGGTGCCGAGGCCAGGATCAAGCAGGCTGAAATTGCCGCCCAGCGCGATGTGGACCGTACTGATGTTGAGCGGGAGCAGGCGCTGGATGCGGCCCGACTGGAGCGCAAGCGGTCGCTGGAGCAGCTGGAAGTTGCCCGCATGCAGGCGCTTCGTGAAGCAGAAATTGCCTCTCGTGAAGACATCGAGCGCTCCCGTATTGCCTCTGAACGCGGGCTTGATGAGGCCCGCATCGGTCACGAAACCGAACGGCGCAAGCTGGAGGTCAACCGCGAGCGTGAGGTCGAATCCGCCGAAATGGAGAAGGCCGTCGATCTCTACAGGAAGTCGCTGGAACAGTCGGCGGCCCAGGCAGAAGCCGATATGGCCCGTGCAAGGGCGGCAGAAGCCGAAGAGCGGGTTCAGACAACCCGCGAAACCGAGGAGGCCAACCGCCGCCGCAGCGTAGACGTGGTGATGGCGGAAAAGGCAGCCGCCGAAGCCCGCATTGCTGCGGAAGCCGACCAGATCCGGGCGGCGGTCGAGGCGGAAGCGCAGAAGCTGCTGTACGAGGCAGAGAATGTGCTGTCCGACGAGGCCCGCTTCGGGCTGTTCCGCCGCAAACTGCTCGACAAGGTCGAGGGCATCGTGGCGGCATCGGTCAAGCCGATGGAGAAAATCCAGGACATCCGCATCATGCAGCTGGATGGCATGAACACCGGCGGAGGTTCAGGTGGCTCCGGCGGCGATGGCGGCGGAGGGGGCAAGGGAACCCCGACCGACGAGGTGATCAATTCAGCACTTCGCTATCGCGTGCAGGCACCCATGGTTGACAGCCTGCTGGCCGACATCGGCATTGACGGGTCCAACCTGTCGAAGCAGGGCGGCCTGATCCGTGAAGCATCCGACATGCAGCGTATTGCCAAGGAAGCCGGGCGCAGTTCCGGTGACGGCAAATCCGACGATGGCGGATCGTCGGGCGACACCGGCAAGTCTTCCGGTGACGACGATACCAAGGCTAAGAAATAGGCGGCAACAGACATGGCACGAGTATATGTATCCAGCGTCATTGCCGCCCCGGCCACCAAGGTCTGGGAACGGGTACGCGATTTCAACGGCCTGCCGCGCTGGCATCCGCGCATTGCCGACAGCCAGATCGAGAACGGCGAACCGTCCGACAAGGTGGGCTGCATCCGCAACTTCCGCCTGCAGAACGGCGACCAGATCCGTGAGCAACTGCTGGCGCTGAGCGACTACGACACGTTCTGCACCTATTCCATTCTGGAAAGCCCGATGCCGATCGAAAACTATGTTGCGACCCTGCGACTGACCCCGGTCAGCGACGGTGACCGGTGCTTTGTCGAATGGTCGGCGGAGTTCGACTGCTCTCCGGACGTCGAGGCGGATGTGTCCAACGGAATTGCAACCAATGTTTTTCAGGGTGGATTCGATGCCCTGAAGCGGCATTTCGGCGGATAGGGTTTCATGGTCAAGGTCTTGAAAAGCACGATACTGGACGCACCGATTGACGCGGTGTGGGATGTGTTGCGCGACTTCAACGGACATGACCGCTGGCATCCGGCGGTGGCAGACAGCGAGATTGAGCGTGGACGGGCGTCCGACATTGTCGGCTGTATCCGCAAGTTTCACCTGCAGGACGGGTCATTGCTGCGCGAACAGTTGATGACCCTGTCGGACATCGATGCCGCCTACAGCTACTGCCTGCTCGATACGCCGGTGCCGTTGTTCAACTATGTCAGCCATGTCCGGCTGTTTCCGGTGACCGATGGCGACCGCACGTTCTGGCAGTGGGAAGGCAGTTTCTCCACGCCGGCGGGCGAGGAATCCCAGTTGCAGAAACTGGTTGGAAGCGACATTTACGAAGCGGGCTTTGAGGCCATTCGAAGTCATATGGGCGTGGCGGCCTGAAGACATGCCGGAAGGAACAGGATGAGTATCAGCGTCAAGACATTTGCCAGTTCTGCAGAAGCAGCGTCTGCCCTGTCCGGGGACCGGGCGGCACGGTTCATGGGCGGCGGCACCTTGATCATGCGGGCGGTCAATGAAGGTGATCAGTCATTCAGCACCATAGTGCTGGCCAATGACCCTGCGCTCAAGCAGGTACAGCCGCAGGGCGACCGCCTGGTCATCGGCGCCGGGGTGACAATGGCCCAGATACTGGCCAGCCGTGACCTTGACTTCCTGCACCCGGTGGCGCGTGCAGTTGGCGGGCCTGCCATCCGCAATATGGCGACGGTCGGCGGCAACCTGTTCGCCGAGCACCCGTATGGTGACATGACGGCAGCGCTGCTGGTGCTCGATTGCCAGGTGACGCTTGCCGGCGGGCAGAGTTCCGCGCTGACCGATTTCCTGCGTGACCGGGGACGTGAACCGCGCGCGCTGGTCGCATCGGTTTCCATCGTCCGGCCGCAGTCGGGCGTGTTCAGGTTCAAGAAGGTCAGCCGGGTGAAACCGAAGGGCGTATCGCTGATGACGATAGCAGCCTGGGTGCCGCAGTCCGGTGGCCGGATTTCAGGTGCCCGCATAGCCTATTCCTCAATGGGGCCTGCGCCGATGCGCGTCACCGCGGTTGAGCAGGCACTGGAGGGTGCCTCGCTGGATGAAGCGGGCATCGCCAATGCACTGGCGGCTGCGACCAGCGGTGTTAAACCGCCGACGGATGCGATTGCGTCGTCCTGGTATCGCAGCGAAGTGGCTCCCGTTCACCTCAAGCGCGCACTGCTGGAAGGGTAGCAGCCAATGAGCAAGAAACCGGTACAATTTACCCTCAATGGCGAAAGCAAGGCGGTGTTCGTGGAAGACGGGCAGAACCTGCTGGACGTCCTGCGGCGCGGGGTAGGCGACCTGTCGCCGAAATACGGTTGCGGGCAGGGCACCTGCGGAGCCTGCACGGTGCTGATTGACGGTGAGCCGCACCTGAGTTGCCTGACGCTGGCGGAAACGGTTGAAGGCAGGTCTCTGAACAGCACCGGCGGGCTTGCAGAAGGCGCTGGTCTGCATCCGCTGCAGGACGCGTTCATGCGGCATTTCGCTGCCCAGTGCGGATTCTGCTCGTCCGGCATGCTGATGGCCGCCAAGGCCCTGCTGGACCGCAATCCGAGCCCGAGCCGTGATGAGGTCGTCGAAGCGATCTCCGGCAATATATGCCGGTGCACCGGCTACGAACCCATTATCGATGCCATTCTCGACGCCGCGCAAAACGGTGCCGGACGGCGCAGCGCATAAGGAAGCATAACCCCCATGACCGTGGAATTCCGTAAAGAGCTGTTTGCCAATGAACGCGACGACGATCTCAACGAGATCGGCAAGGGGACCCAGCGCCAGGATGCGCTGGGCCATGTCACCGGCCGGTCGCCATACTTTGATGACCATCTGTTTGAGGGCCTGCTGCAAATTCGCTGCGTGCGCAGTCCGCATCATCACGCCCGCATCCGGTCCGTGGACTATTCACAAGCTGAAAACATGCCGGGAGTGGTGAGGATCATTCGCCCGGAGGACGTGCCGAACAACTTCAATACGCTGTTGAGCCTTTTGAACTTCGGGCGCGATGACGAGCCGCTGCTGTCGTCGAAGAAGGTGAGTTACATCGGTGAACCCGTACTTGCGATTATTGCAGCTTCGGACCGGCAGGCCCGCGATGCTGTTGCCGCCGTCAGGGTGGACTGGGAAGTGCTGCCGCATGTGCTCGACGTGGAAGAGGCGCTGAAGCCTGAGGCACCGGTGGTGAACGACGTCTATCCCAACAACACGTTTGATTATCACGACAAGTATGATCACCAGAAGCTGCGCTATGGCGATGTGGAAACGGCCTTTGCCCAGGCTGACAGGATTGTCGAGGGGCGGTATCAGATGTCGCCCATCGAACAGGCGCCGATTGAGACCAACGGGGCCATCGCGGCGCCTGAAACCAATGACCGGTTTGTCTGCTACACCTCGACGCAAGCCCTGTTCTTCTCGCTGGGCACGGCGGCCAAGCTGCTCAATGTCAGTTCCAACCGGCTGCACTTCATCGGTGGCACGGTGGGTGGCGGCTTTGGCGGAAAAGTCGACAGCCTGGTCGAGCCGATGGCGATCCTGGCCTGCATGCTGACCGGCAAGCCGTGCCGTTTCGTATGGGACCGGGAAGAAGAAATGCAGGTGGGCGCACCGCGCGGCGGTGAGCGCTGGTACCTGAAGGACGGGGTGATGAATGACGGGCACATAATTGCTCGCCAGTTCACCGGGTATTTCGATTCAGGTGCTTACACGCGGTTGTCGAGCTACGCCATCATCAAGGGTACGGCGCATCTGCCCGGGCCGTACCATATTCCCAATGTGAAGTCGGATGTGTTCTGCGTGTTCACCAACCGGACACCGGCGACCGCCATGCGCGGCTTCGGTGTGACGGGCGTGGATTTTGCCATTGAAAGCCAGATGGACAAGATCGCGCACGAGGTCGGCATGAACCCGGTCGAGTTCCGGATTCTGAATGCCTATCGTGACGGGGACATGAAGGCCCATCGCCGCGAAGCCAAGAACTGTGCGCTGATCGAGTGCGCGCAAGTGGCGGCGGAAAAGGCCAACTGGCCGATCCGGGATGAGTTCAAACAGGCATCGTCGATGGTCGGGGGTGGTGGCGAGCGAGCCAAAATCCCGCACACCGTGACCGATGAAGACGGCAAGATCGGTGACCGCCGGGCCGGGCGTGGCAGCGGCGGCCAGACCCGCACTATTGCACCTTCCACGCCTGCACCGACTCC
Organism: Anderseniella sp. Alg231-50; assembly: GCF_900149695.1. Taxonomy (NCBI): domain Bacteria; kingdom Pseudomonadati; phylum Pseudomonadota; class Alphaproteobacteria; order Hyphomicrobiales; family Parvibaculaceae; genus Anderseniella; species Anderseniella sp. Alg231-50. Next base: position 261,541 of record NZ_LT703006.1, on the reverse strand, counting down.
TGCTGCCTATACGACACCGCCGCCTGCGTCGCCGCCACCCGCAGCCCCACAACCTGCGGCCGAGCAACCGGCCTATGCCCATCCGGCAGCCGCGCCTGCCTATCAGCCGGCGCCTGCGCAAACCCCGCCGCCGGCAGCACCGGCACCGGCGCCTGCCGCATCACCACCCGCAGCCCCGCCGTCAGAAATCACACCGCCGCCGTCGGCACGTCCGGTCAACCGGCCCGGCTACAGTCGTTTCGCATCCAATTCCGGTTTCAGGAGGCGCTGATCATGAGCATTCACAAGGGCAGGGGTTTTGCCTCCATCAATTACCCGATCGGCATGAACCTCGGCGGTGATCCGAGCCAGGCGCTGGTGCACTCCAATCCGGACGGCAAGTTTGCTGTCGCGCTGTCCTCCATCGACCTGGGCCAGGGCATGAAACAGGTGACTCGCCAGATTGCGGCGGAAACCCTCGGCGTCCCGGTCGAGGATGTCTATGTGGACACTGCCGACAGCGACACCGGCCCGCACTGCATGGGCTCGTTTGCCTCGCGCGGCACGCACCGTGTCGGCAATGCGGTGATACAGGCAGCCAAGGAAGCCCGTTCGGTGATGCTTGAGGCAGCGGCCGAAGAGCTTGAAGTCAATGCAGCCGACCTGGAGACGGACGGCAAGGGCAATATCTTCGTGCGCGGCGCACCGTCCAGGTCCATATCGACAGGCGAGGCCTGCGGCGCGGCCCAGTTCAAGCAGGGCAAGACCGTGTCGGGACGCGGCATCTTCCTGATTCCGATGTCGGATGTGGACCCCGAGACCGGCGAGATGACACCGGTATCGTGTTATGCCCACGCCGCACTCGTCGTGGACATCGAGGTCGATGATGAAACCGGCGAGGTTGACGTCAAGCAGATGAACTCGGCCTATGAGGTCGGCAGGGCGCTCAACCCGCGCATGGTTGAGCAACAGCTGGTCGGCGGTGCCTGGATGGGCATGAGCCATGCCTTGTGGGAAACAACAGAGCCTTATTACCCGGAACGATCACATGGTCCGACTGACTTCAACCAATACGTGATGCCGGGACCCGGAGACATTGCCCCGCACGATATTGCTATCCTCGAACGGCCTGCACCGGATGGTCCTTACGGCGGCAAGGGACCGGGGGAAATGTGCGCCAACCCGGTGCTGCCTGCAGTCGCCAATGCGGTGTTCAATGCCGTGGGCGTGCGTATAGACGAGTTGCCGATCACGCCTGAAAAGGTGCTGCGCGGCATAAAGGCCAATGGCGGCGCCCAGCCGCAGGGCCAGCGATAGAGCGCTATGAGGTTAAATTGATGCATTTGATGGCGGAAAATCGGTTCACTCGGCTAGGCGCGTCGCGCAGCGCGATGCTGTGCATCGGGCAAGCGGCGCAACGACGCCGATGGACCGATTTTCCCCACCCCGAGGAGAACCAGGATGTTGAAGACATTAGTGCAAGGGCCGGGCGATTTTGCCCTCTGGCGTCGTTGGATCGCACTTGTGGTGGGGCTACACCACGGCGTGCAATCCGCCTAGCCAGTGACCAAAATCGCCGCGGTCAAATGCATCAATTTAACCTCATAGCGCTCTAGGAGCGGACAACAGACCTCATGCCCGTCAACCCGACCATAGCAGGGATTTCCAACCCGCCGGAGCTTCACGAAGCTTTGCAGGGCGCGCAGTACCTGTCGGATGAAGGGTTGTCGACGGCCGCCTACCTGGCGCTGGCGCTGGGCAAGCCGCTGCTGCTGGAAGGCGCACCGGGCGTCGGCAAGACCGAGGCGGCAAAGGCGCTGTCATCGATCCTGGGCAGGCGGCTGATCCGGCTGCAATGCTATGAAGGCATCGATGCCGGGGCAGCTCTTTATGAATGGAATTATCCGCGCCAGATGCTGGCGATCCGGCAGGCCGGCGATGAATATGTCAATATCTACAAGGACGACTTCCTGATCGCGCGTCCGATGCTGGACGCGCTGCAGTCCGGTGGCAATGCCCTGCTGCTGATCGACGAGATCGACAGGTCGGACCATGAATTCGAAGCGTTCTTGCTGGAATTTCTGTCGGATTTCCAGATTTCGATCCCCGAACGCGGCACGGTGCGTGCGGACCAGCGTCCGGTGGTGGTGCTGACCTCCAACCGGACGCGCGAACTGCACGAAGCGCTGCGCCGGCGTTGTGTGTATCACTGGATCGACTATCCGGATGCGTTGCGTGAAGCCGAGATCGTCATGATGCGGGCAAGCTCGGTGGCGCGTGATACCGCCGACCGGGTCGTGGCTGCCGTGGGCCGGTTGCGGGCAGAACCGCTGACCAAGCCGCCGGGTGTCGCCGAAACGGTTGAGTGGGCAGAAGCCGCGACGCTGCTGCAGTCACAGGGTGCGCAATGGCCTGACGCGTTCAAGCGCGCCATCGGCGTGGCGCTGAAGGACCAGGACGATCTCAATTTCGTGCATGACCGGCTCGACCAACTGGTGACGGGGACGGCGGCATGAGCATCACCCAGCCATTGCCGCGCGCGGCTGAACCGTTTGTCGAGTTTGCATCCCTGCTGCGCGAGAACGGGTTTTCCGTCGCGCCGGAACAGACCATGGGCTTCGTCGAGGCAGTGGGCCTGCTGGGGCCGCGTGATATGGGCGATATATTGCAGGCGGGCCGCGCCATGTTTGCGCCGCCGCCGGAACGGCGCCCCGAATTCGATGCGCTGTTTCGCATGAAGTTCCTGGGCCAGTCGATCCCGGTGCCGGCATCGGGACCCGACGAGGATGAAATTCTCGTCGGCGAGGAAGCAGCAGGCGATGGTGATCCGCCGGAGCCCGACGAACTTAATGAAGCAGGCGGTGAAGCCACGGGCGACGAGGTGCTGTCGACGCGCCAGTTTGCAGGTGTCGACGAAATTGAAGCCCTGCGGCGCTTCCGCAGAGTGGCGCGCGAGCGGTTGCCGGTGCGCAGGTCCTACCGGCGCGCCGCCGCCAACAAGGGAGATGGCTGGAACATGCGCAAGGTGTTTCGCCAGGCGGTGCAGCGCGACGGCGAGGTGATTGAGCTTCCCAAGCTGCGGCGCAAGCTGCGCCAGCGCCGGATCGTGCTGCTGATTGACGTGTCCGGTTCCATGAAGGACCAGACGGACAGCTACTTGCGCTTTGCCCACGCCCTGGCGCAGGCCGGCCAGCGCATTGAGATTTTTACTCTCGGCACAAGGCTGACGCGGGTCACCCGCGCCATGAAAGTGCGCAACCGGGCGCAGGCCCTGAACCTTGTTTCCGGCATCGTCGCGGATTGGGACGGCGGCACCCGGCTGGGCGATGCGCTGCAGGCATTCCTGGACATTCCCCGGTTTGCCGGTTTCACCCGGGGCGCGGCCGTACTGACCCTGTCGGATGGGCTGGAACGCGGCGATCACGCGACCCTGGTCGACGCGGTTGAAAAGCTGTCGCGCCTGTCGTGGAAGCTGATCTGGCTCACGCCGCTGGCGGGCGATGCCGGATACCGGCCCGAAACAGCGGCCATGCAGGCTATTTTGCCATACCTGGATTCGATTGAAGACGGCAGCTCGGTGAGCGCGCTGTGCGAGCGCGTTCTTTCCCTCAGGCAGGAGGCTGCATAGATGACAATCATCGACGCCCATCACCACATCTGGCGGCAGGCCGATCTGCCCTGGCTGCTGGGTCCGGAGCAGCCGCGCATATTCGGCCCCTACAAGGCAATCATGCGCGATTACCTGATCGAGGAATTCCTCGATGACATCAAGGGATCGGGCATCACTAAGTCGGTTTATGTACAGGCCAACTGGGCGCCAAACTGGTTTGCCGATGAAGCCGCCTGGGTGCAGGCGGTGGCGGATCGCTCCGGTTGGCCGCATGGCATCGTCGGCTATGCGGATTTCACCGTGGACGACGTGCGCCCGCAGCTTGAAAAACTGAAAGTCAATTCGCTGATGCGCGGCATCCGGCAGCAGTTTCACTGGCACGAGGAGCCGATGTACCGGTTTGCCTCGCGGCCTGATCTGCCCGCCGACCCGAAGGTGCAGAACAATGTCGCAAAGCTGGCGGACTATGGCTGGTCATTTGACCTGCAGGTGTTTACCGGTCAGATGAAGGATGCGGCCAAACTGGCCCGGGCCTGTCCGGATGTAACCTTCGTTCTGCAGCATGCCGGCATGCTGGAAGACTTGTCTGACAAAGGTGTGGAAGCCTGGCGCAACGGTATGAAGCGGCTGGCGAACGAACCCAACGTGGTTTCGAAACTGTCGGCCTTCGGCACGTTCATTCATCGCAATGATGCTGATCACATCAAGACCCTACTGACCGACACGGTTGAAATATTCGGTGCTGAACGCTGTTTGTTCGGCTCCAATTATCCGATCGAGAAACTCTGGACCAGCTATGCAGGCCTGGTGAGCGCTTTCAAAAAGGGCGCTTCGGGCCTGTCCAAGGCGGACCAGAAAGCAATTTTTCATGACACCGCGCAGCGGGTCTACAAACTCTAGGGCCTTGGCCCCGGACGAATAAAACGGACGGGCCGCCAAGCGGTCGAAGCCACGAAGGGAGAACTGCAAAATGGCACTTGAAATCAAGATTCTCGATTACGGCGATATCGAGCTGGAAACCAGCTTCCTGGTGCTGGGGCATGAGTGCGGGCGCATTCGCCGGGTGCCGGTTTACGGCTTCCTCATTCTGGGCGGCAGGTACCCGATCGTGGTTGATACGGGCTATCGCGACAATGCGATCATGGAATCGCTCGGCATGCGCGGTCTGCAGTTCCACGACAACATGATTGAAAACCAGCTGGCCAAACATGGCGTCAAGATGGGCGACGTGCGCTATGTGCTGCACACTCACCTGCACATCGATCATGCCGGCAAGGATGATCATTTCAACATGAACACCACGGTGGTGCTCAACCGCCGCGAGATGGAATTCTCGGTGTCCGGCATCATGTATCCGCAGTATCCCAAGCCGGACATCAAGCACCTGGTCGACCGGATTTATGAACCCGAGGCCATGCGCTTCCTCGACCTGGACATAACCGGTGCCGAAGAAATCATTCCCGGGGTGTGGTGCGAGGCCGCCGGAGCGCACACCGAAGGATCGATGAACGTGATCGTCGAGACGGCGGAAGGCCTCGCGTGTATCTGCGGTGACGTGATCTATGATTTCAACGACCAGATCGTCAACCACGTGAACACCAACAACTGGATGGAGCCGCGTGTGACTGGCAATCATTCGGAGTCCAAACGGGCGGAGAAAGGGGCCATCAAGAAGCTCCTGACCAATTACACCTTCCTGCTGCCGGTGCATGACCGCCCGGCCAAGATCGAACACCAGCAGGTTGTCGGCAGGCTGGGCATGAGCGTGCCCGGACCGATCACCGAGACCGTTGCCAACCGTGACTGGTTCCCGATGTAGCGGCCCACCGACCTAGAGGAGAAACCCGCCATGGCACATGATGCGCTTGATCCGTCATTCCGTGACCTGATCGACGAGCATGCCCCGGTCCTGCAACTGGGAACCGGTTTCAATTTCACCGAAGGCCCGATCTGGCATCCGGCGGAGCAGTACCTGCTGTTCTCCGACATGCCGGATGACAAGCGGCGGCGGTGGGACAGCCATGGCGTCAGGGAGGTGATGCACCCGTCCAACAAGGGCAACGGCATGACCTATGACGGCGACCTCAACCTTCTGGTCTGCGAGCACGCTACGTCGTCGGTTGCCCGGTTTCGTCCGGACGGCAGCCGCCAGGTGTTGGCCAGCCATTATGAAGGCCGCGAGCTGAACAGCCCTAACGACCTTGTGGTGAAGTCGGACGGCTCGATCTGGTTCACCGATCCGACCTATGGCCGGATGCCGGGGTTCGGGGTCGAGCGTGAAGTGCAGCTCGGGTTCCAGGGCGTCTTCAAGATAGCCGCTGGGGCAGCGCCGGGCCCGGAACCTGAACTGGTTGTGGACCGCTATACCTTTACCCAGCCCAATGGTTTGTGTTTCTCGCCGGACGAAAAACTGCTCTACATCAATGACACGGTGCAGGCCAACATTCGCGTTTACGACGTAACTGCCAGCGGCAAGCTGGCCAATGGCCGGCAGTTTGCCTCCGGTATCCATGACAGCATGAAGCCGGGTGTGCCGGACGGCATGAAGTGCGACATGCACGGCAATGTCTGGGTAACCGCGCCCGCCGGTATCTGGGTCTACAATCCGCAAGGCGTGCTGATCGGCAAGGTGCAGGTGCCGGAACTGGTTGCCAATATTCACTGGGGCGGCGAGGACTGGCGCACGCTGTTCATCTGCGCCACCCATTCGCTGTACTCCGTCGAGACCAGGGTCGGCCCGCGCAATGAACCGTTCATGAAAGCAGGGGCAGGGGCGTCGCAATCGTCTTCTCCCGCCCCCACAGCCTCCGCGTCTGCGCAAGCAACGGCATCGCCACCGGCTGGGAACGGATTGCTCCTGCAGCCGTTTCGCTGCGCGCTGATCATCCAGGACATGCAGAACGACGTTGTCATCGACGGTGGGGCGTTTGCCGAGTCAGGCTCACCGGGCCACTGCAAGCAGCAGAACAATATCGAGAATATCAGGCGGCTGGCGGATGCCTGCCGGGCCGCCGGCGTGCCGGTGATCCATGTCTGGTTCATTGTCGAGCCGGGCGCACCGGGCGTCACCATGAACGCGCCCCTGTTTGAAGGCCTGCGCGATGCCAACGCGCTGGTGCGCGGCACCTGGGGCGTGGCGCCGGTGTCCGGGCTCGAACCCAAAGACGGCGATCACGTGGTGACCAAGAGCCGGATGAGCGCATGGGAAGGCACCAGCCTTGAAACCATATTGAAGGCGACGGGGCGCGATACCATCATCGAGACCGGTGCGTGGACCAACATGTCCATCGAGCACACGGCACGTACAGGTGCTGACAAGGGCTATCACATGGTGATCCCGGAAGACGGCTGTTCGACCATGAACGCGGAATGGCACAATGCATCGATCAACTTCGCCCTGCAGAACGTGTCGAAAGTGGTGAAAACAGACGAGGTGATTGCGGCGCTGAAGGGTTAGGCCGCGTCCTGCTGTTTCAGGCTCATGACGATTTCATGGGTGAGTTCGAGAATTTCACGCGCTGCCGGGCCTGAACGCTGGCTTTCCATCACCGACCGGCCATCGCCCATGCACGATGCGAAAATGATGCGATTGCCGATCATGGTTTCGGCTGCCGTGGTCCCCAGTTCCTTTAATGCTTCGGCGATCTCGCCGGTCAGGCGGGCGCGCTGATTGGCGCGGTTGAGCACCATCAGGGCCGGTTTCTTTTCGCCCCTGGTCATTTCGATGGTGGGTTCGGTCGCCCACAGGTCTACCGGTGACGGGGCCACCGGGATCACAACCAGGTCGGCGGTTTCGATTGCCGGCCTGCCGTCCACGCCCATCTTTGGCGGGGTGTCGATGACCACAATATCGTGCTCTTCCGCCAGCGCTTGTGCCTCATAGCGCGCACCCCATGCACTGGCGGTGCGGAAGGTCATGTCAGGCCCCGCCCCATTGGCGTGTTCCTTGCGCGCCATGAACCAGCGCCCGAGGCTGCCCTGCGGATCGGTATCGAGAATGGCGGTCTTGAGCTTGCGGTTTTTCGCGCAGGCGACGGCAATGTGAGCGGCCAGTGTGGTCTTGCCAGACCCGCCTTTTTGCTGGGTAACGGTAATGATCTTGCCGGTCATCGCACAATGCACTCCGGTTACGTCGGTAACCTAGCGTAACACTTTTATGGCGATAACAGCACCGGACAGGCGAGGTTGTGCACAGGCAGGAATCAGGCCCGGTTGACCAGGTTGAGCGCCCCCATGCCGGCAATCATCGCTGCGATGAACACCAGCACCGGTACACCGCCGACCAGCAGACCGGCGAGAGCCGGGCCGGGGCACAGGCCCACCAGACCCCAGCCGAGACCGAAGACGGCGGCGCCGCCGATGAGTTTGCCGTCAATCAGGCTGGAAGCGGCGCCCGGCATGTCTCCGCCGAAAACCGGTTCCTTCCGCGTGCCGGCCATTGACCATGCAACCGCCATGACCGCTACCGCCCCGATCATCACGAAGGCAAGTGTCGGGTCCCATGCGCCGCCGAACAGGTCGAGGAATCCGAGCACGCGGGCCGGATTGATCATGTCTGAAACCACTAGGCCGAGGCCGAAGATCAAACCGGCAAGAAGGGCGACAAGTCTGCGCATTTCAAAGTCCTCCCTTCAGCCAGCCATCAGGGTGCGGGAGGCGGTGACCACCGCGATGGCAACACCCATGAAAGTCAGTGTCGCCAGTATCGAGCGTTTGGAGAGGCGGGACATGCCGCAAACGCCGTGTCCACTGGTGCAGCCCGACCCCAGGCGAGAGCCGATGCCGACCAGCACGCCGCCTGCGATCAGCAGCGGCACGGACCCGGTTATGGTGATGGCGGGAGGGGCGATGAGCAGTGCATAAAGGGCAGGTGCTGCCACGAGACCTGCCAGGAACACAAGGCTTTCAGTCCAGGCGGCAGGCAGCTTTAATGCAACCAGCGAGCCGGTGATGCCACTGATCCCGGCAATGCGGCCATTGGCCAGCAGCAGCAGGGACGCCGACAGGCCGATAAGAATACCGCCTGCCAGCCCGAACAGGGCATTGGTGAAGTCGAAGTTCATGGGCGTCCAGTCTCCAGCAGATTGGAATGTATCTTTGCGAACATGTGAGGAAACCCGCTTGCTGCGTCAATGCGACAGATCAATGCGCGTCGATCAGTTCCGGCTACTGCACAATTATGGTCTTGTACTGCTTGTCGGCGCCGGACAGCTTGTCGAGCATCAGCTGGACCTTGCCGAAGAACACCTGCTTGCCGGGATAACCGACCATGCGGTCGATCTCGCGGCCATTCTCGACCAATACAAATGTCGGCGTGCCGACAATGCCGCCAATGCCTTTCAGGTCCTTGGGGCGCGGTGAGGCGACATCCAGCACACGCAGCGGGGCAGTGCGCCCTTCAGGCCCGGCATTGTAAGTTTCAACCCCGATCTCGGCATGCCACTTGGCACACCACGGGCAGCCCTTGCGATCGAACATGACCAGACTGGCCGCGTTGACGCTGAGCGACATCAGGCACAGGAAAAGCGCCGCAGCGAGGGCTTTTGAAATCATCTGCATGGGGCCTGTATAGCCCATCCGCCAGCCATGCGCATTCAAAGTTTCGTCATGATATCGAAGCTATTGTCTAACGCCTGATGCGGGCCTTGTAGGCGATCACGCGCTGCCATGACCGGTACAATTGCTTGAAATTCAACCGGCCGTCCCTGACGCCGCGGGCTATGGCACGAACGGCGAAGTCGGGGTTCGACGGGGCCTGCGCCAGCACATTGCCGATCAGCACAATGTCATTGCCTGCCGCCAGGGCCATGATGATGGCATCTTCCAGCTTGCGTCTGGAACTGATGCTGCGCATCTGCAGGTCGTCGGTGATGACCACGCCGTCAAACCCCAGGTCATCGCGCAGCATGGTCTTGATGGCCACCGGCGACAGCGAGGCGGGCAGTTTCTGGGCATTGCCCCAGTCACGGTGATAGACGTGCGACGTCATCACCATGCCCGAATAACCCTTGGCGAACAGGCGGCGGTACGGTTCAATCTCGATGCGCTGCCAGTGCCTGGTGACGTCGACAAAGTGCCGGTGGCTGTCCTTTGTCGATGAGCCGTGGCCCGGCCAGTGTTTCAGTGCGGTGCCGATGCCGGTCGCATCATGGGCGGCGACGAAACTCTGCGCATAGCGTGCCACATAAAGCGGGTGGATGCCGAACGAGCGGTAATTGCGGGCAATGACCGGGTTCTTAGGATTGAGGCGCAGATCGACGACGGGGCCGAAATTGGTATTGAAACCGGCATCGGCCAGCTCCCTGGCCATGCCGTCATAACGCTTGCGGGCCTGGGCAACGGTACTGCGCTGCTGCATGCGGAAATGCCCGGGTGTGTAGGTGAACCCCTTGGCGCGGTTGAGGCGCTCGACGGCACCGCCTTCCTCGTCAACCGCGATGATCGGGGTGTAGCGGATATCGGCAGATCGGAAAACCTGAGTCAAGGCAGCGACTTGCTTCGGGTTCTTGATATTCTTCTGGAACAGGATGACCCCGCCGAGCAGGCTCTGCTCAAGCGCCTTGCGCACGGTACGCACGCGCGGGTCTTTTGCGCTGAACCCGGCAAAGCCCTTGATCACCAGTTGACCATACATCTTGTGCAGGCCCTGTTCGCGGGTGACCGGGCGCGCATCGCAAATCGGTACCGCCGCCGAAAGGGCAATGCTCAGGCAGGCCAGCAATGTGATCGGTTTGAATGACATGGACTGTAAACGGAAAAACTCACCAATTCCTGTTTATCTGTTGCCCGCGGTGGTCTGCAACCCCCGTTTCATTGCTTGACGTTTTCCGGTTGCCGCATCAGGTTCCAGCTAGTGCAACTTCTGGGTTTCGAAGAAACCATGAAGTTGCACTAACACTTTGTGTGCGATCAGGTTTATGGTTTTGGCTGAAGCAACCAAAACCATCCCGATCTTATGAGACTTTATCACCCTGCCGCTTTTGATTTTTCCACCACTGTGCCTAGTTACTGGGAAGCCTCCGCTGACCCGCTGGGCCGGACCACACAGTCGCTGGACGGTGCACACACGGCAGATGTGGCGGTCATCGGCGGCGGTTATGCGGGTCTGCATGCTGCCCTGCAATTGACGAAAGCCCACGGGCTCAAGGTGTGTGTGCTGGAAGCCGGTGACATTGGCTGGGGTGCGTCAGGACGCAATGGCGGGTTCTGCTGCCCGGGTTCATCGAAACTCTCCTATGGCCAGATGATCAAACGGTTCGGTCTCCAGGAAACCGGGCGGTTTCATACAGCGCAGCGTGAGGCGGTTGATTTTGTCGGTGAATTCCTTGCCGCCAACGGTATCGACGCGGAACGCACCGGAAACGGTGAACTGCAACTGGCGCACAATGAAACGGCGATAAAGGACCTCAAGGAGGAACAGGCTTTCCTGCGAGACAGCTTCGGCATCGACTCTACATTCTTGAGCCGTGAAGAGCTTGCGGAGCGCGGCAATGACAGCGATGCGTTTCATGCCGGCCTGCAAAGCGACATTACCTTCGGGCTGCACCCGCTGAAATATGTGCGCGGGCTGGCGCGGGCGGCTATCGATGCCGGAGTGACGGTATTTTCAAACTCCGAGGTAACAGACTGGAACTCGGAAACCGGGCTGCATACACTCAAGGCGGGCGCCGGACAGGTGACGTCGAAAACCGTGCTTGTGGCCAGCAACGGCTATACCGATGAAACACTGCCCGCAGCCATCGGCGGCAGGCTGTTGCCGGCGCTGACCCGGATTATCGTGACCCGCCCGATCAGCGATAACGAACTGAAGGCGCAGGGCTGGACTCGGACCGACCCGTCCTACGATACCCTGAACCTGCTGCACTATTTCAGGTTGCTGCCGGACAACCGCTTCATGTTTGGCGGACGCGGCGGCACAGATGCATCGCCTGAGGGCATGAAGGCGATCCAGCGCTCGCTGCGGGCCGATTTTGACAGTTTCTTTCCCCGGCTTTCACACGTCGAAACAGAATACTCCTGGGGCGGGCTGGTCTGCATGACGTCGACGAGGCTGCCGTTTGCCGGGCCGATTGACGGCATGGACAATGTATGGGGCGCCTTCGGCTGGCACGGCAACGGCGTGGCCATGGCAAGCTATGCGGCCAACCGGCTGGCGGACGTGATCGCAGGTACGAGGCAACATAAAGACGCGCTGCCGGCCATGATGCAATCACTGCCCGGGCGGTTTGTTTTACCATCCTTGCGGGTTCAATACCTCAAGGCGGCGTATCTGGGGTATGGTGCGGCAGACAGATGGCGTTAGGGGGCGTGACCCCGGTTTATGAAGGGCATTGAAGATGGTTGCCAGGAAAATAGCTGCGAAACAGTGGTCGCTGGAATTTGACGATCTTCCGCCGGAAATTGACGCCCACACGTTTCCGCATGGCGATTATATCCGCGACAAGAAAATCAAGGAATCCAAGTATGAAGACCATCTTGAAGCCCTGCAGGTCGAACTGGTGAAGCTGCAACGCTGGGTACGAGAGAACAATGAGCGGGTGGTGATGGTGTTCGAAGGCCGTGATGCAGCCGGCAAGGGCGGCACGATCCGGCGCTTCCAGTTGAACCTGAACCCGCGGGCAGCACGCACCGTGGCCCTGTCCAAACCGTCGGATGTCGAGCGCGGCCAGTGGTATTTCCAGCGCTATATCGACCACCTGCCGACCGAAGGAGAAATGGTGTTCTACGATCGCTCCTGGTACAACCGGGCAGGCGTTGAACGGGTGTTCGGTTTCTGCAGTGAAGACCAGGTGCAGGATTTCTTCATGGAAGCCCCGGTGTTCGAAGGCATGCTGGAGCGCGAAGGCATCCACCTGTTCAAGTTCTGGCTGACGGTGGAACGCCCGGAACAGCTGAAACGGTTTTACGAGCGCAAGACCAACCCCCTGAAGCAATGGAAGCTGTCGCCCATCGACACCAAGTCGGTGCGCAAGTGGGATGCCTATACCCGGGCGATCACAGACATGTTCCGGAATACCGACACCGATCATGCGCCGTGGACGGTGCTCGATGCCAATGACCAGAAGCGGGCCCGCCTGAACGCCATCCGCATTGTTCTCAACGCGTTTGAGTATGACGGCAAGGACGCCGCCAACATCGGTGATGTCGACGAGGACCTTGTTTGGACCGGGCAGGGGTTCCTCGACTTCAAGGGCTGGTAGCTGCGTTGCTGTCGGCTTGCGTGAACGCTGGCGGCCGGAGAACTGATGTTCTTACGGTTTTGTCGCCGAAGACAGTGCGGCTGGCACTGGGATGACATAGTAATCGCCCTGGCGCAGTTTGGTCACTTCGCTTTTCACTTCAGATCGTATGGCGTGCCGCGCGTCGGCGGGTTGGGCCCGCAACATGGCGGTGGCGCGAACAGCGCCCTCGTTGAAGGCATCGAACACCTGATCCGGTGAGGTGTGGCGCCAGTATTGCGGCACGGTCACGGTGGCCGGTTCTACAAAGCCGGCCTGAGTGAACACTGCGGCGGTCTCGTCCGGGTTCGCAAAGCGGAAGTAGGGTGGCGCAGGAGGCAGGCTGGCATATGCCGCACTGTGGGTTTCAATGGCCGACAGGACAATTCCGAAGCCTTCGCCGGGGTTGGGTTGCGACCACACCGTGAATGCGAAACGGCCGCCAGGTTTCAGAACCCTGCAGGCTTCGCCAAATGCCGCTTCGGGATCCGGCATATGGTTCATGCCGAACCCCATGACCACAGCATCGAACGTATCTGGAGAGAACGGCAGTGCTTCGGCACTCGCCTTTCTGAATTCCACTTCCGGAAAGGTTTGTCTGGCCAGGTCGATCTGCGCGGCGGAAAAATCGATCCCGACAGCCCTCGCGCCTCTCTGCACGGCTGATGCCGCGACATATCCGGCTCCGGTCGCGACATCCAGAACCTTGCTGCCACGGGTGACCTCGGCAGCATCAAGCATCGGGTCTGCGGATTGGCTGGACAGGAAACCCCAGTGCTGATGATAGGGGTCAGCGGCGGTTTCCCAGCCCGACTGCTCGAACTCCTGAAAAGCACGCAACTCCGATTTCGATAACGTCATGCCCGTTGCCCCGGCTTATCCTTTTGCCCGAGTTTCACATTCTGAACCAAGCGGATGCGTTGAACAACCTGCAGCGTCAAGCAGCGCATAGCGGTGTGCTCATGAGGGCTGCGGCAGATACACCAGCACAATTCACTGACGCTGAACACTCAAGACACTAGCAAGCCACCGTCCACGTCAATGGTTGTCCCGGTGATGAATTCGTTCTGAACGGCAAAGACGATGCCCTGCGCCACTTCATCGGCCGTGCCTGCGCGCGGGATCACATTCCGTTCGGTGGCTTTGTTATAGAAATTGGTGCGCTCATCTCCTTTCAGGCCAACCATTGGGGTATCGATTTGACCGGGTGAGACGACGTTGATGCGCTTGGGCGCAAGTTCCGGTGCGACGCCGCGTGCAAAGGCTTCAACGGCACCGCCAACGGAAGTCAGCGCGATCTGTCCCGGGCGAGTCTTGCGCGCGGGTGTGCCGGAGACCAGAACAACACAACCATTGTCGGCCAGGTGTTCGGTGCCATAGCGAACCACGTTGGCATAACCCCACATCTTGTCGAACGAGCCTTTGAAACCGTCCATGTCCATGCTCAGGAACGGGCCGATTGCCCGGTCACCACCGGTGGCGGCGCTGATCAGGACGTCATAGGGCGCAAGCTCCTTGAACAGCGCCTGAAGCGCCTCGCCGTCGCGCACATCCCCCTGTTTCAGGCTGATACCTGCACCGGGGTCACCCGCCTTGCTCGGGTCTCGGCTGATCGCAGTGACTTTGCCACCAAGTGCCGCCAGTTGCCGGGCTGCTGCCAGACCGATACCTGAAGTGCCTCCGAACAGCACAATTTTCTTGCCTGAAACATCCATGTTTTCTTCCTTCATTTTTTGCAATGACGGGCCGCTGCCTGCCTCGGGGAATACCTTTGACTAGCTGCAATACCGGCTTTGAGCAATACCTACACGGACTTACATCCTGGTCAACGCCATCCTGACCTTCTCGTCTACAAGTACCTGGTTACGGCGCCGGAACTGCCACAAAGACGTGTGACAGGGGATGGGCATTGGAACCGACGGCAGGCCGGAGCAACCATTTGTTAGTTGCACTGAGTGGTTTCAGACCACCTGAGAGTGTGTTTGAGCTATAGCATCTGACCATGAATGAAAGACGTAATTCCCATCCCCGCTATCCGATTGGCCAACCGGTCAGCTTGTTGCTTGGCAACAATGGCTGCCGAGTATTCTGTGACATGAAAGACATGAGCCTGTTGGGGGCAGGGCTGATATCGGTCCCGCTGCGTTTTGTCCCTCATACCTTCAGGATATTGATCAACAGCGAGGACATTGCCCTGCCGTGCAAGTTGCGCTGGATGAACGGGTCTGAATTGGGCGTTCAGTTTACTGGAGATCCCGAATACATCATCAATATCGCTGGTTGAGTACGGCCCGCCTTGGAGGTTTGAAACTTTGCGTGCTATGACGCCCAGGCACTGGGGAGAGCACGTCCAGAAACCTGCAGCCGCCAGCCAGTAAGCCGACCTGAATGTGCAGGGCCATGCAAGCCGGCAAGACGTTTCCACGCTTGCGGGCTCGACCATAGCGTCGAACGGATGCCAGATTTTGGGACAAGTATGGCGCTATCGGCTTTCGTGAGGTAGTTTGTCGGAAAAACTGACTGGCTGGAGGAAGGATTGTGACTTTCATTAAGCGAAATATCGTAAGTGCCGTACTGGCCGCTGGTATGGCTGGTGTGTTCCTGGTTGCCGATGCAAACCAAGCCGTGGCGGCTGACTGCGGGTATGGCTGGGCGAAGCCCGGGCGGTACAAGATTTCCGCCAGTTTCCGTGGCAAGAACGAGTCAACCAATGCGTTCCTGGGCAAGGACTGCCGTATCAGATTGCAGGTGCCTGGCGTATTTACCGGTGGCAAGGTGCGCAAGAGCGGCAAGTGTCTCACGTTCTCCTTCAAGGTCGAGGGCGAGCCCAAGGTGTTCAAGGCCAAATGGTGTGGCGACTATGGCCTTGTGCCGTGGAAGGACAAGACAATCCGCGCTCAAATTACACCTCTGTTCAGTGTTTCATCTGACAAGAAGACGAATTTCTGATTGCTGACTGCCTGGCGGAGTGCATCAAAAAGGCCCGGACGCAAGGTCCGGGCCTGTCATTGAGAATAGGTGGCTTGAAGATCAGCTTTTGACGCTGGTCTTTTCAGCTTCGATTGCAATGTCGCGGTCCGACATGAAGCGTTCGAATTCTTCACGGTCGCGGGCGTCACGCAGCTTGGTGACGAAGCTGTTGAATTCGGCCTGTTCCTCTTCCAGACGGCGCAGGGTTTCTGCCCGGTAGGCGTCAAAAGCCGCGCTGCCGGTTGTGCTGGTTGATGTGGTAGCGGGTTTGATAGCCGCCTTGACCTGGTCAACTCCTTCGCGTGCCAGATCGTCAACGCTGCCGCCCCACATAATGTAGGCAATTACGGCGAGGCCGATCGGCCACCAGGTTACAAAGCCGAGAACCGCAGCTGCAACTGCGAGCGGGGTCCAGCGGCCTTTGTTACGCGCAAGCGTAGTCATGTGTAAATCCCTCCGGTTTTTGGATAACTGATGATGCAGATGTGGTAACCTGAGCCTCAATGTTCAAGATAGGTGATGCAAAATGATGGCCGTGCCGCAGTTTAAAACACCGGAATTCAGCGATATTGTTGAAGCATCCCAACGCCTTAAAGGGCGTGCCGTCCGTACGCCACTGGTCCGGTCCGATGTTCTGGATGAAGTGACCGGCGGGCGAATCTTTTTAAAGCCGGAGTGCCTGCAGCGGACCGGATCATTCAAGTTTCGCGGTGCCTGGAACTTCATCTCAAGGCTCAACGCACAGGATAATTCCGGCGGTGTGGTGGCGTATTCGTCCGGAAATCACGCCCAGGGCGTTGCAGCGGCTGCGCGCATGATGGGTATTCCGGCGCTGATCGTCATGCCGGAAGATGCGCCTGCCATCAAGAAACGCAACACGGTCGCGCTGGGGGCGGAAATCGTCACCTATGACCGGTTCGGTGAGAACCGCGAGACTATCGGCAATGCCATTGCATCTGAACGCAGTGCGCAACTGGTGCCGCCTTACGAACACCCGTGGATCATTGCCGGGCAGGGAACAGCCGGGCTTGAACTTGTCGAAGACCTTAAGGAACACGGTGAGACGCTGGATACCATGCTGGTATGTACCGGCGGCGGCGGACTGACCGCCGGCGTGGCCCTGACCGTTCAGGCCATGGCGCCGGATGCGAAAATATACGCTTGCGAGCCGGAGGGGTTTGACGATTACGGCCGCTCGCTGGTGGCGGGCGAACGGGTCAGCAACGAACCGGGCGCCATGTCGATCTGCGATGCGATCGTGACGCCGACACCTGGCGAGCTGACGTTCTCGGTCAACCAGCCGCGCCTGTCCGGCGGGCTGGCCGTGTCGGAAGATGAAGTACGCACGGCAGTACGGTTTGCATTTGAAACCCTGAAACTTGTCGTTGAGCCCGGCGGCGCCGTGGCACTGGCCGCGCTGCTCGCCGGCAAGGTCGACTGCACGGGCAAGACCGTGGCGGCCACGCTGTCCGGCGGCAACGCCGATGCTGAACTGATGCTGGATATATTGGGTGCCAGCTAGGGTTGCGGACGACCAGGATGATCTCTTATCCGTTGCGGTCACCTTTGCCGATGAACTAACATCCAGGCAGAACCGGTCAGGCAAGATTGGCCGGCAGTCGCCCGTGCCCGGCAGGAAGCCGGAGGCGGGGTGACACATGGAGGGATGGGGCATGGCAGTTCCGGAACCAACCGGGTGGCGGCGTATAATCTGTGCAGTTGTATTGGCAATGGTGTTTACATTGCATACGGCGAGTTTGCCGGTGGCCGCACAGGACACTACAGGTTCAACCAATGTTGTGGATGCCATCAAACCGGCCCTGGAGAAGGCGGCGCGGGAGGGTGCAACCGTCATTGTTGTGGGGAACTCCACTGATGCGGCCAAGGCAGGCCAGAACGCCAATGACCCGGGAATTTCGGATATCCTCAACCGGGCCCTGTTCCGTTTCAAACTCACCCTCGGCAATGCGGAACAGGCGCTTGGCAACATGAAGTCCACGCTGGCCAAGGCCAGTCCCGACGACAAGATCAACTGGTTGTTCTATGCTTTCGTGGCGGGCCTTGCCGGTGTTGTGCTGGGGCGGTTGGCGGCGAAGCCGGTTGCCAACTGGGTCAGGGACGTGTTTGCCCCCAGGGTTCCCGAGGTCCCCACCAGCAGGCAGCAGAAAATCGGCTATCTGCTGTTCAGAGGAACGACATTCGGCTTGTTCGCATTGTTCGTGGCAGCGGTTGGCAGCATCATCGTCATCATCTATGCAGGCGATCACATGCCGAGCAGGGCGACAGGCCTTGCAGTGGTCTGGACCTATATGGCTTACCGGCTGATGCGGTCCATCTACATCAACATCCTGGTGCCGAGCGTGCCCAACTACCGAATGATCAACATGGATGATGCGGAGGCAGAACGCCTCTATCAGACCTTGTTGATTGCCACTGCGATCTCGCTTTCCATCATCGGCGTTTGCGTGTGGATGGATCACCTGGGGCTCGATGTCAGCACGCACAAGCTGATGCTGATGTTCGGCTCGCTGATTTCGGCACTGCTGTTTTGCGGCATTGCAGTGGTACATCGAAGCGCAGTTGCACAGGCAATCGCCGGATTTGGCAGCCTTGATGAAAAACCGTTCTGGCTGCGCGCGCTGGCCAGGTCATGGCATGTCATCCTGATCACCTATGTCCTGGGCGCGTGGGCGGTTTCTGCCGTGCGTCTGCTGCTGGACCAGCCGGCATCGAGCGGATTGGTGGGGGCGCCGCTTGCTGTCTTGATTGCCGCGCTTGTTGTGTACGGCATTACCCTGGTGCTGATCGACAAGCTGTTTGCCGGGCACAGTAGGATGCAGCAACTGGCGGCAGCTGCAGCGGAGGCGGAACAGGAAGGTGTGACTGCCGGCACATCGGGAGAGCAGGTGGAAGCGACTGATGGCGACACGGGGTCCGGTTCGGTGTTCAAGGGGTTGATCGAACATGCATCAGCGCTTGGCATTGCCTTTCTCGGGCTGGCTGCGATTGCGCAGATCTGGGGCATCAATTTTGGTGATCCGTCCAACTGGGTTGCCCGCTCGCTGGACGTCATAGTCGTCCTGTTCGGGGCCTATATCGCCTATCGTGCAGTCGAGTTGTGGATCGACAGCAAGGTAGAAGAAGAGGACCCTCACGCAGGCGAAGAGGCGGAAGTCGGTGGCGAACCAGGCGGGGCCGGGGCAACACGACTGGCGACATTACTGCCGATCTTCAGAAACTTTCTGCTGATTACCATCGTCACTATTGCCGGCATGATTGCCCTGTCGGAGATGGGCGTGAACATTGCACCATTGTTTGCCGGTGCCGGCGTGGTGGGGCTTGCCATCGGGTTCGGTGCACAGACGCTGATCAGGGATATTTTTTCCGGTGCCTTCTTCCTGGTTGATGATGCGTTCCGCAAGGGCGAATACATTGACATTGGATCGGCCAAGGGCACGGTTGAAAAGATATCAATCCGGTCCATGCAGTTGCGCCATCACAACGGCCCGCTGAACACCATCCCGTTTGGCGAAATCAAGCAGCTGACCAATTTCTCGCGTGACTGGGTGATGATGAAGCTGCCGCTGAGGCTGACATACGACACCGACATTGAACGGGTCCGGAAACTGGTCAAGAAGCTCGGCATAGAATTGCTGGATCATCCCGAGATCGGTGACAAGTTCATGCAGCCCCTGAAGTCACAAGGGGTGAAGCAAATGGACGATTCCGCGATGATCGTGCGGGTCAAGTTCATGACCAAGCCCGGCGACCAGTTTGATGTGCGCAAGGTTGTCTACCACCGTATTCAGGAACTGTTCGAGGCGAACGGTATTCACTTTGCCCACAGGGAAGTAACTGTGCGCATTGCAGATGATGACAAGAAATCAGACACTGTGAAGGAGAAAGCTGCCGTCGGCGCCGTGCAGACAGTGATCGAAAAGCCGGCCTGAAGCTGGCGGGCCGAGTGCAGCCCGCCATCAGGTCAGTGAATCCGCAGCGTAATCACATTGGCGGGAACTTCAGCGGATTTGTTGACGATCGTTGCCTTGGAGCCGGCTGTCGGAAGCGCGAAGGTTTGCCCGGCCGCAAGGCGCTTAATCTGGCGTCCCGTCACCCGAAGCTCGATGACACCTTCGGCAACAAGACCAAGTGTTGGTTCGGTATTTTCCAGGATTATCGTGCCATCTGCATCGATCCTGTTGGTGAAGACCTCCACTTTTTCAGTATGGATGCCGGCAAGCTTGACGGTCGGCAGCGGCCTGCGGTCGATGGCTTCGGACGGTTTTTTCTCAAACACAATGAACGGTTCATTGGCCTGTTCCAGATTGAAATCGAGGAAGTGAGCCGCCTCGGTGGCCGATGCATTGTCGAAGCGAAGAATGCGGGTTCCAACCGGTTCAAAGAACGCATCTCCGGCGCGCAGGATCTGCGGCTTTCCGCCTTCGACCTGATAGATGATCATGCCCTTGCTGACATAACCGATCGCCGGCGCCTCGTGGGTATGAACCGGAGCCACCTGACCGGGTTTGAAACGGAAATCTCCGACTTCGACCTGAACAACCTGCCGCATCGGGAAGTTGGCGGTCAGCAATTTGACTGTCTCTTCAGTTGATGCTGCACCGGCAGTGCCGGCTGGCATGGCCGAGACTGCGAGTGTGACCGCAAGGGCTGTGCTGCGAAGTGTTTGCAAGGGTGTTTTCATTGGGTGCTCCATTGAGGCTTGGGGTGTTTGATTACGAATTGCAAAACGCAATATGTAATTCGAATAGAGGTACGTATTGCATTTTGCAAGTTAATTTTCTAAAATGTGAAAATGAAGACTGAGAACAACAAGCGCGAGACGGGCTGTCCGGTGGCATTCGGGCTCGACACATTCGGAGACAAGTGGAGCCTGCTGATCATCCGCGAAATCATGCTGAGGGGTAAAAGGACCTACAGCGAGTTTCTGGAAGCCGATGAACACATTGCATCAAACATTCTCATTGCCCGGCTCAAACACCTGGAGGCGGAGGGCATTGTCGATAAATCGCGTGATCCGGAAAACCGCCGGGCATTCGTCTATGAACTGACCAAGAAAGGCCGGGACCTGGCACCGATCCTGCTGGAAATCATCATCTGGAGCGGTATGCATGACAAAAGGCCGTTCGCACTCAAAACGGTTCTCAATAAAATCAGGCAGGATCGCGAGGGGTTCGAGGCGAGCCTGCGAGCCGAAAACGAGACCTGAGTACACACGGGATTTGCTCTGGCCATGTTTGGCCGCGACGCTGCAAGCCATCACGCAGGTGAGCAGGGCCTAAAGAATGTTGTCTGCTGACGGCAAAGCCTCGAACGGACTGCTCTGCATCCAGGAGGTCAGATGATCGGCAAGATATGAATTGCCGGTCACTGAAATCTGGTCCGCCTTGCGGGCGGAGCGATAGCTTCGGTTCCCCATCCAGATTTCGGTCATGGTTTTGACCGTTGTGGTGAAGTAGACGTCCACATCCTTGCCGGGATCCTTGTCACATGCCTCGACCTCGGTGCCATCCGAGATCAGCCACCAGTGGCCCTTTTCCGGCATGTCGGTGAACTGGAATTTTATGATTGTCTCTGCCGACGGCAGCTTGTCGGGCTGAACGCTGCGCTGCAGGTAGATGATCAGCAAATCGACGTCATAATCCTCGGTTCGCAGGTTTTCGCGGGCCCACTTCATGCCCCAGTTGCCGAGTGACAACAGTACCGGCAGAAGTTCCTTGCAGGATTCGGTTGGAAAATACTCATGGCTGCGCGCGCCAGTGGCGGTTTTCCGATAGATCAGCCCATTGTTCTCAAGATCAACCAGCCGGCGGGTCAACAGCGTTGGCGAAATAGTCCCGAGCCCGCGCTGCAATTCTGAAAACCTGCGTCCGCCCATGAGAATTTCGCGGATGATCAGAACGGTCCATTTCTCACCAATGATTTCGGATGCTTTCGCGATCGGGCAAAACTGTCCGTACTCCATCACCGTCTCCATCCGGAATAGCAGGTTACTACACATTGTGTAGTTCAATTCTACACTTGCTGAACTATCCCGCACAAGGCGTGTTCGATATCTCCCGGTCATCGACACACGGCGTCTTTTGCCGTGAACCAAGCAACAGAAAACTGGAGATCAGGATGAACATGAAACCACTTTCAACAGAAGCCTTTGCGGGACAGGTGGTCACGGATGTAAGCGCCACGCTTTCAGGCGTCATGACCAATATCGGCCACAAGCTGGGTTTGTATCGTGCGCTGGCCGGGGCAGGCGGTCTTACTTCAACGGCACTCGCGGCAAAGTGCTCTCTGGCGGAGCGCTATGTCCGGGAATGGCTGAACAACCAGGTAGCGGGCGGTTACCTTGTCTATGACAAGCAGGATGAAACTTATCTGTTGCCGGAGGCATATGTGCCGGTGCTGGCCGATCCGGAAAGCCCGGTATTCCTGGTTCCCGCGCTCGAAGTCGCTGCATCGCTGTGGCTCGACGAGGATCGCATTGCAGATGTGTTCCGGACCGGAGAGGGAATTGCCTGGGGTGAACACCATCACCGTCTTTTCTGCGGCAGCGAGTCTCTGTTCAGGCCCGGCTACAAAACCTTCCTGGCAACGGACTGGATTTCAGCCATGGACGGTGTGGCGGCCAAGCTTGAAAAGGGTGCTCTTGTTGCCGATGTCGGTTGCGGGCATGGCGCCTCGACAATCGTGCTGGCAGAGTCCTTTCCCGCCTCGCAGTTCGACGGTTTCGACAGCCATGATGCCTCCATCGCAATTGCCCAGGACCGGGCAACGGAAGCCGGGGTTGCACGTAACATCCGTTTTACGACGGTGGATGCGCAGTCTTACCCGAACGAAGGTTATGATCTGATCTGCTTCATGGATTGCCTGCATGACATGGGTGATCCGGTCGGTGCCGCGCGTCACGCCGCCAAGGCACTCAAGGCCGACGGCAGCGTGTTGCTGGTGGAGCCTGCGGCCGGAAACGCGATCGAAGAAAACATCAACCCGATCAGTCGTCTTTACTACGCCGCTTCCACTGCGGTGTGCACGCCATGTTCCCTGTCACAGAATGTAGGACTGGCACTGGGCGCACAGGCAGGCCAACGCCGCCTGTCCGAGGTGATGGAAGAGGCAGGCTTCACGTCGGTGGAGCGGGTTGCCGAGACACCGTTCAACATTATTCTTGAAGCAAAACTGGCTTGACCAGGCACCGGCGTATTCTTGCCCTGGAATGCGCCGGTCAGATCATCAGGCCGGCCAAAGTGGATGCAATAACGGCTCAAGCCGCTGAAGGGCCGTCGCCGGGTATTTCAGGGGCACTGTCAGCCAGTGGAATTTCACCGGGTTGATCGGCAGGGCGACGAATGACAATGATCCGTTTTTTGGGTTTTTCTGCAGGCTCTGAAGCGTCTGTGGTGGAACCGGCATCTTGGGTTGCTGCAGGCTCGTCTGCGGATTGCTCCGGCTCTGCTGCGGGTTCATCGTCGGTGTGAACCTGGTTTGCAGCGGTGGGGCTGCCGATGTTGATGCGGCCGCTGGCGCCGGTGTCTTCTTCAGCAGGAACTTCCGGCTCGGATGGTTCGTTGGCCGGCGACAATGCCAGATCCGTTTCCAACTGCTGTTTAGGGTGATCGGCCGCTTCGTCATCATGCGGTGCTGTGACATCGGTGGCATCAAAATCGGCAAAATCCAGTGTGTCGCCATTGACGGGCGACATATCTACCGGGGTCTCGGTGGAGTCTGGCTCCAGCGCTGCCGCATCTGCCTGCTGCGCATGCTCGACGGCATGTGTGCTGTTGTCAGCGAAAATGTCATCGTCCGATCCGACAAAGCCCGGCGGGTCGCCGGCAACCGTGGCAGTGGCCGAAGCTACCGGAACGGTCTTGGGAGCAGACAGTTGCTTGTCCGCCGCGTCACCGATGAGTTTATGGGAGCTGCGCAGGCGGCGAACCAGCTGCGTGGTGCGGTCAAGCTTGTCGGCTATTTCCTCATAGTCCGTTGCATCGTCGCCGGTCTCGGAGGCTTGCTCGTCACCTTGTGCCGGTTCTGCATGTGCGCCCGGCTGGTCGGTCTCCGGTGAAACAGATGCCTCGGCTGACATGGACTGGATCTGGCCTTCAAGCCGCCTGATTGCATCAAGCAGCACGGCCGTGTCGGCTGCCTTGTGGCGTCGCGCGAATTCTGTCAGAAACCAGCGCCCGCGGCTGGTTTCCATGACGGCCTGTTCGATTTCCTCATAATCGAGTCCATCGATGGTATCCAAAGCCGAATTGTCCGACATAACTTTTAATTCCCTGCGTCCCGACGCATAACACACTTGCCAAGACAGTATTGACGAGTTTGGTTACCGAAACCTTTCCGTGCGGACTGATTTGAGACAAAACCCGTTTGAGCGAGACGATATGATCAACCCGATGGCGGTACGTACAGGCGCGGTCTACGGCTCCCTGCTGCTCATGGTGGGGGTGATGCTGCCGTTTCTGCCGGTATGGCTGGCGGCGCGCGGGTTTTCGATTGGCGAAATTGCATTCGCGCTGGGCTGTCAATCCGTAGTGCGGGTGGTCGCCACACCGGTGCTGACCTACATGGCGGACCGTTACCGCGCCCGGCGCAGGTTCATTATCTCTCTGGCGATCCTGGCAGCGGTCTTCATGCTGGCGGCCGGGCTGGTGGAGGACAGGGCGGCAATAGTGGTCCTGATCGTGCTTTCGGCCATGAGCTGGGCTCCGATCATGCCGATGCTGGATGCTGTTGCAGTCGAACAGTCCGATGCCGGGCTATATGACTACGGCCGGGTGCGCATTGCAGGTTCGGTTACCTTTATTGCCGGGTCCCTCGGGGCAGGGGCACTGCTGCTGGTGATCGACAAGGCAAGCCTTATCTGGGTTCTGCTGCTGACCCATGTACTGATGGCGCTCAGTGGATTTGCGCTGCCGAAACTGGGAGCCAAGAAGGCACCTCATTCCGCTCCACCAACCCTGGCTGCTGCCCGTACTGTCCTGATGACGGGAGGCTTTGCACTGTTGATCCTTGTGGCGGGCCTGACACAGGCAAGTCATGCGGTCTATTACAGTTTTGGTTCATTGCACTGGGAGAGCCTGGGATATTCCGGGGTGATGATCGGCGGGCTCTGGTCGCTGGGAGTGATCGCCGAGATTGTGCTGTTCATGTATGCACGCGGTTCGGTCGAACGCATGGGCCCCGTCCTGCTGCTGATGGCTGGTGCCGGTCTCGGTGTGCTGCGTTGGGCCGGCATGGCCCTTGACCCTCCGGTAGTGATGGTCGTGTTTTTGCAGGTCCTGCATGCGGCGAGTTACGGCATGACCCATCTGGGCACAATCTACTATGTGCGCCGTTTCATGGACGCCGATTTTGCAGGCACGGCGCAGGGGGTGTTTGTGGCGATATCCGGCGGGGTTTTCATGACCTGTGCAATTGCCCTGGCGGGCTGGGCGTACAATGCGCATGCGGCGCTGAGCTATCTGTGGATGGCCGGGATGTGCGGTGTCGCGCTGGTGCTGGCTGTCTTCCTGAAAAGACACTCGCCCGGTTAGCTCACGATGCACAAGAAATCTGCCGCTAGCCCCACAGTGCCGGCGGTGGCGGATACATCAGCGATCCGTCGAACCGGATGCCGGGGTCGCGATCCCTGGCCAGCAGCAACGGGCCATCAAGGTCAACCACACGGGCGCGCTGCGCCACAATATGCCCCGGTGCCATGGCCAGCGAGGTCGCCAGCATGCAGCCGATCATGATCTCAAACCCCTGATCTTGTGCAGCGTCAGCCAGAGCGAGGGCCTCCGTCAGCCCGCCTGTCTTGTCCAGCTTGACATTGATCGCACTGTACTTGCCGGCCAGCTTGTGCAGGTCTTCCTTGCCGTGTGCGCTCTCGTCAGCGCAGATCAGTACATCGGTCTTACCCAGGCCGCCCAGTGCATCGTCATCGCCGGCTGGAAGCGGTTGCTCAACCAGTTCGACCGCCGTTTCCGCACATGCCGCCAGGTGATTGTCCAGGTCGGCAGGCTTCCAGGCCTCGTTTGCATCGATGATCAGGCGGGTATCAGGAGCAGCGTCGCGGATGGCACGCAGGCGCTCATGGTCACCATCGCCGCCAAGCTTGATCTTGAGCAGGGGGCGTCCGCTTGCCCGGGCAGCGGCTTCTGCCATTTTTTCGGGCGTCTCAAGGCTGAGCGTATAGGCGGTGATGACCGGTTCCGGCTCCTTGTCCAGTCCGGCCAATTGCCAGACCGGTGTTCCGGTCAGTTTGGCTTCCAGGTCCCACAACGCACAGTCCAGGGCGTTTTGCGCCGCGTGCAGGTTCAAAACCCTATGCACATCAGCCCGGCTGCAGCCAGCTTCAATCTGCGCGCGAGCACCGTTCAGGGCATCCATAGCTGCATCGATGGTCTCGTTGTACCGTGCATAGGGCACGCTCTCTCCGACACCGGTTGCGCCATCCTGCTCCAGCGTCACCTTGATCACCTCGGCGGTTGTCTTGGTGCCGCGTGAAATGGAAAAGCTGCCGGCGATAGGCCAGCTTTCATGGTCAACGCTGAGTTTGCGCGATACAGCCATCAGGACGGAAACCGTTTCTGGATTTCGTCGACAATCGGGGCCATGCCGGTGCGGATAGGGTCCACACAAGGCAAGCCATACTCGCTGGCCAGTTTTTCCAGGAAGTCTTTTGCCTCGTTGTCAGACAGTTTTTGCGTGTTCACGCAAATGCCGACACACTGGATGTCCGGATTGGTCAGGCTGCCGTCTTCGATATTTCGGTCAATAACCTGCTGGATGGTCGGCAACGGATGTTCCACACCACGCATTTTGGTGCGTGTCGGTTCGTGACAGACGACGAAAGCATCGGGCTGAGACCCGTGCAACAGGCCCAGTGACACACCGGCGAACGCCGGATGGAACAGCGAACCCTGACCTTCAACACAATCCCAGTGGTCGTCGTCGTTGGCGGGACTTATCCATTCGGCCGCGCCGGAAATGAAATCGGCGACAACAGCGTCAAGCGCAATGCCGCGTCCGGAGATCAGCACACCGGTTTGCCCGGTAGCGCGAAAGTCGGATTTCATGCCGCGTTTCTGCATTTCCTGATCAAGCGCAAGTGCGGTGTATTTCTTGCCTACGGAACAGTCGGTGCCAACCGCCAGTATACGCTTGCCGGGCCGCCTGGTTCCCTTGCCGGTAGCGAATGCGACGTCTGAAAAACGAACATCATGCAGCTTGGCACCATGCTTTTCCGCCGCAACAGCTATTTCGGGAATTGATGACAGACGCTTGTGCAGGCCGGTGGCTACGTTCATGCCGGCCTCGATAGCTTTCACCACTTCCGAAATCCAGTGGTCCGGCAAAACGCCACCGGAGTTGACGACGCCAACCACCATGGTACGCGCACCGGCGGACACGGCTTCGTCGATGTTCATGTCCGTCAGGCCGGTGTCGGCCTGGCAGCCTTCAAGCCGCATCTGGCCTGTGCACCAGTCCGGGCGCCAGTCAACCACGCCCTGCGCCGTCTTGGCTGCCAGCTGGTCGTGAACATCACCGAGAAACAGGAGGTAGGGGCGTTCGATTTCCATGTGTCGCACTCGTTAGTCAAAGGTGGTCTTTTCGAACCATAGGCACCACAAGATGTTACCTTGCGCAAGAGGGCAGAGCGTTTGCGCGGATGGAGCCAGATTCCGACGGGCCTGTCTGCCGGTTGTAATCTCAACGCCGCAATCACAAGTGGAAGTGCTAGCTGACTTCTCGTGCCGGCTCGAGTTGCAAACTTTGATGCCGCGTGCATATAGTCCGGCCGGGAAATTGGTGTTTCAACCGGATTGACGATTTTGAGTAATGTAACGCGTATGTCCAATGAGGATGTTCGTGCGCTTGTGTTCAAATCAGCACAAGAGCAGGATCTTGATCCGCTCGACCTTCAGGTAAACCGAAAGATCAGGGTGCGGTCTCATACCGGCCACCCTGCGACGGCGCATTATCACGCCAGTTCTCAAGACAAGTCAGCGGAATACTGCATAAAGCTTTTCGATACGACCACGACGGAAAAGCAAAAATTTTTCCAAAGAGAAACCAGACTTCTTGAAGAATTGAGCCAAACGGGATCCGACCGTTCGACAGCCATGACACCCGCAGTTCTCCTGACCGACGCAAAGGCAGGGCTCCTGGTCATGGAATGGCTCAATGGGTACAGCATGAAGTCGAGCCTGATGTTGGCCACTTACTCCTCAGATCGCCGCAACCGGTTGCTGCGGTTGTCGGGCCAATGGCTCAGGCACTTTCATGAAGCATACGGGATTCAACGGAAACCAGCCGAAGCGTCGATCATGATGAACCGGATGCAGGCCAACATTGATGGGATGACCGACCAGTGTCGCAACCTGCTTCTGGCTGATAAATCGATAATGCGCTCCCTTGCCCTTCTGCGGGAACGGGCACCCGCAATGGACGGGATTTCCGTTGAGTGGGGTCTCTATCATCAAGACTTTACCCCTTCCAACCTGATCGTCTGCCACAAGGGGACAGTTGTCCGGGGAATTGATTTTGGAAAGGCGTCGGATGACGCGCCGGTATCTTTTGACATTGCAAGTTTCATTGTCCGGACCTGTGATGTTGGCTCCGAGCCGCTGTTTGCCGGCACCAGTGCAATTGAGCTCCGGTTAAAAGGTACAATAGAGGCAGTGCTGAACGGCTACAGCCGGCAATTGTCTGACGCCGACAGAAGCTGGATATTGTGGTGTCTGTTGTATTGGTGTGTCACCAAGAACGGGAACTACTACGGCACTGTCCGCGCAAGCAAACGAGGCATTCCGAAGCGTATGATATCATATTTGAAGTGGCGGAAAGTCAGGCGTCTGATGCTGGTCGTTTGTGATCTTGTCCAATAACCGTCCTGCTGAAGTACCGGGCGGTAGCTGATTTCAGCTGTCACCACTCCGGGACTAGAATCTATCGATCAATGTGATCCCGATATCTTCATGGTTGTCCATCTTTGCCAGCGCTGCGCCTGCATCTTCCAGCGCAATGCGGGTCTTTATCAGTTTTTCGATGTTCAGGCGGCCCGCGGAAATCATCTCGAACAAGGCGGGAAACCGAAGCGCGGGCAGGCCGCGCGACCCCATGATCACCAGTTGCCGGTAGTAGACGGTTTCCAGCAGCGGGATTTCAGGATTGGCATGGTCGTCGAGAGGCTGCCCGATCTGGACGTGACGGCCCAGTTTCTTAAGGCAACGCAGAGAGTTGTGCAGAGTGTCGGTTATGCCGAGAGCTTCAATTGAGGCATCGGCGCCACCGCTGGTCAGGTCACGTATGGCTTGCCCGACATCGTTGGTTTTTGCAGCGTTGATGACGTGCGTGGCGCCGATCTGTTTGGCCAGTTCAAGTTTCTCGTCAATGATATCGACTGCGATTACACTGGCACCAACCGCTGCACCTATCATGATCGACGACAAGCCGACACCGCCGCATCCGTGCACGGCCAAAACCTCGCCGGGCTTGACCGCTGCCTTGTCGACAACAGCGGAAAACGAGGTTGTTGTCCGGCAGCCAAGAGCGGCGGCGACTTCATCGGAAATGTCATCGGGCAGTTTGAGAACATTGGCATCGGCCAGCGGGATTGCCACCCGCTCGGCAAATGCGCCCCATCCGTTGAAGCCCACAACATACTGATCATCGCATATTGTCAGATTGCCGGCCCGGCAACACGAACATTCACCACAGCCAAGGATCACCGGTACGGTGACGCGATCACCCTTGCGAAACTTTCTGCAGTCGGGACCGGCGTCGACCACTATGCCGGCAAGTTCATGGCCTGGAACATGGGGGAGTTTTATGACGTGATTGGTGCCCTTCCAGCCGTGCCAGTCCGACCGGCAGACGCCACAGGCTTTCACTTCAATCAGCACGCCGTCGGACGGTGTGTCCGGCTCGGTGACGTTTGTGATTTCCAGCGGTTTTGAGAATTCGGTAATCAGTGCGGCTTTCATGGCACTAAAGATAGAAGCAGGACAATCAACAAGCCAGCAGAAACCGGCAAACCATCCTGTACTCAGATCAAAGCAGACCGTGAGGCATGAAAACGGTGGGGCAGGAGTGCTAGCATGAGGTCCCGGATGATAAATTGAGGATACATGTTCATGACACAGTTTAACGGATCCTGCCTGTGCGGCGCGGTGACCTATGAAGCCGATTGCGAGATACAGCGCGTCGTCAACTGTCACTGCGTTGACTGCCAGAAGGCAACCGGCTCTGTGCACACGACAATGGTTTTCGTGCCGGAGGCCGATGTGAAAATCAAAGGCTACCCGTCCAGCTACACCCATACTGCAGACAGCGGCTCCAGCATGACGAAGCGGTTCTGTTCGTCTTGCGGAACGCAATTGTTTTCACTCAACTCGCGCCGTCAGGGCGCTGTCGGCATACGCGCCGGAACCATATCGCAAAAGCATCTGGTAACGCCGCAGCTGAACATATTCTGCGACAGCGCCGTGCCGTCCACACCGATGGATGACACGTTGCCGAAGCATCGCCGGATGCCGGGCTAGGGCGGGGAGCGCCGGAGCGATATGAGTTCAGGTGAACCCCTGAACCTGGCCTAGTGCTTAACTCTTCCGGCAGCTTCCGCCAGCATGAGATATACCTTGCCGGTTTCCGATCCCAGACACTGATCCACCAGTTCCTCGCCTGCATCCGAGGTGGCGACAGTATCCAGCAGCCGTTCGAACAGGCGGATGAACCCGTCGATGCGCGTCCTGGCCTGTTTGTCGTCACGGTAGGCTTTGCGGGCCCGATCCATCAGCTTGCGTCCGCGGCTCTGGAACAGGCTGTGGGTATAGGCCTGCGCATTACCTTTCCGGAAGTCTGCTTCAATCTCCTTGGGCAGGTCGTCATGCAGGATCTGGTAGATGTCGCGCGTGGCGGCATTCAGCTTGGCAACCAGGGTTTCCGTGGCACGGCTGGTCGAGCTCTCCGATGTTGTTTCGGCCTTCTTCGACTTGCGGACGGGTTTCTCGCGCGCAACGGGTGTATCTGCGTCGGAAGACAGCAGGTCGCCCAGGAAACTGCGGACCGAACCGGTTTCCCTGGCTGGCGCCGAGGTTTCTTCACTTGCTTCGGCGCTGCGCTCGGCTTTCGGGGCACCGGACGTCCGCTGTGACGCAGCGATGGACGTGGTGCCCTTAGTTTTTCCCGGCGATCGTCCTCCGGCCTCCGGCGGCACATAGATACCCGGCCCCGACATGGCCAGTGAGGATGACTGCCGCTTGACCACGTCCGCCAGCGCGTTGAGCGCAGTGATCTGGTCGGTTACCACACGGCGCATTGCGTCTGCGGAGTTGCGGGTTTCCGCCGGCAGTTCCAGAACGGCGCGGCGCACTTCACCGCGGGCAAATTCGATCTCGCGAACCACGCTGGCGGCAGCTTCGCGCATCTCGTCAGCAGTCGAGGAAAACTCCTCCGTGGAACCGGACATGGTGGTGTTGAGCTGGCGCACAACCTCTGCATGCTGGGCGATGATGTTGCGGGCAGCACGGCTGACCTGGTCATCGGAGATCGCCTCGATCTTCTTGATCTCTTCCTGCATGTTGTCGGAAGCAGCGGTGAACTGCGACGTTATCAGACGGCCCAGTTCGTCAGTGCGCTTGTTGGCATCGGTCAGTGAGTGCTCAACCCGCTGCATGTAACGTTCCATGATGCCGTCGACTTCTTCCGACTTCTTGCCGAGTTTCTGAAGCAGTCCTGCCATCTGGGTGTCACGGCTGTCCATCAGGCGATCAAGACGCTCGTTGAAGTTCGTTACCGCGCGGTCGACTTTTTCCGACGCACTTTCCAGGCGTTCGGAAATCTTGCCCGACGTGGTATCGAGACGCCCTACAAGCGCAGTGGACACGGTGTCGATACGCTGATCCAGCTCGCCGGCAGTGTCCTTCAGGGCTTCTGCCATCATGGTATAGGCCTGGTCGGCATGGGTGGAGAACTTCGCACCGGTGTCCTCGAGGCGGCGGGATGCCTCGCTGGCGCGGGTCTCGAATTCTCCGGCTGACTGGGCCAGGTGATTGATGACGCTTGTAGCGTTGGTTTCAAACCGGGCCGAAATCGACTGGGTATTTTCTTCCATATTGTCAGCGAACGAAACCGATGCCCGGCCAAGCTCGGCGACAAGGTCACGCGCGGCTCCGTCCAGGCCCTCGGCAAAGGCGGTACGTGCGGTTCCAAGTTCGTTGAACACGCGCGCTGCGCGTTCGTCGAGCATCTTGGAGAACTGTTCACCCGATGCATCCATGCGGGTTATGACGTCAGTAGTGATCTCTTCAAGCAGTGTGCTGGCAAGATCAAAGCGTTTGCCCATTTCGCGGGAATTGTTTTCAAGGCGCATGAACATGGCTGCGCCCGTCTTCTCCATGGTCTCGGCGACTTCCGCTGTCGTTGTCTCGAAGCGGCTGGACATCTCCTGGTTGGCGCGCTCGACATGGGAGTACCATTCAGATGTGGTGTTATCCAGCTTGCCGGACATGCCTTCGATCTGGCTCAGTACCGTGCCGGACCGGTCCTTGAGCTGGGTGATCAGGTTGCTCATGGTGTCGGCCACCGTGTCGAGACGGGTTGTCAGGCTGGATGATGTCGAGTCAAGCCGGTCGGTGAGCAGCAAAGACACTTCATCAAGGCGTCCGGTCATGGCGCCGGAGGAGGCATCAAGCCGGTCAGCCAGAGCATTGGTCGTAGTGTCCAGCTTGCCGGTCATCTCCGCCGTTACATTGTTCAGCAGCTCGGCCATGCGGGACGTGGAGCCTTCCAGGCGTTCGGAAATGGAGCTGGAAGATGTGTCGAGGCGCTCGACCAGTTCATTTGTCGTGGCGTCCAGCTTGCCGGTCATTTCAGAAGAGGTTGAATTCAACAGCTCGGCCATGTGCGACGTGGCCCCCTCGAGACGGCCCGTCAATTCTCCCGTCGAGCTGTCGAGGATGGATGTCAACCGATTGGTCAACTGGCCGGTGGAGCCGTCGAGACGCTGAGCGATGGAGGCTGTTGTCGTGTCCAGCTTGTCGGACATCTCAACGGATGCCTGATCGAGAGCGTCGGCGACGCGCGATGTCACACTTTCAAGCCGGTTGGTGAGTTGCGACGAGTTGGTGCTCAGGCGCTCGGTTACCTCTTTGCTCGTGCTTTCCAGTTTGCCGGTCAGTTCTTCCGACGACGAACTCAGCAATTCAGCAAGTTCGCTTCCTGTTGCCTGCAGTTTGCCGGTCAGCGTTTCAGATGAGGTGTCGAGACGGTCGGCGAGCGCGTTCGAGGTGGTCTCGAGTTTGCCGGTCATGCCCACCGATGCGGTGTCCAGAAGCCCCGCCATGCGTGTCGTGGCGCCTTCAAGGCGAACCACCATGGCATCGGAAGTTTCCTCGATCTGGCCTGACAGGCGGGCCGTGGACTCGTCCAGATGGCCGGACATGTGCGAGGTTGCCGTTTCCACCCGGTTGAACAAGGTGCCGGCTGATGTCTCCAGCTTGCCGGTGATTTCTTCCGTAATGACCTCGAAGCGCTTGAACAGGTCTCCTGAGGCGACTTCGAGCGTGCCCGACATCTTGCCGGACACATCTTCCATGTAGGCGTAGACTTCATCGCGTGCGGTCGCGACGTTCTGAACGAACTCACCGGAAATCGACAACAGCCTGTCGGTGAGGGCTGTTCCGGACAGATCGATCTGCTCACCCACGGCAGACGAGGCTGCCGTCAGGCGCTGCGCAACTTTCTCAACCGATGAGTTGAGCAGGTTTGCCATCTCACTGGTGGTGCCGAGCAGACGGTCATTGACCTGGTTGCCGGCTTCAGCAAGTGCTGCAGATGCCTTGCCGCCACTCTCGTTGATAAACGCCAGCATGGTCTCCGAAGACGCCTCGGTGTCGCGAGCAATTTTTTCACCTGACTCCATGAGCGTCTCGACAACCTTGACACTGGTACTCTCCAGGCTGGATGCAACGGTGTTGCCGGTGGTCTGCAGGTTGGAGACCACGTTCTGACCTGCCGACTGGACACGATCGGTAACCTCCGTGCCCACCTCGTTGAGATTGCGGAGTACGACTTCAGAGGTGATCTGCACAGATTCCCCAACGTCGGTTCCGACCAGCTTGATCTGGCCGAGGATGTCGTCGGAGGTTGCCTGCATTGTCGTGACAACCGAACCGGAGGTGGCCCGGACGGCCTGCGTAACGTTTTCGCCGGTGCCCTTGAGCATGGCAACGCTCTCGTCGGCCACGGAGCGGAGCTGTCCGACCACAGCCTCGGAAGACTGTTCGATGGAGGTTACCATTTCACCTGATGCAGCCCGAACATTGTCGGTGATGCGGGTGCCGGAATCAGCGATCATCGCGTTGTGTGCGTCGGCTGCAGACTGCAATTGCCCGCTGACGGCTTCGGTTGAATGCTGTACTGCCTGCACCGCCGTGCCGGAAGTGGACATTACTGCCTGCGCCACGCTGTCGCCGGCTGCCTGCAGTTGTTCATTCACTACCTGTGCGGTCTGTTGCACAGACTGGACAATTTCACCGGACGCCGAATGTATTTTCTGGGCCACTGTGTCGCCGGCGACTTTCATCATCTCGGTGTTTTGTTCCGACGATGCCTGCAACTGCTCATTGACCGCCTGGGCCATATGTTGAACCGACTGGACGATTTCACCTGATTTGGCGTGCACGGACTGCGCAACGTTTTCGCCGGTGTGTTTCACCACTTCGCTGTTCTGCTCGGCTGCTGCCTGCAATTGCTCGTTTACAGCCTGGGTTGACTGCTGGACGGATTTCACGACTTCGCCGGATGTGGTGCGTACCGAATGGGAGACGCTGTCACCGGTAAGTTTCATCATTTCGGTGTTCTGTTCAGCTGCAAGACGCATCTGTTCGGTTGTTGCCCCGGTCACCTGTTCGATGCCCTGGGTAAGCTCTGCGCGAACGCTTCTGACTTCTTCAAGGCTTTCACGAATGCCGGACGTCACACTGCCTTCAAGCTGGCGCAGGCTGTCGCCGAACTGCATGCCTTCGGTATTCATGCGCTGGGCGGTTTCCTGCATTGTCGAAACCTGACCGGTTACGCTGTCGGAGAACACCCGCATTTCATTGACCAGCGTACCGGACATTTGCTCCATGCGTGCTGTCTGGCCGGAAATCTCGGTGCCGACAAAGCTTGCGCGGGTGGAAATCTCGTCAACGGTCTGGGACAGTTCGGAGGTTGTGTTCTTGAGGCCGTGCTCAAGTGCGGCAAGGGTGGAAGACGCAGTCGATATAATGCCCGAGAGGCTCTGCGTATTCTCTTCAATACGCGACAGCAGGGGGGTTGCCTCCACGCCGATGACGCGGCCTGTTTCGTGTAGCGAGTTGCGCTGATGCTCCAGGCCTTCGAGCATGGTGCGTATGCGTTCCTCATTGGCACCAAAGGCACGTTCGATATTGGCTATTTCCTTGTGAACGACACCTTCCAGTTCGCCGGCACGCTGCACGGCATGCTCAACACCTCCGACAAGCTGGTCCACTTCCGAGCGCACCAGTTGCGAAACCGATGCCAGGCTTTCGGTCGCGATGTCCTGCGGGCGGACAAGGCGCATGGCCGTTTGCATCAGCGCCTGGCTGACATGGTTGATCTGGTTTGTGCGGAAAATCAGGTAACCCAGAACAAGAAACGCCAGAACCGGGATTACGCCCATCATGAGAGTGCGCATTGTGACCGGCAGGTTGGTCAGGCTGAGCGGACTCCCGGCAAGCTGGGCAAGGGCAGGGACGTACAGGACCGTCCAGATCGCCAGCCATACAAGCGAAATGGCCACGGCGGACCATATCGGTGCGGTTGAAGTGCGCTCGCGGATTGCCTGCAGGCTGCTGGCGGCAAAAGCATCGTTTTCGTTGGCTGGCCGGCCGCGCAGTTTCGCTTCGCGGCGGCGCTGGTCCATGGCGTCCAGCCTGCGGCGCTCAGCCGCTTCGCGACGAGCTGTCTGTTCTTCGTTTTTTTCTTCAATTGCCCTGCGATTGCCCCTGCGCGAAGCGCGGCGCGGCTGGTTTGTTTCGCTTGACATATTTTGCATCCCCGCAACTAAAACTTACTAACCGGTATTCACACCCCAGGTCCCCCCGGTGCCTCGTGTGCGCCGTATACTGGTCACTCCCACGCTTAATGATCTGACTCAATCGGAAATGAAGCAAGCCTAATGGCTATTGCGTTAACCAATTTGTCCACACCCATCGCACGTCCCGACGAGGATTCTAATGCAGATCAGACACTTAAAGAAGTCATTAGCATTAAAAGGTTTGGGAAAACTAGCGAATTGGTTAACGCCGTGGGCGAAAATGATTCAAATTTTAACAAAATTCACAACGAATTTTTGTCAGATTGGCGTCTAATTTGCGTAATTCAGGTCAGAATCAGTCACTTAGGGTCCGGTTTCTAGAGCCTGTATAACTCAAAAAAGGAACCCGCGCGATGAAGCCGAAACAGGCCGCTGCAAACAATGTCGATGGCGGTGGTGTCGAGGCAGTTGTTGATCTTGCACATTTGGATCAATACACGCTGGGTGACCACAGCCTGCAGTCGGAATTGCTGCAGTTATTCCGGGTTCAGCTCAAAGACCAGACCCAGGAGCTGGTCTCATGCGCCGATGCAGCGGCATGGAAGTCCGCGGTTCACACACTGAAGGGGGCGGCGCGCTCTGTCGGGGCCGTCCAGGTGGGAGACGTGGCTGAAGCCATGGAGCAGGTGGCGTTTTCCGACGAAGCCGGGCGTGCGGCGGTTTTGAGCCGCCTGATCGCGGTCCGGGCTGATTTTGAAGCGCAGATTGACGCGTATCTCTGAGACGCTGTTGCAACGCCGTGTCGCATGCCTGCCGCGCCGGATAGATGCGGAAAAACAGCTGATGGCAAGGTGTTATCCCGACCCATGTCTGCAGGTTGGGTCATGGCGGTGCCGCCTGGAAGCCGCTTCCTTAGGTTCCAATTGTCGCACAAAGACGTGAAATTCAGCTTGCCGGGCTGGAAATTGTTGCATTTTGTGCCGTGTCGGCCTAGCTAAAGACCTGAATCTCAATTGAGTGTATGCAAACAAGTTTGCATGCATCCGTGCATGGCAGGACCCAAAGACATGGCAAAGATCACTTTTATCGAGCACAACGGCAAAGAGCACGTCGTCGATGCGGAAAACGGCATGTCGGTCATGGAGACCGCAATCAAGAACATGGTGCCGGGTATCGATGCGGACTGCGGTGGTGCCTGTGCCTGTGCCACGTGCCACGTCTACCTTCAGGGCGACTGGGCGGAAAAACTCGCAGAGCGTTCCGAAATGGAAGAGGATATGCTGGATTTTGCCTTCGAGGTGCAGGACAGCTCGCGGCTTTCATGTCAGATCAGGGTATCTGATGACATTGACGGGCTGGTTTTGAAGGTCCCGGAAAAACAGTTCTGAGACCTGCGCCTGTTTCACTACTCAACACACACTCCGGCGGCCTGCAACAGGCCATCCGGTTAGATGATCAAGGAGGCCCGTTTCAATGGCCAGTCAGACGATTGAAACCGATGTAGTAATTGTTGGAGCTGGTCCGTGTGGACTGTTTGCGGTTTTCGAACTGGGCCTGCTCGACATCAAGTGCCACGTGGTGGATATTCTGGACAAGCCGGGCGGGCAATGCGCCGAGCTTTATCCGGAAAAGCCGATCTACGACATTCCGGGCCTGCCGATCGTGACCGGCCAGGAATTGACCGACCGCCTGTTGGAACAGGCTGCTCCGTTCAGCCCCGAATACCATTACAACCAGATGGTCACCTCGCTGCGGAAACTGGACGACGGATCGTTCGAACTGGAAACCGACAGCGACATCCAGTTCAAGTGCAAGGTCGTTGTGGTTGCAGCCGGTGGCGGCAGTTTCCAACCCAAAAAGCCGCCCATGCCGTCAATCGAGGATTACGAAGGCACCAGTGTTTTCTATTCGGTCAAGCGCATGGAGGATTTCCGCGACAGGGATATCCTGATCGTCGGCGGTGGCGACAGCGCGCTCGACTGGGTTATCAATCTGCAGCCGATCGCCAAGTCCATGACCTTGCTGCACCGGCGCGATGACTTCCGGGCCGCCCCGGACAGTGTCAACAAGATGCGCGAGCTGGTCGCCGCCGGCAAAATGGACCTCCATATCGGCCAGGTGACAAACCTGCACGGCAACGACGGTTTATTGAGTGGCGCGTCTGTAAAAGGCAAGGAAGGCGAGTTTGAAGTAGCCTGCAACACCATGTTGCCGTTCTTCGGCCTGACCATGAAACTCGGCCCGGTTGCGGAGTGGGGGCTCAATCTTGAAGAAAATCTGGTGCCGGTCGATACCGAAAAGTTCGCAACCTCCGCTGCCGGCATTTTCGCCATTGGCGACATCAATACCTATCCGGGCAAGCTGAAGCTGATCCTGTCAGGTTTCCATGAGGCTGCCCTGATGTCCCAGGAAGCTTTCCGGATCATCAATCCGGGCGAGCGCTTGCTGTTCCAGTACACGACCTCAAGCTCGAACCTGCAGAAGAAGCTGGGCGTGGCCTAGAGCCTTTCGCAGCGCTAACGAAACCATTCGATCCCTGCAAACGACTATGCAAAGTCGTTTGCAGGTTTTTTATGCGCGGTCGAGCGGGTAATTGATCTGGATCATTTCAACACCAGGCATACATATATATTTTATTGAATATGTTTTCGGATTCGCCGGATACCAGAACCAAGGAGGTTCTTTCAATGAAACGGAATATTGGAACAATTGATCGCGCGCTGCGTGCAGTCATTGGCATTGCACTGATTGCCTGGGCGTTTTTGGGAAGCAGTGAATTTGCCTGGACAGGCTGGATCGGCATTGTGCCGCTGTTCACCGCCGCGATCGGCTGGTGCCCACCATACAGCCTGCTGGGGATAAACACCTGCGGCACAAAAAACGCCTGAAACAGGCGGCGGTCCCATAAAAGGTCATGCCGTTAGATCTTGCCGGCCCGCTTGAGCAACACGAGCAGGTCATCATGGGGCAGGGCATGCACGGTCAATCCGTTCCTGCCGGTCATTGCTTCATTGGCGATCATGGCGTCGAGAACGGCCTCTTCGACGGTTTCCACGACAGCCTGGAACAGGGGATCCAGCTCGCTGTCCGCCAGGGCGTCGAGGTGACGGACACCGCCGGACTGCAGGGCCTGCCTGTTGGCTGTGGAAAAGGCCAGGAAAATGTCGCCCGATGAATTGTGGCCAATGGTGCCGGTTCGCGCCAGGCCAAGTGGCACCCGCCGAGCCAGCCGTTTGCATTGATGCGGCAGGAGAGGCGCATCAGTTGCCACTATGGCGATGATGGAGCCTGAACCTTTCGAGCGAAATGCGCCGCTGCTCAATTCACGGCCGATCGGTACGCCAAGCACTGTCAGTTCAGCCCGCAGACCGAAATTCGACTGGACGAAGGTGCCGACCGTGTATTGAGCGGTGCCTATCTCAATCAGCCGTGATGCACTGGCAGAGCCAGCCTTGTACTCGTAAGTCGTCATGCCGGTGCCGCCGCCGACACTGCCCATTTCCAGGGCGCCGGAAGCCGCACCGTCCAGCGCCGCCATGGCATGCTGCGCGGTTACATGGAAGCCATTGATGTCATTAAGGTCACCGTCATAAGTCTCGGCGGCGACGGGCAGGCCCCAGTCCTGGTCTGTGCCAATGTCATTTTCCACCAACCAGCGCAGGGTCGCATCCCGGGTAACGCCGCACGACGCGGTATTGGTGATGGTGATCGGCGTCTGCAGTTCGCCGATCTCCTCGATCCATATGGTACCGGTCATTTCGCCGTTGCCGTTGAGCGAATAGCTGCCTGCCATGCACGCCGTGTCCGCGCCCTGGCGGCCGCGGGGCAACAGGCCGGTCACGCCGGTGCGAATATGCTCTGCCTCGATCAAGGTGGTGTAGCCAACTTCGACGCCGGCCACGTCGGTGATCGTGTTGTATGATCCCGGTTCACCCGGCAGGCGCAGTCCCAGGCCGCGGGCCCGGTGTTTTCCGGCGGGTGTGTTTTCCCAGTTTTTCGATGTCATGATGGTTCTGGCTGTTGGGGCTGTTTGACGGCATGATGACTGCAGATACACGGTGTCACAAGGGCTGCGATGATGATGGTGAGCGAACAATTTCTGGGTGCGCTGGAAAGCCTGTGTACTGTACGCCGGGGAGATGCGGTGGAGGCCCTGGATCCCGGGTTTTGTGCGGGCAATCTCGGCGCTGGTATCGTGGCGCTACCAAGAATTGCAGGAGAGGTTGCGGCGATTGTCGGTCTGTGCAGGGCGCATAAGGTCTCGATCGTGCCGCACGGCGGGCGGACAGGACTTGCCGGCGCAGGGGCGAGCGTGCCGGGTCAACTGATTTTGGACCTCAAGTCGTTGAACAGGATTGGGGAACCGGACCCTGACACCGGTACCATCAGCGTGGAGGCGGGTGCAACGTTGCAGGATGTGCAGGAAGCCTGCGCATCACACGGTCTGACGCCGGGCATCGACCTTGCTGCACGCGGCACCGCTACAATCGGCGGCATGATCGCCACCAATGCCGGAGGCATGGAGGCCTTCCGGTGCGGCGTCATGCGGCACCGGGTGCTGGGTCTGGAGGCGGTCTTGCCGGACGGCAGCCTGTTGTCGGATATGACGCGTGTCAGCAAAGCCAATGAGGGGCTCGACATCAAGCAGTTGCTGGTCGGGGCAGAGGGGCGTCTCGGCATTATCACCGGCGCAGTGCTCAAACTGGACGCATTGCCCGGCGCCACGTCGACTGCGCTGGTATCGTTTGAGCGCGCTGCGTCAGCAGTTGAAGCATTTCATCACCTGCAGCCGCAAGGCAGGCTGCTGAGAGCAGAAATCATGTGGCGGGCTTATGCGGATACAGTTGCTCAGGACGTGGGATTGTCCGACCTCGTCAGCCCATTTCCCGGATCGGTACTGGTGTTGTTCGAACACGCCGGTGCCACGCAGGAAGAGGCGCAAACCGTCCAGCAGGAGGCTTTGCTTCCGCTCATGGAAATTGGAACGATAGAACATGCAATCATTGCACAAAATGATCGGCAGGCGTCGGACTTCTGGCGCCTGAGGGAGGAAAGCTGGGCGGTTGAGAGACGTTGGCCCGGTGGATACTGGTATGATGTTTCAGTGCCCCTGAGTGCGCTCGATCAATATGTGCGCAAACTGGAAGAAGACCTGATGGCCATTGCCGGGAACGCCCACTTCAGCTGTATGGGACATCTTGGCGATGGCAACCTGCACATCACTGTTTCAGCGCCGGCTGGCAATCCGCTGGACAAAACGCTTGTGGACGCGGCTGTTTTTTCAAGGTTGAAGGCAATGGGCGGATCATTTTCCGCAGAACACGGTATCGGGCTGGAAAAGATGCGCGCCCTTGCGGCTTATGGCGACCCTGCCAAACTGGCAGCGGCCCGGGCGGTCAAGCAGGCACTTGACCCGGACAATCTGATGAACCCCGGCAAGGTATTGGCCTGAAAGCTTGCGTTAAAGCTGATTCAAGGGGGTTTTCAGGTATACAATCCCATTGTCTTCCGGTTCCGGCATGTTACCTGCACGCATATTGACCTGAATGGACGGCACAATCAGCTTGGGCATGCCCAGTTGAGCATCGCGTGCTTCGCGCATGGCCACGAATTCATCTTCGCTTACACCATCGCGAACATGCACATTGTTGGCGCGTTCCTCCGCAACGGTGGTTTGCCAGGCATATTCATCGCGCCCGGGTGCCTTGTAGTCATGGCACATATAGAGCTTGGTTTCTGGAGGCAGTGACAACACCTTGCGGATCGAGCGATAGAGCTGCCTTGCATCGCCGCCGGGGAAGTCGGCGCGGGCTGTGCCGAAATCAGGCATGAAAAGGGTGTCGCCCACAAATGCACAGTCGCCGATCACATAGGTCATGCAGGCCGGCGTGTGGCCGGGTGTATGCATGGCGTTTACCGACAAAGCGCCGATGGCGAACTCGTCCTGATCCTTAAACAGCCGGTCGAACTGCGATCCGTCGCGTTCGAACTCGGTGCCGGCGTTGAAAATCTTTCCAAACACATCCTGGATGCGGGTGATGCCGTCACCAATTGCCAGCTTGCCGCCGAGACGCTGCTGGATATAGGGCGCGGCTGACAAATGGTCCGCGTGGACGTGGGTTTCCAGCAGCCATTCGCACTTGAGGTTGTTGTCCTGTACATACGCGATGATCTGGTCGGCTGACGCAGTTGATGTGCGGCCGGCCGCTGAATCAAAATCCAGCACGCTGTCGACGACCGCGCACGCCTTGGTTTCGGGATCGGTTACGACGTAGCTTGCGGTGTTGGTTGGTTCATCAAAAAACGCTTGTACGTGGGGGCTCGTCATTGGTGTTTTCCTCGTCGTGCAAATCTCAAGCGATAAGACAGCCCAAGTCTGCCATAGTTTTGCAGTTTTACACAGCCGCACTTCATTAATTTGATCCAGCGCAATTTCCCGCTGAATTTCATGACCCGGCGATGGTGAACGTAAATACACCGGCTCGAGTTTAATGCAAAAGCCATTGGAATGATTCAGGTTTTGTTATCCGTCAATCGTTCAATTTGACCACAATTTTCCCCGGTCTGATACAAAGCAGCTTCGAAATTTACTGCTGAAGACGGCTACCCCTCAGCACAACCTGCCCAGGATGGAGACATGTCCCGGGTGGAATACGGGAGATTAAATGATGTTTGGCTTTATGTCTAAACTGCCTGGTTTTGGCAAAAACGAGTTCGGGTCGATCGCACCTGTTCTCGGTGTTGCTGCTATTCCCCTCATCATG
The DNA here is from genome assembly GCF_900149695.1 of Anderseniella sp. Alg231-50. Taxonomy (NCBI): domain Bacteria; kingdom Pseudomonadati; phylum Pseudomonadota; class Alphaproteobacteria; order Hyphomicrobiales; family Parvibaculaceae; genus Anderseniella; species Anderseniella sp. Alg231-50. Next base: position 218,953 of record NZ_LT703006.1, on the reverse strand, counting down.
GCTGCAGGCGCGGCTGTCGATTATGGTAACGCAGTGTCTGTACAGGCGCGGCTGCAGGCAGCGGTTGACGCAGCAGCGCTGGCTGCCGGACGTGAAGCGAACATGACGGATGCACAGCTTGAGCGCATCGCGAAAGATTACTTCCACTCCAACTTCGGTACGCCGTCCAATGCGGGCACACCGCAGATGCAGATGACGGTGACCGACAATGGCTTGCAGATCAAGGGATCGGTGACTGTCAGCAACTATCTGACCAAGGTCGCCGGTTTCGATACGACACTTATTTCCGCAGCGTCGCAGGTGACCAAGGAAGCAACGGGTCTCGAAGTGGTGCTGGTATTCGACAATACCGGTTCAATGGCTTCGCAGAGCAGGCTTTCTACGCTTAAGGTTGCAGCTCACGACTTTGTCGAAATTCTGTTTGGGCCCCGTGAAGTCGCAGATACGCTGAAGATCGGCGTGGTGCCGTTCTCACAGTTCGTGAATGTCGGTGCCGACAAGGCGAACAGCGGCTGGATCGACACCGGTGGTGCCAACCAGCTGTCTCGGGAAAACTTTACTGGCGCCGGCACCTGGCACAACTGGCGCGCCTGGCAGTCTATCCGCAATCGCTCGTGGACCGGTTGCGTGGAGTCACGTAATGGCAACAGGTCAGTGGACGATGATTTGCCTGATCCGAACAATGCAAATACCCTGTTCCCGCCGGCATTTTATCCGGATGAACCCGGCAACGACCAATATCGGGCCTATTTCAAGGTAGGTGGCAAGAACAATTACTACTACAACAGCTATCTGACAGACAGCCGGACCAACAGTTTGCCCCGTCGTCAGGAGCACCCCAGAAAGTATAGCAATGCCAGGGTGAATTCCACGTCGCGTGGACCGGACAGAGGTTGTAACATTCAGCCAATCCAGGCGCTGACCAATGTCAAATCACCTGTGTTGGGGACAATCAACAACATGCAGGCCTCTGGTTATACGCACGTCGCTGAAGGTGTCGGCTGGGGTTTGCGAGTCATCTCACCGGGTGAACCTTTCACTGAAGGTGTGGATTACAGCGACGAGGACATCACCAAGGCGATGGTTTTGCTGACGGATGGCGAGAATACATTCAACACTGAAACCAATCACAATCGCTCTACCTATACCGCGTATGGCTATCTGCATCAGACGCGGGTTGGTTCAGCGAATTACTGGACAGCTGTTTCCAAGCAGAACGCGCTACTGTCTCGCGCTTGTAATAACGTGAAAGACGCCGGTATTGTGAGCTACACATTCGCTTACAACGTGCCGAGTCAGACGCAGCGAAACCTGATCAAGAACTGTGCAACGGATCCGGAAAAGTACTTTGATCCGCCGTCAAATGCGGCACTGGTCAAGAACTTCCAGCAGATTGCCGACGAACTGCGCAAGCTGCATCTGAGCCAGTAGGCAACAATACAGGGAAGACAGACCTCGAAAAACGGGGCGTCAGACAAAGAACCCCCGCATTCTTTTCAGAATGCGGGGGGTTTTGATTCAAGGGATGCCGCTCCCGCAAGCAGCCTTCGGCTGCGCTCCGCGGGGGCGCACTTCGTGCGGCGCGCAGTCGCGCTTGCCTCAGCACGTTCCGTGCTTCGGAGGAGTTCACAAATACGGTTGTTCGAGGTTGGAGAACGGCGCGAAGCACAAAGTGCTGAGTAAAGCTGTTCGACCAGAATGACTCAACCAGGCCCGACGGGCCTCGGGCCGGTCAGGCCCGCCCTCGCGGAGCGCAGCCGACAGGCTGCTTGCGAGAGCGATATGAACTCAATCAGAGAACAGCCCGCCGAAGGCGGATAAGCTGTTCGACCACCACAAAAGAAGAAAACGCGCAAAGCGGTTGCCCACTTGCGCGTTTCCTCTATTGCCAATCCCGGTCCGATCTTTCCGCAAGCAGCCGTGAGGCGCTATATGTCCAGTCCGGTGGGCCCGGCAACCAGTTTCCAGATACGCCACCAATTTTCCGAGGAAAATCAGGACTTTCCGGTCCCCGCCAGCGTCTGGTCAGTTGCCTTCCCGTCTGCTGATGAGGAGAGTATTTGCCCAATGTCCGATGAGCGCAAGAACCGGTGAGGTTTTGCACAACTTATCCACGGTTGCCGGTGGATAAGCGAAGGTGCGCCTGTGGCTGACAACCGGAAAACTAAAGGTCCTTGCACAGGCGCAAGGCATCATAAATGCCGGCATGAATGTTGCGCGCCGCTACCGCATCGCCAATGCGAAACAGCTGAAAACGTCCTGCCTCGTTGCGCACGACCTGCTGGGCTTGTCCGGCAACCAGTGCTTCATAATCCATTTCACCGCCATTGCCGGAGTCTGGTTTGAGGGCGAAATACAATTCGTCCATCGGTGCTGTCGCGTATTCGACCACCACCTGGTCGACCAGACGTTCTCCAACATGGGCTTCATTGTAGGGGCTGGTGAGCACGGCTGCGATCTTGTTGCCTTCGCGTCTCAGGGAATGAACCCGCACCATGGTTGTGATGACAGCGCCGTGTCCCTGCAGTTTTTCGATATACGGCACCAGGTTCAGGCCGCCGATATCCGGCGCAAACATGCGTTCTGGCGTAACGACTTCCAGTTTTGCACCCTGCGCCATGATGATTTCGGTTGCAGCCATGCCCGGATGGGCACCGTTGTCGTCATACACCAGCACGTCTTCACCAACACTTGCTGCGCCTGAAATGACATCCCAGCTTGACGTGGCCAGGTCGCCACCGTCGGCAATCGCGTCTTCGCGCGGCAATCCTCCGGTTGCAACGATGACCACATCGGGATCCAGCGCAATGACGTCACCGGACTCTGCATAGGTGTTGTAGCGCACCTCGACGCCCAGCCGCTGCAACTGGGCAAGGCGCCAGTCAACGATACCGATGAGTTCAGAACGGCGCTTGATTTGTGTTGCCAGCCTTAACTGGCCTCCTGCATCAGACGCGGCCTCCAGCAGCGTGACCTTGTGGCCACGTTCTGCTGAAACCCGCGACGCTTCCAGTCCTGCCGGGCCCGCGCCGATCACAACGACATGGCGCTTCTTGCCCTTGGTTCGGGGAATTGCGTGCGGCATGGTTGCCTCGCGCCCGGTTGCTGCATTGTGGATACAGGTCGTGCTGCGGCCTTCGTAGATGCGGTCCAGGCAATAGGTTGCCCCGACGCAGGGGCGTACCTCATCCTCGCGACCATCGGCTACCTTGGCGGCGATGTGCGGATCGGCGATGTGGGCCCGCGTCATGCCGACCATGTCGAGCTTGCCTTCCGCAACCGCGTGCCGTGCGGTCGCGACATCGTTGATGCGGGCAGCATGGAACACCGGGAATTTGGTTTCTGTGCGGACCTGGCCCGCAAAGTCAAGGTGTGGCGCCGACGGCGTGCCGGTGACCGGAATGACCCGTGACAACGGGCCGTCATGGTCAACGTGACCACGGATGATGTTGAGGAAATCAACCTGGCCGGTGGCGATCATGCGCCGGCAAATCTCCAGGCCCTCTTCGCGGGAGAGGCCCTTTTCCATGTCCTCGTCCGCCACCATTCGCAGGCCGACAATATAGTCAGGCCCAACCCGGTCACGGATGGCGTCGAGCACGCGATGGGTAAAGCGCAGCCGGTTGTCCAGTGAACCGCCATGCTCGTCATCGCGGTTGTTGACGGCAGGCGACCAGAAACTGTCCAGCAGATGACCGTAGCATTCCAGCTCGAAACCATCGAGACCGGCCTCTTTCACCCGCTCGGCCGCATCGGCGTAATCTCGCACGATCCGGTCCATGTCCCAGTCTTCCATGATTTTGGGAAAGGCCCGGTGGGCCGGTTCGCGTACATTACTGGGCGATACAACGGGCAGCCAGTCGGCGCCGTTCCACACGGTTCTCCGGCCCAGGTGGGTCAGCTGGATCATGCAGGCGGAGCCGTGTTCGTGACAGGCGTCGGCCATGCGCTTCAACCAGGGAACGATTTCGTCCTTGTAGGCGTGCAGGTTGCCGAACACCGGCGACGAGTCGCGCGAAACAACAGCCGAGCCAGCCGTCATGGTCAGTGCAATGCCGCCTTTGGCCTTTTCCTCGTGATAGCGGATGTAACGGTCCTTGGGCAGGCCGTCGTCATGATAGTTGGGCTCGTGCGCTGTGGACATGAAACGGTTGCGCAAGGTCAGGTGCTTCAGCTGGTAAGGTTGCAGCAGCGGGTCATTGGCGCGGTGGACAGTGGTCATTGATCAGCCTCCCATCAGGTCTTTTGACCGAGACACTAGCTGGGAATGCCGGCGGATTTCCAGTGTTTGTATGCAAGCCTATTCGGCAGGTGCCGCGGCTGCCGATGCCGGACCGGAAAGCAGTGTCTCATTACCTTCGCGCGGATCCCTGGGAATGAGCAGCGACAGAGCCAGTGAAACTCCGGCCATGGCTGCGCCGATAATGAACACCCAGGAGGGATGCGTCAGCCAGATGAGGCCGAAAAGCACCGGGATAACCACTGCTGCAATATGGTTGATGGTAAATGCCACGCCTGCCGTGGGCGCCATGTCGGCAGGATCGGCAATTTTCTGGAAGTAGGTCTTCTGGGCAATGGCCATGGCAAAGAATGCGTGGTCCACCAGGTACAGCGCTGCCGCAATCCACGGGTTTTCGACAAAGGCATAAGCCAGGAAAACGCCGATCAGGCCGACATATTCCAGCACCAGGATGCGGCGTTCGCCCAGTTTGATGATCAGATTGCCGATCTTCGGGGCGATCCACATGTTGAAGACCGCATTTGCCAGGAACAGGCCGGTGATGGCGGCAACAGAGAAGCCGAATTTCTCGACCATCATGAAACCGGCAAACACGATGAAAATCTGGCGGCGGGCGCCCGACATGAAGGTCAGGGCATAATACAGCCAGTAACGTTTGCGCATGAGCAGGTGTTTGCGCTGTGGCACGGCCTCGCGAAACTTCGGAAACCCGAACCAGGCCAGAAACGCAAGCAACACGGTCGCGCCTCCGCCGGCCAGGTAGACCGACGAAAAGTCCAGATGCAACAGTTTCCATGTCAGGAAGATCAGCGCGTAGGCGGCGATGGTGGCGAATGACCCGGCTGCGATAATGCGGCCAAGCTGGCGCGGCGCCTCGTTTTTTGGCAACCATTGCAGCGACAGGGACTGCTGTACGGTTTCAAAGTAATGAAAACCCACCGACATGATGAAGGTGGTGATGTAAAATCCAAGCGCAGTCGGGAAGAACCCGGTGATGGCGGTGCCAAGCCCGCATAAGGCAAGAGAGATCACAGCGAATGTCTGTTCGCGCCAGACAAAGTACATGAACACAGCCGTGAAAGCCAAAAACCCGGGGATTTCGCGGATCGACTGAAGGATGCCGATTTCCTTGCCGGTGAAAGCGGCCCCTTCAATGGCAAAATTGTTCAGCAGTGCCGACCATGTCGAAAACGCGATTGCATTTGCCGCCACCATGAGGATGAGCAGGTTGACCGGTGTCCTCCAGCCAGTGGCGTCGCCAAGATTGATTTCCGTGTGCCGGTTCATGATGGCGCGGAAGCTAAACCAACTGCACCGGTTGTTGTATTGTTATTTGCGCAACCAGGGCATGACTACTGACATGCCTTTCATTTCACGCGTTCGACTGGTTTAGAGCATCCAGGTGACCGCGGGCTGACTTGTTCCGGCTGTACCTGGTGTTTTTGGTGCCCCGGCCGGAAAGAGAAGGGGAGAACGATCCGACCGGGGATACTGCAAGAGGCAGGTTTACCTGCAACAATGCATTCGATTTACCTGCCTTTTGGCAGTCGCAAGGAGTGGCTAGTTGCTGCTTTCGCCTTCCGGTGCCGTTTCGGTTTCTTCAGCGTCTTCACGCCCGCCGTCACGGCGCATCATGCGGTCCCGGGATTTGTGACGGCGGCGCATGTCTTCGCGGCTGAGGGCACCGTCGCCATTGCGGTCGCGCATTTCGACCATGTTTTCCATCGGGCGCAGGTATTCAGCCGGCGTGACACCGGCATCGCCGTCGCGGTCAAAGCGCTGGAACTGGCGTACAATGCGCTGGGCGCGGGCCTTCAGGAAAAGCTGCTTGAACTCATCAAGGCTCAGCTTGCCGTCATTGTTGACATCAAATTCCTTGTGCCAGGCTTCCCGGTTGGTGTTGATCTCCTCCTGGGTCACCTTCCTGTCATTGTTGGCATCGTAGCGCTCCATCATCTGCCGGGCGCGATGGCGCTTGCCGTGGCCTTTCCAGCCGCGACGATGGCCGCGGCCATACCCGCCGCCATGACCACCACCATGGTATCCGCCGCCATAACCGCCGTGGTGTCCGCCACCGTGATGGCCGCCGCCATAACCACCGCCTTGGCGATGGGCGTACGCTGTAGCGCCAAGTGCACTGACAGCAATCAATGCTGCTGCTGCTATTGCAATCTTCGATGTGGTTTTCATGTCTTGTGTCTCCAGGGTTGGTAATTCTGCTTATTGGATATCTGGAAGACGTGGCCGGATAAAGAAACCCGGCGCGCAACAACATTAAACATCAGTCATGTTTCAGACGATTGTGAGCGAGGTGCACAACCCATCAATCTGCCACAGGCAGGCGTGAGAGGGGGGTTGGTGAGCGTCGCAGACACGGCTGACTTAGCCAATCCTGCAGGCAAGCGGATACACCTTGAGCTTGGGAACCCAGTCACGCTTCAAGGCGGTTTGCATGCCGGTCCAGTAACCGGTGGTCAAAAGATCACCGTGGCGGTCGGTGAACACCCGGCGCAGGTTGCGGTCTTCAATACGCAGTCCGGGCAGCATTTCCTCAGGCAGGAATATGATGCCGTCCTCGAAGAACCAGGACGGGATATCTTCTTCCCCTTCTTCACGGTCTGTATTGGTGCGCACCTTTATGTCGACCAGGGGTTCGACCGCGTCATAGTCGAACAGGTACACCCGGCCATACTGATTGACGCCGTAATTGCGCGCATCGAGATCGCGGTTGAAAATGTTGGCGGCTGCATTGTTCTTGATGCAATCACCCAGCTCTATGATGGCGTCTTCGGCCTGTTCCCTGGTTGCCGTTTCCAGATAGAGGGGAATGGGAACCAGTTTGGGCTGCACAATCAGGTGGCTGAAGGCGACACGGTCGTCCTCAATCCGGATTGAGCTGGCGGCGATGTCAGTCAGTTCTTCCAGCAATGCTTCATCGAACCAGCTTCGGTCCATGGCTACACGCTGGTAGATTATATTGTCCAGCATTGAACCGGTGCGGTTGATTTCATGCACGCGGCGATACTTTTTCAACACTGCTGCAGTGCCGGGCCAGATGTCCCATTTGTAGTGCTCGGCCGGCTTGTCGCGGATAACCTTGAGCACATAACGCGACTGCTCGGCGGAAAAGCCCATGGCGACCGAACCTTTGAACCCGGGCGCCGTGGCCAGGCGGTGGGGGTCAACGGACAACTCGCGCGACAGCTCATCCATCACCGCCACCTTGCCGATATGATTGTAGCCGATGGTGGAATAGTGCAGGCCAAGCGGGCGGCCGGGCATCAGGCGGCTGAGAAAGGCACACAGCTCGTGATAGCGGGTATTGGTGACATGGAAATTCGCCAGGGTGGAGGAAAACAGGTTATGGGCGTCCGCTTCGCTGGTGATAACCGCGTCGATAAAGACACCGTCCTGCCCGTGTTCCAGTGAGATCAGCAGCGGATGGCCGGTGCCGTCGTGTGTCACAATTTGGCCTACTACATACGCGCCACGGTTTCGGTAAAAACCCGCATTGAGGATGGCAATGCCCTGATACCCCATGCCGCCGTCGGAAAACCCGAACACCTTGTTGATGTGGCTGGCACATGCGGCGCAGTCTGCGTCCAGGGATCTGAATTTTGCCGTCAGTGCCGGAATCGAGACGATGTCAGCAACCGTTCCGGGGGCTACCGTGTCGGCGCCGTCGAAGCGGTGCACAATGTGGCTGGCGCGAGTGAGCCAGTTGGTGGTGCGCGCCGGTGTGCGGTAATTGTAATCGACCCACTTCCAGCGGGTGTCTGAGTAGATGAGCCGGTGTACCGAGTTCAAAAAGGCAATTGCGAGATCGCGTTCGTAGCGGCCCTCCACCTGGGCCTCGAACAGCTGAACGACGCCGGCCCACAACTCACTTTGATCAGTCAGGTCGGGCAGGGCCGCGCCCAGGCGCACAGCGACCTGCTGGACTGTGCGCGAATATGAGCCGAGGCGTTTGTGCGACAGGTAAAGCGCTTCGGCCCAGTTGGCATCCTCAAACGCAGCTTTGGCCTGTTGCGGAATGGTGCGCATGGAAAAGTAGAATGCCTCAAACTCGTTGAGCATGGTCATGGCTATGCGCCATGCCCGGTCTTCGTCGTTATCAGCAGCGCTGGTCCAGCGGAAGAAGTCCGGTTCGTGAGGGGGCGGGCGGCGATGCCAGAGCGGTTTGTCGGCGGTAACTGTCATGTCGGTGACAGTGCCGTAACTGCCATCTGCTTGTCGATAGCATCTCCCGCCGGATCATGATGATCCGGCGGGCCGGGGTGATTTGTTCTCAGGGCACAACGTACTTGCACGGCTTGGCTTTGGCCAGGCAGGTCCAGCGCGAAGCGATCTTCTTGCACGTCAGTGACCGCTGCTTGGCAATCTTCCAGACGGACCATGCCAGGCCCTTTTCTCCCTTTACTCTGACGGACCATGCCTTGCGGGCCTTGGCACGTGACATCCATTTTTTGTTTGCCCTGCCTCTGGCCTGGGACGTTTCGTTGCTGCACTGATAAGCCAACGCGCTGGTGGTCATCACTGTGGGGACTGACAGAGCCAGAACGGCGCCTGCCAATACGATACTCAGGTATTTCATCGGGGCATTCCCTTGTCTTGGTTACCGTTATCACGAACAAAGTTCGAGTGACGGCAAGGTTAGGAATCCGTCCGTGAACATGTTCTGATTGAATTGTTCAGTATACGTTCATATTGACTTGTAGTGTTGTGATTCCAATCCGGCCCGGCGTTCTGAATGCAGCCAGATCCAAGCCGATGCGCAGCTGCCTGGGTTGTATTGGTAGTGTTGCCCACCGAAACTATGTGATCCGGTGGGCACTGGTGGATGTCGCCTATTGCACGACGTACAGGCAGGCCTTGGCCCTGGCTTTGCAGATAAACCGCTGTCCGGATTTCTTGCACCTGATTTTCTTGTTCTTGGCGATCTTCCACACAGACCATGCCACACCCTGGTTGGTTTTCACCTTGTAGGACCAGGATTTGCGCGCCTGTATCCGGGCGGCCATCCTGGTCGGCTTGTGAACCTTTACCTTGGTATAGTTGGTGCGACACTGATAGGCCGATGCGGTGTTTGTCATGACCGTCGGGACAGACAGTGCCAGGACGGCGGCTGCCAGAGCTATGTTGAGGGCTTTCATCGGGGCATTCCTTGTTTGTTGTTACCGGTGATCCTGAGCAGATTTCAGGTTGGCGGTAACGTTAGGAATTCGCCCTTGAATATGAACTGACAGAGTAGTTCAGTGAGGGTTCATGTTGGCTGAAGCGTGATTCTGGTCTGGCTTTTTGTTCAACCGACCCTGTCTTCAACCCGCTTGCGGATCATCACCCATTCACGATTGTCAAAGCCCAAAAGCCCGGCAATGCGCCAGCCCATGTTCATTTCATCTTCGTCAATCCTGCCGTCGGCCAGAATAATCTCGCACAGCATTTCCACGACCGTTTCACGCTGCTCACGGTCATAGGCTTCCTTGATGGTGCTGGTGAAGCGATAGTAGTCAACCGCATTTTCACTCGCCTTTTGTGCATCACTGTTAAGCTGTGCAAGGCCGGCATCGTCCAGGTCGAACTTGTCCTTCAGCAACCGGTCACGTACGGCAATTTCTTCAGCATCCGTGTGACCGTCAATCATCGAGGCGGTGACAAGAAGTTCTGCAACCGCGGTTTTTACGTCGGGCTTGGTGGCGCGCGGTGCGCCGCTATCCAACAAAGATGTGAGTTTCTCAAAGAACATGCATGCTGACATAATGGGTTAGTGCAAGTGCAGCAAGGGCCAGGCAGGTTAGGAAAAATGAAAATTACGCAACAAATACCGGTTTTGATGCTGGTCGCCTTGTGCTGGGCAAGCCAGGCGCAAGGGCAGGTGCCGCCATCTGCAACAGAACTTGCCAGCTACCGCGGCCTTTTGGCAGCTGCCCATAAAGGCGATATGGCCGAGATCAACCGGCTCGTGAGTGCGCAGGCGGATTTGAAGCAGACAGACGGACGCGGGCGCACGGCAATGCATGTTGCAGCCTTTGCGTCCCATGATGAGGTGGTCACGGCGCTTGCAAAAGCCGGTGCTGATCCCAACCTGCTGGAAAACGACAAATATGACATCATCACTATTGCCGCCGTGGCGAATGATGCGGACATGGTGCGGACAGCGATAAGGGCAGGCGGGAATGCGAAAAACATCACCAGTATTTATGACGGAACGGCCCTGATCGCGGCGGCGCATCTGGGCAACTGGGAAAGCGTGCAGGTGTTGATTGGGGCGGGCGCACCGCTTGATCATGTCAACAATCTGGGCTGGACGGCGCTGATCGAAGCTGTGGTGCTGGGTGATGGAGGCCCGCGCCATGTCAAAACCGCCAAGCTGCTGGTCGAGGCGGGGGCTGACCGGTCCATTACGGATCGAAACGGCAAGTCACCGCTGGAGCTGGCCAGGGAGCGCGGGTACAGAGAGATGATCCGTGTCCTGATGCCGTAAGGTTTCCGTAACGAAATGTTGCCATCCTTGATGCTGTATTTCTTGTAGGAGCAGGGAGGGGTAATCATGGCATTCGGCAAACGCGGTGGCCAACAACCACCGGCGGTTCAGCCTGCATTTGCGGCCGCTGCGCCTGTCACTGTTGCAGAAGATGACGAGCCTGACATGAAACGCGGCTTGTTCAGTGGCGAACATAACGATGATTTTGATATCGATCTCGGTTTCCTGCAGCCTTATGGTGAAGGCAAGTCAGTAATCGTCCTGATCCTGATGTGGATGTTTCTCGGCGGGGCAGGCGCGCACAGATTTTATCTTGGTCACAACACGCTCGGCGCAGCGATGTTGCTGGTTAATGTTGTTTGCGCTTTGTCGCTGGTGGTGACCGTAATCCTTGGTATTTCAAGCGTGATGAAGGCTGACGCAGGCGCGGCGCCCATGTGGGGCTGGTGGTTCGGCGTGTTCGCGATACTGGGTCTCTGGTACCTGATCGACGGAATCTATGTGATCTGCAGGACACTGTCGGCAAAAGCCGTTTAGCCTGGTTCAGCGCACCAGTTCCCGTATCGCATCGTCTATGCCTTCCAGGGTCAATGGAAACATACGGCCTTCAAGCAGCGTCCTGATGTAATCGATGGATGGTGTGTACCCCCAGTATTTGGGGTTGGACGGGTTCAGCCAGATACAGTGTGAGTAAATATCCGTGATGCGCTTGAGCCACAGTGCGCCGGGCTCTTCGTTGAAATGCTCAACAGAACCGCCCGGATGAGTAAGCTCAAACGGGCTCATCGAGGCATCTCCGACAAAGATCACCTTGTAGTCGGAGCCGTAGGTGTGCAGCACGTCCCAGGTGTTTTCCACTGCGGTATGCCGGCGCCGGTTTTCCTTCCAGAGCTTTTCGTAAACGCAATTGTGGAAATAGAAATACTCCATGTGCTTGAACTCTGCGCGCGCGGCGGAGAACAGTTCTTCACACATGCGGATATAGGGGTCCATTGAACCGCCGACATCAAAGAAGATCAGCACTTTGACCGTGTTACGCTTTTCAGCGACCAGCTTCAGGTCGAGATAGCCCCTGTTGGCGGTGGAGCGGATAGTGTCGTCAAGATCGAGTTCTTCCGGCGCGCCTTCACGGGCGAACTTGCGCAGGCGTCTCAGCGCAACCTTGATGTTGCGGGTGCCCAGTTCCAGCGAATCATCCAGATCCTTGAATTCGCGCTTGTCCCACACCTTGATGGCGCGGTTGTTGCGATTCTTGTCCTGGCCAATACGGATACCGGCAGGGTTGTAGCCATACGCACCAAACGGCGATGTTCCGCCGGTGCCGATCCACTTGCTGCCGCCCTGATGGCGCCCTTTTTGTTCCTCGAGCCGCTTTTTCAGCTCTTCCATGATCTTGTCCCAGCCGCCAAGGGCCTCGATCTGGGCTTTTTCTTCTTCGGTGAGAAATTTCTCGTTGACCTTGTGCAGCCACTCCTCGGGAATATCGGCGAGCAGTTCTTCCGGCGACAGGCCTTCCAGACCTTTGAACACATGGCCGAAAACCTTGTCGAACTTGTCGAGGTTGCGCTCGTCCTTTACCAGCGTGGCGCGCGACAGGTAATAAAAGTCCTCGACCTGGTAACCGGCAATATTGGCTTCCAGAGCCTCCATCAAGGTGAGGTACTCTTTCAGCGTGGCGGGAACACCGGCGGCTTTGAGCTCGTGGAAAAAGGTCGTGAACATGGTGTCCTGTCTAGCGGATTTCGGTGCTCGCGTCACCCGTCGGATTGTGCTGCCACCCGGTCAAACCGCGTCTTCAGCCAGCGGGCACAGGCACCGCGCCAGCCGATGCGTGTCCGGGTTAGATTGCGCCGGACCGTATTAGTTTGCCGCAACTTCCGTCGCCAGCGCCTCAAACACTGCATCGAGTTCGGCGGCCAGTGTTTTCAACTTCTCTCCACCTTCGCCCATATAGGGAGAAAACACGTGCGACGGTGTCTTGTAGCTCAAGGTTGCTGTCTTATCGGCGTTTTCCGTGACGTAGACACGGATTGGCGCCTCAATGCCGGCAGCGACCGACGCTTCCAGCATGGGCACCGCAAAGCGCGGATGGTACAGTCCGATAACGGTGTTGCCGGGAATGGTCCTGTTCAGCACTTTCTTGGCGCCGATGGTGGCTGAGGCCTGAGATACAACTCCGAGATTCTGCCTTGCCGCGGCCGTCTTCACTCGCTTTGTCAATGTTGCATAGTCGTGCGAGGTCGGCACCACTACCCAGCCCTGGCGTTGCTGCATGCCGGCGAACGCGAGGTGGGTGGTAAACATCAGAAAAGCAGCGGCAATCAGGTACCTGAACATGATGATGGTTCTTTCTCCGGCGCAAAGCGTTTGAGGCGGCGTGCGAGATATGGGAAATCGGCGACGAAAATACTGTCACGCATGACCTGATTGCAACGCCTGAAATGATTTCGCCGGTACCATCGGGTGGGAGGAGGCCCTTTGGTACCGGCGTTGATGGGCAAAAGCCCAGTTTTCTTCACGGGGTGATGTTGGTTTTTATTGTTTTTGCGGTGCCCGGTTTGCAGGGGGGAGGGAAGCCGCTTGGTTTTTGTTCATCACCTTGTTGTTGAGATGAACCTAGGCGAAACCGCAACAGCCGGATGTGCAATTCTTCACATTGCGCGCCTGTTATTGAACCGGGGGAGGCGAAGGCTATCCAGCCTGCCATTGCCTGATCCACTCGAGCGGGTAGAGCAGCATGATTATGTTGAGCAGCAGGCCGTCGCGGATGATGAACCCGACGACCAGCTCCGCGGCAATGAACAGGCAAACCGAAAGCCAAACCGGCGCGCGCGCGGCGATGACGAAACCCACAATCATCATGGCCATGTCGGAGCCTGAGTTCAAAACGCTGTCGCCATAGTAGTCCAGCGCTATGGTGTCTTCGCGGTATTTGTCGATGATCCAGCTTGTGTTCTCGATGATCTCCCATGCAGCCTCTATTGCCGCGGCCACCACCAGCCGCCCGCCGATGTTCAGCCGCGGCAGCAGAAAATGCAGTGCCATGTAGAATACAAGTCCGTGCAGCACGTGGGACGGAGAGTACCAGTCGAGAATATGTTGCGAGTTTTCCGACGAAATCACCTCGCCATGCCACAGTTTCACATACCCGCACTGGCAAATGAGATTGCGGCCCAGAGCGATCAGGCTTGCCGCCATGGTGACGGTTATGACGGCCAGTGCGACCCAGTGTTGGCGGCGCAGGGTCAAGCTTCGGCCTCGGCTGCAAGAGCTGACTTGCTGGATATGGCATCGGTGAAGCGGGTCAGCGTCCGGGAGAACACATCGGCGGGCAACATGATCTCGATGAGTTGGAAGCTGCTCTCATCACTGTGAGCCTGTTCAAGGGCCGCGGTCAGTTCTGCCGGCGTCGACACCCGCATTCCCCTGCCGCCCATGGTTTCAGCATGTTCGGCGAAATTCCAGTCATCCAGATCATTGTATCCGGTGTCTTTCTGGAATGCCTTCAACATGCCCCAGGCGGTGTTGTTGAACAGCAGTACGACAGGGTTCAGCCCGAGGCGCCTGCAGTTTCCAAGCTCCCAGCCTGTCATCTGGAATGCCCCGTCACCAACCAGTACAAGCGGGCGCTTGCCGCTTGCCGCCTGCAGCCCGAGGCCGAACGGAATGCCGGTGCCCATGGTGGCATAATAACCGGGTGCCAATAGGGCGGTGTGTTCGATGTCCATGGCCGTGAACAGGCAGTCCCCCATGTCGGATGCGATCGGCATGACACCATGGTTTGCAAAAAAATCATTGACGGCGGTTGCCACATCCTGCGGCAGCAGCTTTCGCCCGGAGGGTTTCAATCCTCGTGGATAGGATGCGGTGACGGGTTTTGGCTTGCCCAGTTTTTCGGCCCCGGCCAGCAATGCGTCAACAAATGCCTCAAGTATGATGCCAGCATAGGAATGGTGTTCAAAATGCACTGCGCCGTCAAATGCATGAATACTGCTGCGCATGTCTATCTGGCGTTTTGAAACGCCGAAATTCGTATCGCACAGGATGACGCCCAGCATCAGCAGGCCGTCGGCGCGTTCAACGAGGCGTCGGGTTGCGACGTCGCCTGCCAGCCCCAGATACGTACCGGCGGTTTCAGCGCCCACTTCAGCCAGGATGCCGCGCCCCATGAAGGTGGTAAGAACCGGAATACCAAGTGTTTTGGCGAGTTTGGCCACCTTGGTTTCCAGACCATAGCGACGGATCTCGACACCCAGCAGCATGGCCGGCTGTTTTTTTGCCTTGAGCATCTTCAGGGCCTGTCGTGCCGCTTCCTTTGCTGCTGCCACGTTTTTGGCCGGTGGTCTGAAGGATGGGACTTCAGACACGTCCGCTTCGACCATGTCGCGTGGAAACTCGATATAGACCGGCCGCGACAGATGTCGCGCTGCAGTCAGCACGCGGGCAATCTCTGCCGGCGCCGTGGCCGGATCATCCAGTACGCACTGGGCGCATGTCACTTCACGCATAATCAGCATCTGGCTGTCGAAGTGCTTGACCTGGTGATGCAGGCCGAGCCCCATGGTGCGCTCCGCTGCGCCCGGCGCACCTGAAATCACGACAAGGGGTGATTTTTCGGCATAGGCCGTCGCAACAGGATTGATCATGTTCAAGGCACCGGCGCCATAGGTGACGCAAGCCACGCCGAGGGTGCCTCGATACCGGCCTGCCGCATCTGCGGCGAAGCCAACGGCGGGTTCATGAGACAGTGTGAAAAGCGGCAGTGTATTGATACGTTCTATCTGGCGAAAGAGCGGCAGCGCGAAGTCTCCGGGAATGCCGAAAATTTCACCGGCGCCATAGTCTTTCAGCGCCTGCAACAGAGCGTGTGCGAGTTTCATGGTCGTGTCTCCGGGGGTAATGGCGAAAACGCCGGGGGAGGGAGACTTGACTATGCGGGTAAGCAGGCGTGCGGGCAACCGCAATTCGATATCGGCGTGCCATGTTTCAGGCAGATGAAAGCCGGACCTGTGCTCCCGGTCAGGCTCTGCTCGGTTGCACCGCGGGCTCCTGAGCTTCCAGCAATGCCTTGAAGTCGTGCAGTCCCAGGGTGGCGACAGTGTTCATGTCGTCGTCGAGCAATTCATAGATCATGCCGTCGGTGCCACGGTTGCTGAAAAAGACAATCGCGTCCTGGTCGCCGCCGCCTTCCGTGTGCGGCTCTCCGCCTGCGTGGCCTTCCACGTAACTGCCGACAGGACGAATTTCTATCAGGTCGCCATTTGCCCGGTAGAGGCGAAGCTCGCCCTGCACGACAAAGGTGCGGTAGTCAGCGTGATGGCGGTGAAGAATGACCCTTTGATTGGCGTCGAACTTGAACAGGACATCGACGATGCTGTTTTCCACGTCCACACTGCAGACGTGGTAGGAGGCATGATCAACCCCTTCAAGCTGATACCAGCGAATGTTGCCGTCATCGAAACAGATTTTTGTCATGGCGTTCCTCCCTGTAGCAGTCTTGCGGGTCAATTGAGCCTGATATGCCTTTCGGAACTTGCCATTTGGTGACAAACTTGCCGGCAGCACAGAAAGAACAGCGTGTTGAACAATCGACGAGGCTTTACCCGTGCCAGCGCTCTGGGTCCGATAGCGGACTTCGTGGAGCAGCGCGGCGGCAACATCAATCGGGTATTCGAGCGGGTCGACATGCCGGTTGGCATTCTGGAGACACCGGATCTCGCTGTGCCGCTGCAGGAACAGTTTCGGTTGCTGCGCAGTGCGGGCAGGGAAATCGCCGACCCATTCCTGGGGGCCCGGCTGGGACGCCTGGTGAGAATCGAAAATCTCAGTGCCTTTGGCCGCTGGGTCAGCCGGGGTTACACCCTGCTGGATGCAATCGACAGGTCCAACCGCGGCCTGAACCTGTACCTGCAAACCGGCACCACCCTGGCGCTTTTCCAGGAACAAGGGGTGGCGCGCTGGTCCATCGAGTTCCATGACCGCGGTTATGAGGGGCGCTTTCAGAACGAGTTGCTGGGGGTCAGTTATCTCATCGATGTCGTGCGGTGTTTTGCAGGCCGAGGCTGGACGCCTGATCTGATCCGGGTGACGGGAACCGGCAGCAACCAGGCAGGCGCGCTTGAAACCATCTTCGCTGCACCTGTCCTCGCAGGATGTCAGGTGTCGTCGATCGAATTTGATGCCGCCTTGCTCCAGGCCGGCAATGCAAGCTGCAGGCCGGGTATGGTTGCGTCCAGGCGGGTTGAACAGCCAGGGGAAAAGGTTCCACCTGAACACGATGAGCTAGAGGCGATAACCGCACTGGTGTCAGTTGCCATGCTGGACGGCTATCCCAAAATTGACTGGGTTGCCTCGAAAATGGGGATGACGCGCCGCACCCTTCAACGAAAGATTGGTGATCACGGTACGACGTTTTCCCGTCTGCTGGCTGAGCAGCTGAGAGACAAGGCGTCGCTCTTGCTGACAGGTGAGAAGGTGAGTGTGACTGACGTTGCTTTTCAACTCGGTTATGGCGACGCAGCTCATTTCAGCCGCGCATTTTCCAGATGGACCGGCATGTCGCCGCGTGCGTATCAAAGACGGCGGTGACAACTCAGTACCACAGCCCCATGCGGCCGACATTGATGCGTGGCCGGCGTACAGGAGGGACGATGGACGGCCCTGGGCGCAGTGGTTCATCGGGCCGGACAATGACAGGCGGGGTGCCGGTGCGCAGCGACAATAACCGCCTCACCCGATCCGGTGTTTTGGGATGACTGCGCAGCAGTGAAGGCTGTGGTGAGCGGGAGCCGGGCAGCACCAGCCTTTCCCACATTCCACCCTGTTTCTGTTCCAGTGTCTGCAATGCGGTCGCCAGGCCTTCGGGATCTCCGGTCAGTCCGGCTGCATCGAGGTCGGCGTCGTACTCGCGAGTGCGCGACAGGGCCAGTTGCAACAGTCCACCCACCGTCGGAGCCGCGACCAGGACGGCGATTGTCACCCACGGAACCACGCCGCCATTGGTCATGAAAGCCACCGGAATGCCGAACAGCAGGCCAACGGTAGCCAGGGTTCCGGTGAGCCGTGACAGGACATCACCCAATGCCATTACGGTCAGGTCCTCATTGCGGATATGGCTGATCTCATGCGCCAGAACTCCGGCCAGTTGCCTGAGTGTCAGGTTGCGGATCAGGCCGTCGGTGACGGCAATCGCGGAATCGTTCAACTGGCCAACAGCAAATGCGTTCATCATCTGTGATGGCACATAATAAAGCTGCGGCACCGCAGGCAGGTCCGCCCGCTTGGTGAGTTCGCGCATCAGCTGGTGCAACTGGGGCACTTCCTCGGACGTCAGGGCACGCGCCTTATAGAGTTTCAGGACCATTCTCGGCGATACGCGCACCGCCTGCCAAAGCCCGAAGGCGGTCAGTATCGTGGCCCACGCGACGCCGGTTGCGCCAAACGCGCTGTAGGCGATCAGGCCCATGAGCAGCGCGGAACCGGCGACCATCAGCCAGGTGTGCACGGTATTGTACCACTGATGCGCACTCTGGGCTTCGGAGTTCAGGGGCTGGGAACGAAAATTCATATTGTGAATTTAGGTAATCGCCCGGTGGTTTACCAGCCGCCGCCACCACCGCCGCCGCCGCCGCCACCCGAAAAGCCGCCGCCGCCGGAAAACCCGGAAGACGACGATTTGGGGGCGGGCATCGCGTTGGTCATCGACTTGCCGATGGACGCCGGCAGGCCGGACATGGTGTTGCCGATGCTGCCGGACGAAAAATTGCCGCCGTGATACCAGTTGGGCGAATAGCTGGCCGCAGCGGCAGCCCCGGCGGCAGATGCAAGCCACGCCTGAAATGCATTCGACCAGGGTTTTTCCAGTCCCAGGGCGACGGCATATGGCAGCATGGTCTCGAAATGCTGCGGCGACATTGCCGGTGCACCGGCCAGGTTCATGCGGTCTTTCTCCGCCAGGTTGATGTAGGTTTTCAGGCCCTCAATGCCATCCATCAGGTGACGCCCGAGCGGTGTCGGGGCACCAAGCAGAAAGAAAAACAGGATGTTGATCATGAAGACGCCGGCGATGATGGCCAGTATCACCGGCTTGACGCTCATTTCGATTGCAAAGGCGCCGAGCATCGGCAGCAGGTTCATGGCAAAGAAACCAAGCACGAACCACCGCATGACGGAGCCGATCTTGCCGGCCAGCCCGCTGGAGCGTGAAAGCTTCAGGCCGACGCTGAAAGTGACGATGGTTATGACCGTTGCGGCGATGATCAGAATGATCAATGGAATTACAAAATTTGAACCACTACCTGTCGCTATTATCGTTGCGCTCAATGCCAGCAGTGAAATGCCTATGCCGGTGAATACATAACCCAGGTTCTGGTCAAAGAACTTGTTGCGGTGTTCGGTGTTGAGAGCCGACCGGAACTTTTTGGTGACCGACCTGACCGCGGAGGTGTTTGACTTGGCTATGCGGAATTCTTCACCGGCAGCGGTGATTTTATGCAGGATCGCTGCCTCTCCCACCGGCAGAAGGTCCGGTGGCGTGGCACCTGTCGGCCTGATCGTGACATCCCCGTCCAGGTCTTCCAGTTCGACCAGTCCCTTTACGGCCAGGTTGAGCAGGGCAGACGAAAACGCGTCATGGCCGGACAGGCCCTTGTTTTCGATATAGTGCACCTGTGCAGGTGATATACCGTCAGGCGCATCCCAGCGCGGCACCATTGTGCCGGCGGGCGGATCGCGACCGACCCTCTGCCAGGCCCAGAAATAGTAGTACCCGATCACCATGAAACCGACGAAGCCGATGATGAAGGCTGCATTGTCGCGCCAGAACCAATCCAGCTGCTGGCTCTGGCTAGGTGCCGCGACACTGCCTTTCGGCATCTTGACTACAACGGTGAGACCTTCACGCGGAGGCAGTGGCGCGGTTGTGAGAAACTCGACAATATTGCCGCCATTGCTGGTGCGCGACCGTCCATCCCTGCCGGTTGCGCCGTAGCGGCCGGTGAAAAACGCAGTGTCGGTTGCGCGGACACCCTGCGGCAAAACGATTTCAGCGCGCGCCTGGCGGATCGGAAAGTTCCAGAAATTACCGGTGACATTCCAGTACAGCTCGTCATGACCGGAGAAGAAGCGTATCTGCCGGTCGGTCTCATAGGTGATCTTGTAGGTGAATTCACCAGCGCCGATGAATACGTTCTTGCTGCCGATGTAGACGCGGGCTGCGCGGTTTGCCCTGTCAATGCGGAACTCATCGGGTTTGCCGTCACGCGTCACCGAGAGGATTTCGAAACCGACCTCGCGCTCGCGTCCGCCTGCGTCTTCAATCATCAACGGGAAGTCACGAAAGATACCTCTCCTGATCTGGGAGTTCTCTCCGCGCACACGGATGGTTTCCACAACACGCAACTTGCCGGTCTGGGAAACCTCGATCTTCGAGTTGAAGTTGAGGATTTCTTCCGCCGAATGGGCGTAGCCGGCCATCCAGAGCAGGGCAATCAGGGCACATAAAGTGCGGAACAGGCACTGCATCATGCCGGTAACTCCTCGCATCCCGCGGACGCTGGCTAGAATTTCACTTCCGGAACACTGCGGTCACCGGCGTCCTCGATCTCGAAGAATTCTGCCGTCTGGAACTTGAAATAGTTGGCGACAAAATTGGACGGGAAGCTTTCGACCTTCACGTTCAGATCGCGGGCAGCGCCATTGTAGTAGCGCCGTGACATCTGCACCTCACCTTCGATCTTGTCGAGGGTCTGCTGCAATTGCAGGAAATTTTCATTCGCCTTGAGATCCGGATAGGCCTCGGCTACTGCCATCAGCTTGCCAAGCGCCTGGCCCAACAGGCCTTCTGCGACTGCCCGGCCGGCAATGTCGCCTTCCGGGACCGCCTGGACGCGGGTACGCATTTCGGTCACTTCGCGCAGCGTGTCCTTCTCGTGGCCGGCATAGCCCTTGATGCTTTCAACGATGTTGGGGATCAGGTCACTGCGGCGCTTGAGCTGCACATCAATGCCGCTCCAGGCTTCCTTGACCATCTGCGTCGCCTTGATCAGCGCGTTGTAGATGTTGATGCCATAGAAAATGATGGCACCCAGGATGCCGACGATAGCTAGTGTGGTCATGGATTGATCTCCTCTGCCTGCAGCCAAGCTTAGTTCGGCTTGTCTGATTTGTCTTGGTTTCCTTGCTCAGCATCTCCGCCGAAGCGGACCACCTCACGCATGAAGTCGGACAGGCCGGGCCTGGGTTGGGTCAGGAACGGCAAGGGCCGGCACAGCTCCATGGCAGCCAGGCCGATACGGGCGGTGAGAATGCCGTTGACCGCGCCTTCGCCGAAGCGCGCCGACAAACGGCCCAGCAACCCCTTGCCGATGACGGCGCTGATAACACCGTCCGAAAGGGCAAGGCCTCCGGTTACGGCCAGGTGGCCAGCCACCATTTTCGCCAGCCGCATCGTCCCCAGCGTTCCCGGTCGTCCGCCATAAAGTGTTGCCAGTTCCCGCATCATGCGCAGGTTCTGCGCACCGACCAGCGCGATATCAAGGGCGGCAGGCGCGAAGGCGGTTACCACGCTGACACGGCGCGCGGCACGGGCAATGATGCGGTTTGCCTCTTCATCCAGCGGCTTCATAAGATCGCGCTCGGCCAGCTTTACTCGGTCAGCCGGATCCATGATCGCTTGCGAATGTTCCTTCAGTTGGGCAAGGCCCCAGCGCATGTCGGGCCTGGCGTCATAGATGGCGTGCAGGTCGGTGAGCGTGGCTTGAGCGGCCTTTGCATCATCAGCCGAAATGGCCCGCGTCGCATCGGCCTGGGTGGTACCCAGCCGCTTCAACCGCCACAAGCCGAACAGTTCGCGCACGATAATGGCAAATGCTGCAACCAGCATCAGTGCCAGAAGTCCCGACCCGACCCAGCCGAGGGTCGGTGAACGGGCAAACAGGTCCTCGATCAACTGGGTTGCTGCGAGACCCGCCCACAGGCCTGCCAGCCCGAGGGCGCCGGACAGCAGGACAGCACCCCAGCGGAACCGCTTCGCGATCGTGTGGTCGCGGGCAACTGCCGGGAGCAGGGTGTCATCCGACGGTTCCTCAAAGCGGATTTCCGGGGCTGCCAGCGCCCGCGGCTGTCTGCCCTTCGGCTTGGTTTTCGAGGCCCGGGGCTTGCTGGCCCTGGCTTTTTGAGGGTCGGCTTTTCCAGTCGCACCGGTTTCAGGCTGCCGGGCCGGTGTGTCCGGTTCAAGGCGAAACGCCTTCGGTTTGCGCGGGTCGTCGGTCATATCAGGCGGTCTCCCACGAGGAATTCCAGCGTTCGGTCCAGGCGAATGTGCGGAAACGCCGCTGCGGTGCCAGACTTGGCCGATGCCTCGATCAGGGGCGGGCGGAAGCGCACGAATTTCAGTTCGCCCTCCAATGACCCGTCCAGCGCAGCCGCCGGATCGTCCGGGAGGTCGCCTGGGAAAATCGCCGCCTCCGATGTGCCGTCAAACTCTTCGCCGGCCACTTCTTCCCCGGCAATCGGCGTGCCGGCGATACAGTCCAGTGTCTCGCCGTCCTGCCTGACGCTTGCTTCCCGGGTGGCGCGAATGGCTGCGATCGCGGCCACGTCGATCTGGGCGCCTGCAAATTCCGCCCGCTTCACTGCATCTGACACTATCAGGCCAAGCACGTTTTCCAGCCTGTCATGGCTGGAATGGTGCAGGAGATCAGACTTGGTTGCCGCAAACAGGATACGGTCTGCGCGTCTGCCAAACACCGCTGAGGCCCAGGAGTTTGCGCCCTGCCTGAAGCAGGACAAGACGTCGGTCAGTGCTGTCCTGAGATCGGTTACCGCCGCCGGGCCCGCGTTGAGAGCGCTCAACGTGTCGACCAGGACTATCTGGCGGTCGAGACGGGCGAAGTGATTATAGAAGAACGGCTCCACAATGCGGCTGACATAGGCATCGTAGCGGCGTTCCATCAAGGCATGCATGGAACCGTCCTGTGCTGCGGTGGCTGGATCGAGCGGCAGCGGCGCAAATGTCAACAGGGGCGAATCCTCCAGATCGCCGGGCATCAAGAAACGCCCGGGCGGCAAGGTGGACAATGACACTTCATCGGACCGGCACGAGGCCAGGTAGGCGGTGAACAGTTTGGCCGCCTTCTGGGCCGCGGCTTCATCGGCAGGGGCGGTGGCATCGAGTGTTTTCAGATGCGCCATCCATTTTTTCGCAAGGGTCCGGCGCGGTTCATTGTAGCTGGCTTCCAGGGTGGCTGCGGACCATTGTGCATAGGACTGTGTCATCAATGGCAGATCGAGCAGCCATTCGCCCGGGTAATCGATAATGTCTATATGCAGCTTCGAGCTCTGCAGGTTGCGGGCGATGAAACCGGATGCTTCGTATTCAATGGTCAATCTGAGTTGCGACAGCCGGTTGGTGCTGCGTGGCCAGCGCCGGTCTTTGCCGGTGAGGGCCTCGACATGATCTTCATAGGCAAACCTCGGCACATCATCATCAGGTTGCGGTTCCAGGTAGACCCTGTTTATGCGGCCCTGGGTGAGGCTGGCAAACAGTGGCAGGCGGCCGCCATGCAGCAGCGCATGGACGAGGGCGGTGATGAACACGGTCTTGCCGGCCCGCGACAGGCCGGTGACGCCAATACGCAGGCTTGGCGAGACCATGCCGGTGGCAAAGTCCTTCATACCGCCCGCGGCATTGCGGGCCTCATTCATGATGCCGGTCAGAAATGAACTCAGTGGTTTGTCCCCCGGAACTGCTTGTCCTTCCGGCATATGGTGTTTTCAGCACGTGCAGTCAAATTCAAGGAGATTTTCACTTTAAGTAATTCGCATAAATATATAAAAATGTTATATTTATTTTACATATGATTGGTTTGTCAACTAACGTCGCGAGGTTTCCAGAAGGCCCTGATGCTGCCTTTGGTTCGCGGCAGGGCGGACCAGTTGGCCATGTCATACTCGATATGGGTAATGGCGGCAGTGGGATATTTGGCTGAAAGATCGGCTCTGGCCTCCGCATTGCCGGCCTTGGTGCTGCCGTGCAGGGCGAAAGCCTGAACGCAAGGGTTATGTCCCACAACCAGCAGGCGCGAATGGTTGCCTCCGTGCATGGCAATGGCGCGCTCAATGGCTTCGCCGTCGCCGAAGTCATACAATGTCGGCACTTCGGTAATGGGAAAATCCCGGCCCATGGCCGCTGCCGCAAGCCAGGCGGTGTGGCGTGCACGAACCGCAGTCGAGGTCAGGCAGGCATTCGGCATCAGCTTGGCATCACGGATGAACTTGCCCATCAGCGGTGCGTTGCGAAGCCCGCGCCGGTTCAAGGGCCGGTCGTGATCGTCCAGGTCGGGATGGTCCCAGTCCGACTTGGCGTGGCGCATGAGCAGAAGGGTTTTCATGGGCACAAGTTGAGCATGGGGCAGGGATGGCGGCAAGGGCGTTTCGCTGCCGGCAGCAATGTCTGCCTGCGCAAACCAACTGTGGCGGAAACCTGGAGGTTATGCGTGTCCGGGTTGTAAGGTGAGATCGGCTTCTGGCTTTCGAGCTTTCCTGCGCGGCCATCTCTGGTCACGGACGATTGCAAGCAGATCCTTGTGTTGGAGCGGCTTTTGCAAACTGCCGATAGATGTCAGGCCGCTTGCCTCGGCGAGAGTATTTGACATCCGGACGACTTCCTGGGGCAAGCCTGAAATGAGCAGGAGACGCGTCTTTACGTTTTGGCTCTCGAGGTAGGACATCAACCTGATGCCATCATATTCGGGCATCACCAGATCGAGGACAATGAGATCAAATGGGTCCGCTGAATTTTCTATGATCGACATGGCGTCGAAGCCATTGGCAGCGACCCGAACAGGTTCTGAACCATTGGTTGCGAAAATCTGTTGCAATACGGCCCGTTGAATAGGATCGTCATCCACGATCAGAACGCGTTGCGGAAAATCCATTTTGTGTTGCCCCTAAAACTGTATTCGGCTGGCGTGCCCGATCTGAAGCCGATCTTGTGATCACTTAATATACCTCAACCAGCTCAGCTCTTTCCCTGAGACTCAACATATGGTGAAGCGACGGTTAACTCATCGCGACGGCGGGCCTATGCTTCAGTTGTCCAGCGATACCGGGTGATTTGAGGGCAAAGTCACGGAGACTGCGGGACTTCATACCTGGCGAGCGAAATACCAGATAGTCCCGCCGCAACTTGCCTGCTCTGTTTTGGCAGCTTCCGGAGGGGCCTTCAGGGGCAGAATGGCAATGCCGGGACGGAAGCGATTCAAATTTGCCTAAAATTTTAGCTAACTTATGTATGTATTTTCAATGTCAACGAGCTAGGCATACCCATTGTTGCATAACTGCGTCGTCACTCAACGGTGCGTTGTGTGAAGGCGGCGATTTGAATTGTTCATGCCAGTTACGCACCTTTGGAGCGTGTCTTCGCAGATTCAAATGGTTGCGACCAGACGGGGTTGTATATGAATCTGTTGAGCAAATTGAGGTCTGACGAGCGCGGGAGTATCGCCGTGCCGCTTGCTGTCGGCTCAACGGCACTTCTGATGGTTGCAGGCGGCACCATAGATGTCGGCATGATGGTCAAGAAACACTCCGAGCTTCAGGGACTGGCGGACAGTGCCGCGCTTGCTTCGGCAAAGCAACTGGCTATATCCAACGTCACACATTCACAGGTGGTTTCGGTAGCCAAGGCGTTCGTGCTGCAAAACTCGGATGTTGCGGGCAAATTGCAGATAAAGGTCAAGACAGACCTGGAGACGCAGGTCGCTGTTCAGGTTTCAGAAGTGTGGCAGCCGGTATTTGCCCACTTTTTCTCCGATCAAGTTACACCGGTGGTGGCGAATGCAATCGCCAAGATATATGGAACCGGGAGTGTCTGTGTTCTGGGGCTCGACAAGAAAAGCGCGCAGACTATCAGGCTCAACAACAAGGCGAGACTGACTGCGAAATCCTGTAACGTTGTCTCCAACTCAGGCGACAGCAGGTCACTTGTGGTCGGCGGCAGCGCCAGGATGACAGCCCAGAACATCTATACTGCCGGCGGATATATCGGTGCGGCCTCGTCGTTTGCCCCAACACCGGTTGAGGATGCACGCCAGATGGATGATCCATTGGCAGGTCGGCCAGCGCCGAAGTTTGCGGGCTGCGATTATATCGATTACGCAATTTCCAAAGGCAAGGTTACCCTCACACCAGGAGTTTATTGCTCCGGCCTGAAAATTTCCGGCAAGGCTGATGTCACATTCAAATCCGGCACCTATATCATCAAGGACGGGCCGCTCGCTGTCGCCGGTAAAGGCAAGATTACCGGACAGAATGTCGGTTTCTACCTGACCGGTAAAGGCGCAAAATTGTCATTCTCAGTCGGGTCGTCAATCAGTTTGACTGCACCGGACGATGGTCCTCTGGCCGGGCTGCTGTTCTACGAGGACCGGGCTGCCCCGAGCGGATTGCTCCACAGGATCACCAGTGACAATGCGCGTCTCCTGCTTGGAACGGTGTATCTACCGAAGGGAACATTGTTGGTTGATGCGAATAAGCCGGTTGCCGACCAATCAGCGTACACAGCTATCGTTGTCAGGAAACTCAGGTTGATGGCGGGGCCAAACCTGGTGTTGAACTCAAACTACGCTGCCACTGACATACCTGCTCCGCCAGGACTGTCTGAAGCCAGTGTATCCCTGGTCAAGTGAACGATCGTAACACCTGAAACGATTTCAGATGACTAGCAGTTCAAGGGAACTAAACGCTTGTTGCGGCCAGAACTTGTTAACATGCTGTTGCTAAAATTGCGGTCGAGTCCGGCCCAACCTGACAAGAGTACACCCGCATTGTCCCGGTTTTTGCAGATCCTGTTGAATTTCACCATTGCGCGCAAGATCACGGTTGTGGTGGCGGTGTCTGTTCTGGTTGCCGTTGCATCGGTAACCGGCTTCTACGTTTATCGGCAAACCGATCAAAATATTGCGGCTCGCCATGATTCAGTGATGGCGACCGCGCAAGTGTTTGCCGCGAGTGTCGGGCCGCATCTGCGGACCCGTGACAAGAATGCGGTTCTTTCCTCGCTGCGCGCCATCGGCAACCTGAAAACCATTCCGTTTGTGTCGACCAGGCTCGCCGACGGATCATTGTTTGCCGCACATGGTAACGCCGTCGTTGTGGAACCCGGACGCGGGCCTGATACGACGTCGGCAACCGGTCTGCCCGGCATCAGGGCCATGGTCTGGAACCCGACGCTGGCGGTTTCGGTGCCGGTGGTCATGGGTGGCAAGCGGGTTGGCTCGGTTTCCGTGCTGGCTGATATTTCAGATTTGCGCAGTCAGTTTTTCGAAGGAGTCACTGCTTCCCTGATTGCAGCGTTGATTGCTTCGCTGTTGGGCGTTGGTGTGTCATCCCGCCTCAAGCGGTCGGTGACGTCACCGCTGGACAGCCTGATGGGTGTCATCTCAAGGGTCAGCGACGAGAAGGACTTGACGGTGCGTGCCGAACGCGTCAGCAATGACGAGATCGGCAAGCTGGTAGATGCTTTCAATGACATGCTGGACCAGGTCAATGACCGGGACGTGGCTCTGGCCCGGCACCGGGACGGCCTGGAGCGCACGGTGCAGGAACGTACCGCAGAACTGCT
The DNA here is from genome assembly GCF_900149695.1 of Anderseniella sp. Alg231-50. NCBI lineage: Bacteria > Pseudomonadati > Pseudomonadota > Alphaproteobacteria > Hyphomicrobiales > Parvibaculaceae > Anderseniella > Anderseniella sp. Alg231-50. The sequence goes on along the minus strand of NZ_LT703006.1, from coordinate 191,605 downwards.
GGTCGCGAAAGAGGCAGCCGAAGCGGCATCCGAGGCAAAATCCACTTTCCTGGCTACAATGAGTCATGAGATCCGCACGCCGATGAACGGCATGATGGTCATGGCGGAGCTGCTGGCCGCGGGCAAACTGCCGCCGGCACTGCAGCGTTATGCCAATGTGATCGTGAATTCCGGCCAGTCGCTGCTGACCATCATAAATGACCTGCTCGACCTGTCGAAAATAGAAGCCGGCAAGCTACAGCTTGAAAGGCTGCCGGTGTGTCCGCGCGCCACGATAGACAACGTGCTGGCGTTGTTCTGGGAACAGGCCAATGCAAAGGGGCTGCAGTTGGTATCGTATACAGATCCGGCCGTGCCTGATACGTTCACAGCAGACCCGGTGCGCCTGACGCAGATACTCACCAATCTGACCAATAATGCCATCAAGTTTACCGAGCACGGCTGCATTGGTGTTGCCGTGCGCCAGGTCAATCAGTCCGACAGCCCGAACGATCTGATCGAGTTTTCCGTCACTGACACGGGCATTGGTATCGAACAGGATAAGCTCAGCAGGGTCTTCGAAGAATTCACCCAGGCTGATGCCAGCACTACCCGGCAGTTTGGCGGAACCGGACTGGGGCTCAACATCTGCAGCAAGCTGGTGGATGCCATGGGTGGCACCATTCGGGTTGAAAGCAGGCTTGGCGAAGGCAGCCGCTTCATCGTTACGCTGCCTTGTCACGACGCGGTTACCTCCGCGCGCCCGAACCTGCAAGGCAGCAAGCTGACACCGATGCTGGTTTTCCTGGAAGATGATAATCTGGCCAGGGCGATAACCCGGCAGTTCAACGCCTACGGGGCAGCCGCGGAAACAATAACGGCTTCCGGACTGACACCCGACCGACTGGCCTCTGCGGGCGTGCTGGTGACATCATCCTCACTGGCGGGTGACATTCTTGACCGACCCTCGTCTCCTCTGCCGCAACTCGTGGTCATTCAGCCGATTGGCAACAATGCGGCCTGGTCGATGCTGAGTGCCGGGCAGGCAAGTGATATTTTGCCACTGCCTGTGTCGCAGGCGGACATGGCCGCCATTGCAACTGCCATGCAGTCCGGGAAACTTCGCGGCAAGGAGGCCGGTCCCGCGGGCACCGCCAAGGCAGATGAACTGTCGGTGTTGAGCGGCACCCGCGTGCTGGTAGCCGATGACAATCCTGTCAACCGCGAGGTCATCGCAGAGGTGCTGCGCCAGCTCGATGTGGAGTTCGACCTGGTTGAGGACGGGTCCCGAGCCCTGGCGCAATGGCGTGACGAACTTTACGATCTGGTGCTGATGGATTGTTCCATGCCGGTCATGGACGGGTTGGAGGCAACACGGCAAATGCGCCGGGAAGAGGCTGATACCGGGCGTTCGCATACGCCGGTGATCGCGCTGACAGCCCTGATCGAAGGTGGCAACAATGCCGGTTCCTGGAACGAAGCCGGTATGGACGCGCTTATCACCAAACCGTTTGCGATTGCACAAATTGCCAGAGCAATTCAATCCATGACCGGAGAGACCGCAACTGTCGCTTCTGCAGCCGGATCCGTGCCACAGCGGGAACAGAGCGTTTCCAATACACCATTGCCCACCGACCAGGATGCCCCGGTGCATCTCGAAAAGGCGGACACGGGCGCTGTGAACGGGCCAGTGCTGGACACGGCGGTTTTGCAGAACCTACGGGAAATCGGCGCCGGTGACCCCGAGTTCGTCAGGCGCATGTTTGAGCTGTTCGAAGACAATGCCGATCCTGCGCTTTTGCGGCTTGAACAGGCGGCCGGCAACCCCGACCTGATTCAGTTGGCAGATGCAGCGCATGCACTGAAATCCATGGCGTCAAACCTCGGCGCCACTCGTCTGGTTTTTGCCTGCGAGACGGTCGAGACAGCCGCTCGAAATAATGAACAGTTTGACGTGCCCCAGACATTGCGGCTGATTTCCGATGAGATCACTGCCGCGCGTGACGCGCTGGATCAGTACATCAACGCCGCCTGAGAATCCTTACGCTCGTGCGGGCGCCATGATTACGGTGCCGGGCCATCGAGGCGACTACTCGCCCACAGCCTATGCGTTGGCCTGCAGCAGGGGACGAGACTCATCATGAGGCTGCCAGACCTGGCCGTTCAGGATCGCGTGCAAGGCAGTTGCAGATACCGGTTTTCTGAGATGTCCAATGGCGTTGAGCGCCTTGAAGTCAGCCAGTGCCTCGGCCATCCTGATCACAGGCGCGGGTAAACTTGATATAATCAGAACGCGCATTTCAACATTGTGCTGCTTCAGGTAAGTCAGAAATTCGAAGCCATCAACTCCCGGCATGCTCAGGTCAAGCGTCGTCAGGTCATAGGGTTCAGAGGCACGTCCAATGGCCTCTTGTGCGGTTTGGCCGTTTTCTGCCTGGTCGACCGCGATAGATCCATGTTCATTGAAGAACTGCTGCAGAACCACCCGCAGGATGGGGTCATCATCTATGATCAGCACTCTCCGGGGGAAATTCTGCATTGTTTCACCAGTGTTATTTTCAGCGGCCATTGCACATCCTCGACAGATCCCGGTAGCTGCACACTATTCCTGTTCGGTGCCGAATCCCGTGCCCGTGGCGATATGCACTTGCCAGAAGCACGTGCACCTTGTGTATTTGCGTCATTATCACCGGAGAATGCTAAACACTGGTTACCAGGCATTGAGTAAGCGGGGTGATGGAAAACCTATGGTTGCAGGCGAATCCAGGTGTTTGCGCCCGACAGGTGACCTCATGGCGGCAGCGCAGTCGTGACAATCGCTAATTCCGGCGTTCTTGATGAAGCCGGTCATTTGTTGTTTGTAATTTTACTGACCGCTTTACTGGTCAGGTCCTAATTCTGCCTCGCCGGTCATGGCGAGTTCGCCACGATGGTTGCATGCCCAAACGCTGTAATGCTTTTCGGCCGTTTCGAAAACATGCAGTGAAAACTGGTGAACGTGGGTCAGGGGGCTGAGTGCGCGGAAGCTGAAGCTCTTCAACAGCCTGCCAGGTGCCTGGCTGCAGGCAAGCTCCATCAGCAAAGTCGCGGTCAGCGGTCCGTGAATGATGAGGCCGTCATAGCCTTCCTCGTCCCGGCAAAAATCCACGTCGTAGTGGATGCGATGGCTGTTGAAGGTAATCGCCGAATAGCGAAACAGCTGGACCGGAGAGGCGGTCAGGGTGACAGATCTGTCCGGCTCATGAGGCGGCAGCATCGGAGGTGGCGGCACCGCATCCGGATCAGGAGCCTCGCGGTAAACGATCTGGTGCTCTTCCTGCATGCTGCCGCCGCGATTGCCGGAAAACTCGTGCCCGACGCGAACGAAAACCAGGTGTCCGGTGCGCCCCTGTTTTTCTTCCACAGACAGGATCGTCGACGTCTTGTCCACAGTTTCGCCAATACCGAGCGGTCGGTTGATTTTGAGGTTGCCCGATGCCCACATGCGCCGGGGCAGCGGGACCGGCGGCAGAAACTCGCCCAGTGCCTGATGACCATCGCGCCCGATACCGGAGAGCGGCGTGATGTCGGGGAAGAACGCCCAGTGCCATCCAGGCGGCAGAGACGCTGTTTTGTCCGACGCAGGAGCCGGGCAATCGAACGTCGCCGCGATTTTTGCCAGTTGGCCGGCAGAAATTGTATCACGCGTGGTGCGGCTGCGGCCGATCCAGCCTGTCAGGTCACCGTCAGTCATTTGCCGATCTTGTCGAGATCATATGGGGTCGACTGGTAAACCTCGTTCAGCCAGTTGCCAAACAACAGATGCGCGTGGCTGCGCCACCTGTTTTCAGGGGTTTTTGACGGATCATCGCCCGGGAAGTAATTGGGCGGGATGTTGATGGGCTTTCCGGCAGCCACATCACGATGATATTCTTCGGCCAGGGTGGTCGAGTCATACTCTATGTGATTGAACATGTACAAAGTGCGCCGCGCCGCATCATTGAGCAGGCACAGTCCGGCATCATCGGCTTCCATCAGCACTTCAAGCCCGCTGCCGGCAGGCAGGTCGGCCCGGCGAACCTCGGTCCAGCGTGACACGGGGATGGAAAAGTCGTCCGAGAAGCCGCGCAAGTAAGGTGATGCCGGGTTCAGGTTGCGATGCCGGTATACACCAAACGCCTTGGCATCCAGTTCATGTTTTGGAACACCGTGATAATGGTGCAGGGCGGCCTGCGCACCCCAGCAGATATGCATGGCGGAATGGACATGGCTGTCACACCAGTCGAGAATTTCGCGCATTTCGGCCCAATAGGTGACATCTTCAAACTCGAGCAGTTCGATCGGCGCACCGGTGATGACGAAGCCATCGAACTTTTCGTCGCGCACATCGTCAAACGGGCGATAGAAATTCAGCATGTGCTCCGAAGATGTCAACTTCGACGTGTGATGCGTCATCTTTATCAGCGTCATTTCCACCTGTAGCGGTGTGGCGCCGCACAGCCGTGCAAACTGGGTTTCGGTACGCTGCTTGTTGGGCATCAGATTGAGCAGGCCGACGCGCAACGGGCGGATATCCTGACGCGCCGCCTCATCGTCATCCATCACCATTACGCCTTCCTGTTCGAGGGTGGCGCGGGCAGGCAGGTTTGTCGGTATCTTGATGGGCATGGGAAGGTCTTGCTTGTTTTTGTTGCTTTGGTTCAGGCGATGGCACGGGTCAGCAGATCGAGGAAGTCCTTGTCATCCCTGATCTGCGGGATTTCGTGCATTTCAACCACATAACCATGGTTTTCAGCAATCTGTTCATAGAGCGGAATGCGATGATGCAAAAGTCTTTCAAACCCCCACACGATGAATTGATCCGGGTCGACGTCGTCGTCGCGGCCAATACCATGTTGCTGCTTGAACGACTGCCAGGTCTGATCCAGAAACGCCGGCTGATAATACATCGGTTTGGGCATGTCCCGGAAGCGCTCAACCAGGTCTGCGGAGTGTTCCTCAGTGCCGCGGATATACAGCAGCAACGTCGTGTCGCTGAGCGCGGTTAGAACCGGGTCGGACGGGTTGCCGGCATCGACAATTTCGCAAAGCGAGCCACCGGTATCGCAGATGAAATGATCATAGGTGTAAATATCCCGCGACTTCGCCATGAAGTGGGGCACATCCGCAAGAGCCTTGATTTCAGCTTCCCTGTGCTGGGCCTGGCGCCGTTTGTATTCGGCAAACGGAATACCGCCCTTGTCCGGATCGCCGGGCTTGCCGAGATAGGTCGACAGCGGATCCAGATTGTCAAAGCTGATATTGGACGAAATGTAGATCGAGTCGGTTTTCAGCAGTTCGCGCAGAAACGGGTTCTTCATCGCTTCGCGCTTGAAATTGTCGACGATGTGTTCGCCCATATAGCGGGTGCCGATGCGGTAATCGACCGAGTAATGGAACCAGTCGTCATCGCGCAGCAGGTTGGCCAGGGTGGTTTTGCCCACACCAGACATACCCATTATGGTAACGGCCTTGGACGGCCAGTTCAGTAACTCATCTGCGCTGGAAAATTTCATCTGCCTGCTTTGCCCCGTTCGACTGCAACCTTGTTAGCGCAAGACGGGGAAAGTCAAAAGGCCCGAGTTACGGTGAGGGCCAGACCGTGCGAGTCATACCGGCTCAGCTCATCATTGGAGAAGTTGCGGGTGTAGGTGTATTCCAGCTGCGGAGCAAGCCCGCGCCAGTAGAAGTCACGTTTGGTTATCGACATGCGCCCGGTTGCACGGGTCTGCCGGCGCTTTTCTCCGAGCAACGGATAATTCCCGTCAGAAACCGAGTGGTACACACTGGCCTCCGCAAACCCGGTCAGGCCCCATGGCAATTCGTGGTAGAAACCCGCTCCGCCACTGCCGTTCCAATTGCTCAGGTGATCGCGCTCGGTCTGGGTTCTGCCGACGCCTGCCTTGGCGAACAGCAGGGTTGTGTCGCTGAAGGCGTATTTCAGCTGGGTGGTCGCGCTGCTGGTCCACCCGTCACGGTATGTGGCTTCTTCATAGCGGTTCCAGACATGCTTGAGCTGAGTATAAAACTGGGCTTTCGGTGTCACCAGGTAGCTGATGATGGCCTGCGGGCCCACTGACCAGACAAACTCATCAGCGCCGTACCAACCTTGTGTCGAAACCGCGCCGAAGGCGACTGAATATTTGGGCTGCCGGTAACGCAACAGTGCGGTCTGGTTCAAGGATGTCTGGTCGAACTGTATGCCTTCATACTGAACAAGGTTTGTGCCGCTTGACACAATCAGGCTGAGATCTCTTCTCAACCTCAGATTGTAACCGACATTGCCGCCGCCACGAAAACCGATGCCGGATCTTTCCCTGGCCTGGTTGCCGATTTCGAAATCAACACCGCCAACGTTGACCACTTCGAGGTTGGTGCCATTGTTGAAATTTGTCGATGGTGCGATCGACCCCCAGACATTGAAACTCCACGTCTTGCGCGCTTCAATGGCGTTGATGGCGGCGTCGAATGTGCGCTGTGCTTTGGTATTGGGGGCGGATGCGCGCAGCAGGAAGAGATGGTGCGCCGCACTTCGATCTTCCTTGTTGTCATAAAGTGCGCGAGCAAGTTCCGCACGCACTGCGGTGAGCTTGGGGTCATTGGCCAGGACTTCGCGGTAAATGCGGATGGCCTGTTTGAAGTCGCCGCGTTCATGCGTGATCATTGCTTGCATGAAAAGATTGCGGTTGTGACCGAATTTGCCGGTAAATGGCGCTGCGCGAAGCAGAGTTTCAGCTGCGTCCGACTGGCCGTTCCGGATCAGCCGGCCGAGGATTTTCAGGCGCTTGCCGGCCGGCAGGGCGGCGAATTCCCTTTGAGTCTCTTCCGGCACCAGCAGTCTGGCCGGGCGTTGTCGGGTGACGGTTTGCGATTGTGCGGCAGGTGCCGCAGCCGTACCTGGTTCCGGTGCGGATTGCGCCTGTGCAAGACCGGTGAAAGCCAGCAATACGGTACAGCCTGCAGTCACGCGAAGAGCGCGCCCGCAGGCGCGCTCCAAAGTCGGTGTCTGTAAACTGTCGGCTGGATTCATGGAGTGGGAACAGGCGCCGGAACCGCATCAATCGGATCGCCACCCTGCGAGACGCCGAAGCCGCCCTGCAGGTCGAATGTGCCGCGCTGATCATCATTGATACCGGTGTCACCGCCCCTTGGAGATGGATTGACGGCATATACGCCAAACACACCGCCGATTTTCTCTGCACCGGTACCATATGTGGCTGCGCTCAGTGCCTGGTCACCGTTGACCCATCCGCCGGTGGTGTACTGGTCAGGTAACGTCGCCACGCCCTGGGTTTGGCTGACAATAACGTCCGGGCTGATGACCTTGGCGGTGCCGTTGATGGCGCCAGCGTCGGTGATGTTGCCTTCCAGCTGGATGTTTGCTGTGTGGAAAGCCGCAACATCGGCAGGGTTGGCAACCGGAGGTGCTCCACCGGGGTCAACTGCCGAGGAGGAAAGCGCCACATATTCGTCACCCGGCTGACGGTGAACGTCCAGCTGGACGATGGTTCCGTCGCTTTCGGTTTTCTCCCAGAATTGCGGTGTCAATGTACCGGTCAGTTCGTTGGCGCCGAGGTCGAGGTTGACGGCTGCATGGCCCTGGACACGCCAGGCACCATCGCGGCTCTGGTAGGTTGAAGCCTGTCCCCAACCCGTGGTCTTGGCCTGGCCGACATAACTACCCTGGTAATTCAGGGTTGGGGTACCCAGATTAGCGAGCTCGTCAGTTGTCGTGCGTGAAGCTTGGCCGTCTGCCTCGCCGAAGAACCAGGCATCCTGGTCGTTGGTAGCATCACGGAAATGGGCGACATAGTTGGCTGTTCCACTATCGCCGTCGGTGAAATCCCAATACTGCAGTTCCACGTCAATGCCCTGGGATGGGGAAATACGCCGAAACTCAGAATACTCTGAATCTTCTACCTGGTGAGGCTGGAACCAAGTGGCTGCCAGCGGGCCTGCAACTTCAATCCCGGGGTCTGTCGTCTTCTGCTCGAAAATAGCGACCTGTTGTTCACCCACAAAACCAATCGCCTGGCCCGGGTCCACAAGAACGGTGGCCGACGCAAACAGACTCGAATCATCGGGGTCGTCGTTGATTGTCAGAACGGTGCGTGCCGAACCATCGACGACACGTGAACCGTCGGTGAATACGATGGAGTTGTCGCCGGCACCTGCAGGCAGGTCTCCACCATTGGGATCACCCGACGGCTCATCGCCGGACAAGCCATCCCCACCGGGACCGTCGGTAATTGCGGCACTGCCGATATAGGCGTCATCGAAACCGGACGCACAGCCGGAAAGTGCGGTGCCGGCCACAGCCAGCAGGAAAAACACAGAAGGGGAACGCATAAATACTGCCTCGCATCACAAACATTGGATGAAGCGGATCATGGCGCATCGTGGTTAATTTTGTTCTAAGCGTTCACGATTGATTAGTGTTAACAGAACCTTACTCGGGCTCTGTGTACTCAAGCAGCTCTCCAGGCTGGCAATTCAGGGCCTGGCATATCTTTTCCAGCGTTTCAAAACGCACGCCCTTGACCTTGCCTGATTTGAGCAGGGATATGTTTTGCTCGGTAATCCCGACCAGTTCCGCCAGCTCCCGCGAGCGCATTTTGCGGCGCGCGAGCATAATGTCCAGATTGACAATAATAGGCATCTGCGGATCAGGCCTCCCCGGCATTCATTTACACGATAGAGCGATTCTCTTCGGCTATCCGGGACGCCTCGTCGAGCAGGCGCCCCATCATCATGATCAGGGCGGCGATCACCAGCGTGGCCAGATTGGTGCTGGACAGGTTTACAGCAACCATGCCCTGGCCGGCGGGCAGGTGGGCGGTCAGTGCCGCACTGATGGCTGCGCCGGCAACGATCTGGGCAACGGCTACGCCCACCAGCGCCTGGCCGAACCGCTTGATATGGAGGCCGGCATGGGCCGGAAACAGGTCTCCGGTCCGGTACAGTTCAAAAAACGCCCTGACCTGCCACAGACCATAAAGCAGCAATAGCGGCGCAACAGACCCGAAAATGTGCATCAGCGCCTTCTGCCAGCCGGCAAGGTCTGTCCATTCAACACCGTCCAATTGCGCTGGTACCGCCTGGGCGATGTATCCGGGATGCCAGAACACAACTGCACCGGCAGTTACGAACAAGCCCATGGCGATGAGCGTGAACCAGCTCAGCCGGATTGCCATGCGGGCAATTGATTGTGAGGGCAGCATATCATTCTCCTTGCGACGTGCCTTTACATTAACACATTTTATCGTAATAAAAAATTACTGTAAAACGATAAAAAATAAATACAAGGCATTAATATGAAATTCCTCAATCAGATAGCCAGAACAAGCCTGATCTGCGCCGTTCTGGCCAGTTGTGCCACGATTCCTGTCTCCAGCATCTACAAGCTGCGCAATTTTGACCTTGCCACGACCGATGTCTCCAAACTGAGGGTGGCGGTGCAGATACCGCAGTCCATCCGGATCAGGCCGGCGGGGGTCAAAATGGTTGTCGCTGCGCGCCTGCAAGACGGCTCCCTCAATCAGCACGAAGCTTTTGTGTTGGACGAACTTGATACTCTCACGGCTTCGGGCGAGGGCAGGCCGAAACCGGAAAAATGGACCCAGGTGGCGGCGTACCGACTGAAACCCGCCGATATCGACCGCATTTCAGCTTTCAGGGAAAAGATCGCGCAACTCAAGCAACGCCATGGTGACGGGGTCAAGGGCTCGATCAGCATTGATGTGGACAGTTGCGCCAGGACACTGATCGCTGACGGCCCGGTTCTCATCACAACCTGGATCAAATCTGAAGAGACGGCTGAATATGTCGTGTTGAACCGCAATCTCGATCTGCGCCGGGAAACAGAAAAGGCCGGTCATGCACTGGAGATCAAACCATGCCAAAACTGACAACGATACTGCTCTGGGTGCTGCCTGGCCTGATGCTGACGGCATGCAGCACGCGCGATGTGCACGACACTATTGTCTCTGCTACCGGCAATGCGATCCGCGGCAATTGTGAAAGGGTCGGGAACTGCGAAGTTTACTGCAAGAGCGCCGAGACCATCAAAACCCCTGATGGCCGATGTGTTGGAGAGTGAAAGGCCGGCTTTCAGCTGGCAGGTTTTAACGACTTTCCCGCCGTGCCATGAAGGCGAGCCGTTCAAACAGCGCGACGTCCTGTTCGTTCTTCAGCAAGGCACCATGCAGCGGCGGAATTACCTTGGTCGGGTCCTTCTGGCGCAGCGTTTCCGGTGTGACATCCTCATTGAGCAGCAGCTTTATCCAGTCAAGCAGTTCGGATGTGGACGGTTTCTTCTTCAGGCCCGGCACATCGCGCACTTCGTAAAAGATATTCAGGGCTTCACTGACGAGGCGCTGCTTGAGGCCGGGATAGTGGACCTCGATGATGTCCTTCATGGTGTCGGCATCGGGAAACTTGATGAAGTGGAAGAAACACCGGCGCAGGAACGCGTCGGGCAATTCCTTCTCGTTGTTGGACGTAATGATCACCACCGGCCGGTTTGCCGCCTTGACGGTTTCACCGGTCTCATAGACATGGAACTCCATACGGTCGAGCTCCTGCAGCAGGTCATTTGGAAACTCGATATCCGCCTTGTCGATTTCGTCGATCAGCAACACCGAGCGATTATCGGCGGTGAAGGCGTCCCACAACTTGCCGCGCTTGATGTAGTTCTTGATGTCATGAACCCGTTCATCACCCAGCTGGCTGTCACGAAGACGGGATACCGCGTCATACTCATACAGGCCCTGCTGCGCCTTGGTGGTGGACTTGATGTGCCATTCCAGCAGCGGCGTGTCGATTGCCTTGGCGACTTCATGGGCCAGCACGGTCTTGCCGGTGCCAGGTTCGCCCTTGATCAGAAGAGGTCTTTCCAGCACGATTGCCGCGTTTACGGCTACACGCAGGTCTTCGGTGGCAATATAGTCGCTGGTGCCTTCAAATCTCATGTCGCTGGTCTGGCCTTTCCATAATTTGTCATCGTGATCGCGAACCGGCTTTGTGCCTCAAGCTTGTGTTGCTGGCAATGGCTGCCGTCAGGGCGCGCAACATCTGGAATCAACGACATGCCAATTGCCTGAAAGCCGGTAACTGTCAATAACCCTTCATGGAATCACTTTTCATTAAGTGTTCCATTAACCGGTTGCGCCCGCGTTGTCCGGACGATATAGAGGCGCCATCAGTCGCAGTTTTTCAAAACCGAGGATTGAAGTTTATGGGAGAGAACAAGCCGATTCCGCTATCCAAGCTGGAAAAGGAGCCGTTCATGAGCGAACGGCAGCAAGAATACTTCCGGGCAAAACTTCTTGCCTGGAAAGAAGACATCCTGAAAGAAAGCCGTGAGACGCTGCAAAACCTGCAGACGGAAAATCTCGTGCTGCCTGATGCGGCAGACCGGGCGTCCACGGAAACAGACCGGTCACTGGAGCTTCGCACCCGTGACAGACAGCGCAAGCTGATCGCAAAAATTGAAGCCGCCCTGAAACGCATAGACGACGGTATTTACGGATACTGCGAAGAAACCGGCGAGCCGATTTCACTTCGCCGCCTGGATGCCCGTCCCATCGCCACACTTTCTGTCGAGGCTCAGGAGCGGCACGAACGTCGCGAGAAGGTCTACCGCGACGATTGAACCGTGGCCCCAGCGGAAAACAAGGACACAATCACAAACCAAAGGGCCGAAGCAGCGAGCTTCGGCCCTTTGGTTATGGATGCACATGCCTGATCCGGCGGCGGGTTACTTCTGGTCCAGATCGTGTTCCACCGCCCGCAAATTCGGCGGACGATCGGCAGGTGCGGTGTCCGCGAACACCGGAGGCCGTGGCGCGGGACGTGATCCCAGCGGGCGAACATTACCGGCAGGTTCGGCCGGTCCAAGCGGCGGTGCTTCCTGTGCCGGACCTGCCGGCGCGGCCGGCGGGATGCTGTCTATGGCTTCCGCTGCAAGGTTCCTGCTTCTCTTGGCTCCTGCAGGGGCGCCCTGACGGGCGGGCCGGGTGCTGATACCCGCCTCTATGACCACGTCCTGGGAACCACCAACCAGTACGAGGTGTTCCACATCATCGCGGCGGACCAGCACCAGGAAGCGGGATTTGTCGACCTCGTAATACTCCGAAATGCCAAGACGGGAGCCACGCTTTGCGCGCACGCGGCCGCCAAGAGCACGTATCATCAGCCAGGCGAAAATGAACACCGCCAGCACAACAGCGCCAAGATATATCCAGTTCATATAAGGCTGTAGAAGTTCCATTTCCGTTCCCCCTATCCTCGTTGGCCTGATTGGTTTTGCCTCACCGTGTACAACAATTGCACATCGGTGCGGTCCAGCGCCAGTAATGTATGGTTGAATCTAACGCTCGTTTAGGGCTGATACATGGCACAATTCGCCTATACTTGCACCTGATTCGGGGCGATGCGGCACGTCGGGCACATTGGGGTTCATGAGCAAAGACATTCAAATCGAACCGGAAAGCGGTTCTTCAAAGCCTGCCAGGACGCCAGCGTCACCGCCTGACAAAGAAGTTGAACTGGTGCAGGCAGAGGAGTCTCCTGTCCGCGAGCCGCGACCGGCCCAGTCGGACGGCAAACCAGTGCTCAGTCTCCTGCTGGCAATTTCGCTGGCCGTAATCGTTTATTTCGCCGTTCAGACCACAGGGACCATTGTTCCTCAGGTGGTCGTGGTGGCGCTGGCCCTGATGTCGCTTATGGGACTTCTTGCGGTCTTCGGTGCGCTGGCGGGGTTTGTGCATTTCGGGCGGGCGCCCCGGCAGAAGGAGTTTTTCGACCAGCTGTTTGATGCGGTCGGTGAACCTTGCGTGGTGGCGGATGCGCGCGGACTGATCATCTACTCCAACACCTCCTACCAACAACTTGTCTCAGCCTCCGGACAGGGCAGGATCGTCAATCTCGAGACACTGTATGCCGGTTATCCGGACGTGTCGGAGCGGGTTTACCGGCTGGCGCGTGCCGCACGGGAGGGCAATGAGGCGTCCGAGCAGTTCAGGCTGGCGGCGGGATCCGCCGCGGCAGGCGCGCGCAGTGATGCGGCCGCGTGGCTGCGCCTGCAGGTCAAGCCGCTGAAGGTGGGCGCCGGCCAGCCGTACTCGGTGTGGCGGCTCATCGATGAAACCGATGCCCGGGCGTCCCAGGAAGACGCCTTTGAAAACCTGCAATACATCATAAATTATCTCGACCATGCACCGGCGGGTTTCTTCTCAACCACGGCTGACGGCGCAATAGCCTATGTGAACGCCACATTGGCCGAGTGGCTGGGGCTCGACCTGTCAGCGACCACCGACGGCAATCTGAAATTGTCGGATATCGTGACCGACAAGGGGGCCAAGCTGCTGGGCGGCATAGAGCCGGAAGCCGGCCGGCCGGTGACGGAAGTCTTTGACCTGGATCTCGCCACCCGCACCGGCGAGACAATACCGGCCCGCGTGGTTCATCGCTGTGAGTTTGACAGCGAAGGCAAGCTGCAGCCGTCACGGACGCTGGTGCTGGACAGGCGGGCGCATTTTGCTGTCGAGAAAAACTCCGGCGAAGCCCAGGTGCAGATTTCGCGGCTGTTCAATTCGCTGCCCATCGGCATTGTGCAACTGAATGCCAAGGGCACGATCGAAACCATGAACGCGGCGTTTCTCGAGCTTGCGCCGAAGGCCAAGCGGCGCGGCTCACTGTCGAAACTGGTGCGCGAAGACGAGCGCGAAACGCTGGACCGGCTTGTCGCTGATGCGGCGGGAGGCAAGGCAGAAACCAAGCCGACCGACGTTCACTTCCTGGGTGCGGAGGAAACCTCGGGCCAGGTGTACTGTGTGGCCGACGAAACCGGCGGCAAGGGCGCGGTCATGGTGTTTGCCGTGGACACCACAAAACACTCGTCGCTTGAAACGCAGCTCGCCCAGAGCCAGAAGATGCAGGCGGTGGGCCAGCTTGCAGGCGGTGTCGCGCATGACTTCAACAACGTGCTGACCGCCATCATCGGCTTTTCCGACCTGTTGCTGGCGCGTCACCGCCCGACCGATCCGTCCTTCGCCGATATCATGAACATCAAGCAGAATGCCAACCGGGCCGCCAACCTGGTGCGCCAGTTGCTGGCATTCTCGCGGCGCCAGACCTTGCGGCCTGAAGTTCTGTCGCTGACCGATGTGCTGTCGGATCTCGGCAACCTGCTGGGCCGCCTGCTTGGCGAAACGGTTGAACTGAAGATTGTACATGGCCGCGATCTCGACCGTATCAAGGTCGATATCAACCAGTTTGAGCAAGTGGTGATAAACCTGTGCGTGAATGCGCGCGACGCGATGCCCGACGGCGGCGTGCTGACGCTGCGCTCCAGCAATGTGTCCGCTGCAGAATCAGAGAGCGTCAAGCCAGGCCTGATGCCGCCGGGTGAATATGTTCTCCTGGAGGTCGCCGACACCGGCACCGGGATGCCGCAGGACGTGCTTGACAAGATTTACGAACCGTTTTTCTCGACCAAGGAAGTGGGCAAGGGGACCGGGCTCGGATTGTCGACGGTGTACGGCATCATCAAACAGACCGGCGGGTTCATCTTCTGTGACAGCGAGTTGGGCAAGGGGACTACATTCAAGGTCTACCTGCCGCAATACATCGAGACGCAGGAAGAAGAATCGGCGCGCGTCGCGGAAGCTGCAACCGGTGAACCAAAAAGCGTGGATTTGACCGGCTCCGGGACCATTTTGCTGGTTGAGGATGAAGATGCGGTACGCTCGTTCGCCAAGCGGGCGCTGGAGTCGCGCGGGTACACGGTGCTGGAAGCCGATTCCGGTGAAGTCGGGCTTGAGGTGCTGGAAGAATACGGGGCCGAACCTGACCTGATCGTGTCGGATGTGGTGATGCCGGAAATGGACGGGCCGAGCATGCTGCGCGAACTGCGCAAGCGCGGGATCAAGACCAAGATTGTTTTCATCTCGGGCTATGCCGAAGATGCGTTCGAGAAAAACCTTGAAGGCCAGACGGATTTTGCCTTCCTGCCCAAGCCGTTTACCCTCAAGCAGCTTGCTGAAGCCGTGAAGGAAGCAATAGGCTGATCCCGGTTGGGCTGCAGGGAAACAATCGACAGCTGCCACCAGCACCCGCAGACACCGGACAGGGGCGTGCGGATACATTGTGCTCATTGGCCCATTGAAATGCATGACGTGGTTCTGCTGGACTCGATTGCCGATAGAATGTATCCATTATTGATCGAGAGCGCCGATTTGAGCATCAGCTTGCGGGCGCGGAATAAATACAGCTAAAGCGAAGAGAACATCCCCGTTTTCTTCAACTTCAATGTGCCTGCAAGGCGAAGGAAACACGATGAATGTTCATTCCACCGATCTGTCTGCCAAGTCCAGCGTCCCGGTCGCGCGCATTGTTGAGGCGCGAGGATCACTCCCGCATTGCACCTTGTCCTTCGAGGTTGAGTTCGAAGTAGAAGAACTGGAGGCCCTTTCGGATCTGGTTTCGCTGTTCGCGCGCGCAGGCCTGATCTGCGACGGCCTGCGGTATCGCCGCGACGGCAGTATTCTCGTGCGCCTTTGCGACAGTGATCGTTCGGATTTCCAGTTGATGGATGCGGCCCTGGACCAGTTACCCTCACTCAAAATGGTGCGGTGGACCACTGTTCTTTCAAAACCCGCCGACTGAGCCATTTGTCATCTCCGGGGTGTCCGGTTTGAACGGCTGCCAGAACCTTCGGGTCAGCGGTGTCCGATGCGTCCACAACAAGATCATGTCGGCTTGGAAACGGTGGTTCAACATGACACTATCGGATCGATTGAACACTTATTCGGGAGAGACCAGGTAGATGGCGCGTGTATTGCCGACTGCTGTTTCGGCATTGCTTCTATTGAGCTTGTTTCATGGTCCTTCCCGGGCCGAGCAACTGGGTGTCGCATTTGTTGAGGCACCTGAGCTGTCTTACGGTGTGTGTTTCGCTGCCGGTCCGGAGAAGGGATTTGCGTGCGCCCGAAAGAAGTGCATCACAAACGGGGGCGAAACGGAAAGTTGCCAGGCAGTGAAGTGGTGCCACCCCGCCGGCTGGAGCGTCGACCTGTTTGTGCAGCATGCCGAAGGCCTGCATTGGCATGAATACCTGTGCGGTTGGCCGAGCAAGGCAGATGCCGTCGCTGCTGCCGGCTTGCGATGCACCGGTTCGGGGCGCGGCAAGCTGCTGCAATGTGAAGTTGTCGGCGTTTGGACACCGGATGGCACGCATCAAAAAATGCCGGACGGATCGTAGTCCTGGAGGCGCGTGCCTAGCCGCCTTCCAGATGTCGCTTCACAAACGCTCCGGCGAGGCCGGCATACCAGGTTGCATCGAGTGCCTGCGCTAAAACATCCCCTGCCAATCGTCATGGCCGGCGGCCTGCAGCGCCTTGATCCCGGCCACCCGGGCCGGGCGATGATCCTCGATGTCCGGTTTGGACGGTGTCGCCTGAAAGGCCGCCAGTACCTGCGGGTCGAACCGGTGTTCAGTTGCACCGGCGATACATAGCGCCAGGTACCAGTCGAATGGTATCAGGGCAGGATCATGGCGTTGCGGCATATAGGTGGCTGTCGAAATCCGGGTGCTGCCATCGACCATGGTTACCTGGAAATCATCCTCCCGCGTGTAGCCATGGCCGACCCCTTCAATCCGATCCAGGAGCGGCATTTCATCTGCGGTGAGCTCATAGACGACACCGGGATGGGTGGCGCCTGAACGCTGCACCAGTCCGGCCTTGCCGGAGCCGTCGCCGCCCGGTTTGGTGAAGCTCACCGTCCAGCCTTCGGTCATGGCAACGCCGACGACGCGCGCCGAAGCACAGCGTGCGCCCAGGCGGGTGGAGAGAAGATTGGAGCCGTAGGCGAAGTACAGACAGGTATGCATCAAAGGGGCCTTGCCGGTGTTTCACTGATAGTGCCATGCTGCCTGCAGTTTGGGCTTTGAACAACAGGGAATGCATACATGATTGTCGAAACACTTGAAGGACTTGCCGTGCAACTGCAAAACGGCAAGACCACCTCGCGGGACCTGACGGAAGCCTGCCTGGCACGCATCGAGGATGAGGCGGGAGAAGGCGTGCGGGCTTTCCTGTCCACCGATGCGGAAGGTGCGATTGCGACGGCGGATTTCATGGACGCGAGGCGCCGGGCAGGCCGCGCGCCATCGCCTTATGCCGGTATTCCCATATCGCTGAAGGACCTGTTCGATGTGGCAGGCGAAGTAACCGCGGCCGGTTCGACCATCCTGCGCAGCAGCGAACCGGTCACGGCGGATGCAACCTGTGTGGCGCGGCTGCGGGCGGCAGGCTTTGTGTTTCTGGGCCGGACCAACATGACCGAGTTTGCCTATTCGGGTGTGGGGGTAAACCCGCACTACGGTACGCCGAAATCGGTCTGGGACCGGGCGCAGGGGCGCATTCCCGGCGGGTCTTCGTCCGGGGCCGCTGTGTCTGTGGCTGATGGCATGGCTTATATGGGGCTGGGAACAGACACTGGCGGGTCGTGCCGTGTTCCGGCGGCCTTCAACAACATTACCGGATACAAGTCTTCGACGGGGCGGGTCCCGAAAGACGGTGTATTTCCGCTGTCGGACACACTGGACACGGTCGGTCCGCTGGCCAATTCGGTGCAATGCTGTTCCACCATCGATGCGATGATGGCCGGTGACCGGACCGGCAGCCTGCTGGCCCGGGATCCGGCAACCTTGCGCTTCGGCATATTGCAGCACGTGGCGATGGATACCATGGATCCGGAAGTGGCAACCGCGTTCGATGCCGCCGTCAAGACACTCGGCAAGGCTGGCGTGGTGTTTTCGGAAGTGCCGTTTCCGGATCTGACGGAACTGCCCAGCCTCAATGCCAAGGGCGGTATTTCAGCAGCCGAAGCCATGGACGTGCATGCCGACATGCTGGAACGCCATGGTGATGAGTACCATCATATGGTCCGCATCCGTATCCAGTCCGGTCTCAACGTCACCGGGCCTGAACTGGTGGCGCACTACCGGCGCCGCAAAGAGATGATTGCAAAATTCGCCCGGCTTTGCTGCGGGCTTGACGGGTTCATCCTGCCGACCGTACCGATATTGCCGCCGCTGATCTCGGAGGTCGAACAGGATGAGCGCTACGGCCCGCTGAACTTCCTGTGCCTGCGCAATACGTTTATTGGCAATTTTCTCGACAGTTGTGCGATTTCCGTCCCCATGACAGCGCGCGGAGAAGCGCCGGCAGGTGTTATGATCATGCGCCTGCACGGCCAGGACACGGAATTGTTCAATGCGGCAGCTACTGTTGAAACCATCCTGAAGAAGGCATTGTCATGAAAACAGAAACCATCAAGCTGATCGACTTGCGCACAGTGTGTATCAAGGCGCTGAAAGCAGCCGGTTGTGATGATGCAAACGCCGATGCGATATCCGGTACCGTGTGTGCGGCAGAGCGCGATCACTGCCACAGCCATGGCATTTTGCGCATGCCGGGTTATCTGAAATCCATCGCCAACGGCAAGGCCAACCCGACCGCAAAGCCGACCTGGGAAAAGACCGCGCCAGGCGTCATTCGCGGTGATGGCGACAACGGCTTTGCGCCTTTGTCGCTGAACATGATGGCGGGTGATGTCGGTGACCTGGCGAAACAGCAGGGCGTTGCCTGTCTGGCGCTGACCAATATGCATCATTTTGCAGCGCTGTGGCCTGAAATGGAACTGATGACGCATCAGGGGCTGGTGGCGATGACCATGACGTCGGCTTTCCCCATCGTCCCGCCGCCGGGCGGCGCGAAGCCGTTGTTCGGCACCAACCCGATCGCGTTCGGATGGCCGCGCGACAATGGCGAAGCGGTGATTTTCGACATGGCCACTGCCGCCCGGGCGCATGGCGAGATACTGATGGCGGCGCGCGAGGGCAAGGAACTGCCCCCCGGCACGATCATCGACAAGGACGGCAATCCGTCGACCAACCCGGCGGATGTCCAGGGCGGGGCGATCCTGGCCTTTGGCGGAGCCAAGGGCGCGCTTGTGTCGATGATGGTCGAACTGATGGCGGGCGCGCTGATGGGCGAGCCGTTCAGCTTCGAAACCGCCAAAAAGGTTGAGCCCGACGGGCTGGCCAACCGCGGCGGGCAACTGATCATTGCCATTGACCCGGCACGCTTCGGTGATGCGAGCGGATGGGCCAGCCATGCCGAAGCCCTGTTCGCCGAGATGATCAAGCAGGACGGCGTGCGCATGCCGAGCCGGCGCCGCTATGAAGCGCGCCGGATGACGGAGGCTTCCGGGACTGTTGATGTCGCGTCTGATCTGCTGGCACAGGTCAAGACGGCCGCGGGGTGATGCGGCTGCTGATTCATATAGGCGCGGTGGTGTTTCTCACCCTGCTGACACAGGTTGGTGGACTGGCATGGATCGGCACTGCCGTGATGGCCCGCAGATTGGCCAATCGGCGGCTTGTCATACTCGGCGTCTTTGGGGCGATTTATGCCGGCCTGTCTCTGGCTGCGGCGACCGCTGCACCGGTGTTTGGTCGGGTTGCACTGCCATGCCTTGCCACCGGCCAGTCGACACTGGCAATGCAGTCGCCACTGTATTGTGTTCTCAACCGGCACTATGTGTCGAAGCCGATGTATGACACTGCAAACAAACTGGCGGCGGACATGAACCGGCAATTCCCCGGAACCCTGACGCAAGCCCTTGATGGCAGCTTTCCGTTTCTGGACGGGTTTCCACTGCTGCCGCATCTGTCGCACAATGACGGTAACAAGCTGGACATAGCGTTTTATTACGGTGATCCGAGTACGCAGAAATACATCCGCGGCAAAACCAGGTCACCCATCGGTTATTGGGGGTTCGAACGCCCGGAGCGGGGCGCGGACCTGCCTTGCGAAGGCCGGAGAGATATTCTGACCGGGCGCTGGGACATGAGCTGGTTTCAGATATTCAACAGTGTTGTCGTGCTGGACCGCCCCAGAACCCGAGCGGCACTTGAATGGCTGACCGCACCGGACGGGGGACGCAAAGCCGGGGTGACGAAAATTTTCATCGAACCCCACCTGGCAAACTCGCTCGGTGTGAAAGATGACATATTGCGATTCCAGGGGTGCCGGGCCGCCCGGCACGATGATCACATCCATTCTCAGGTGAAAAAATAAGTGCTCATGCAGGGCCGAAATTTGCATCAAAGAATTTCAGCCAGTTGCCGCCCGGTAGAGTTAAATCCAATTATGCCGTCCGCTTGAGCAGAAGGCAGATGGCAATTGAAGCGATACGAGGAATTACATGGAAAGAGAAGACGACTTGCCTGCTGTTGAGCGCCCGCCCACGCTGCGCGCCCTCACGCGCACCGTTGACACGTTGCTGCTGCCTGAAGGCTTCAACAGGAGTGGCGTGATATGGACGCGGTTGAGGAATACCTTCTTTGATGTAATCGATATTCAAACTTCACGCTATGACCACCTGCATTTCACAATCAATGTTGGCGTTTGCGATCCTCAGATTTTCAGTCAAATCTGGGGTCGAGAACTGCCCGAAAAAAAATCAGTCACGGATTGTATCGTTGAAAGCAGAATAGGGTACATATCCGGGCAAACCGACGTTTGGTGGGACTTGAGAGACCAGCAGGCGGTCAACGAAGTATCCAGAGTTCTCGAACGTGAAGTAATTGCTTTTCTCGAAGGCCAGCAAAATCACAAAGACATGCTTGACTGGCTCCTGAAAACAAAAACTCTGAAACAAATGTATCCGCTGGAGAGAATAAAGGTCGCAGTATTGTATCATTCTGTCGGAGAATTGGATGCATCGCGCCAGATGCTCAAAGCAGAATTGGCTAACAAACGCTCAGAACATTGGTTCGATAGGGTCAATTTTGTCGGCTCCAAGTTGAAGCTTCAACTTGACATGAATTGAATCCATCGGTCGCCATACTCTACAATTTTTGAACGCGACTGCGGAACAGACCCGCCATCCGGAACGTCGAATTGGGCCATGCAGGTTGCGCTGTTAAACTGAGCAGGACAAAGAGACGATTGATGTGTCGGTCACTACGAAAAAAACTTGAACACCGCCAACCTGTCTAAGCAGCCCCGAAATTTGCATCAAAGAATTTCAACCAGTTGCCGCCCATGACCCTGGCGGTGTCCTCGTCCGACATGCCAACCGCCTTCAGCCCGGCGGCAATGTTGCCGAAGTCCTGGTTGCCGGTGAACCAGCCGGGCTGGGGCGGGAAGCCGGCATTGTCCTTTGAGCCTTCGCCATAGTCGACCTGTTTCGACCAGCGCCCGACCCGCATCCATTCCACGACACTGTCGGGCTGGTCCTGGCACAGGTCAGAACCGATGCCGAGATGGTCGATGCCGATCATGTCGGCGGTGCGGGCGACCATATCGCAGAAACTTTCCACCGTGCACTCAGATCCGCCCTTGAGGTGGTGCGGGTAGAGCGAAAAGCCCAGCATGCCGCCTGCGGCCGCCAACGCCTTCAATACGGTGTCCGACTTGTTGCGCAACCCGTCGTGCCAAAATTTCGGATTGGCGTGGGTGATGGCGATGGGGCGGGTGGAATGGTCGATGGCTTCCAGGGTGGACCGTTCGGCGGAATGGGACATGTCCACCACCAGGCCGACCCGGTTCATTTCGTGCACCACCTGTTTTCCCATGCGGGTCAGGCCGGTGTCCTCGGCCTCATAGGCGCCGGTGGCGAGCAGGGACTGGTTGTTGTAGGTCAACTGCATGAAGCGGACGCCGAGCGTGTGCAGGATCTCCACCAGCGAGATATCATCCTCGATCGGAGAGCAGTTCTGCAGGCCGAAAAGAATTGCGGTGCGGCCCTGTTCGTGAGCGCGGCGCACGTCATCGCCGCTGGTGCCCCTGACGATCAGGTCGGGAAACTGCTCGAACCAGCGGTTCCATTGCTCCAGGTTGGCAACCGTCTCGCGGAAATTCTCGTGATAGCAGATGGTGACATGAACGGCGTCGACGCCCCCGTCGCGCATCTGCCGGAAAACCTTTTCTGAATAGTTGCAGTACTGCAATCCGTCAATCAGCACGTGGCAACCCTCCAGGACCAATGCATTGAAGCTGCAAACTGGCAGAAAGCCGTCTGTTTGACCAGTCCGGAAAACTGGGGCAGGCGGTATTGATCAGAGGCTGGCCAGAATCGCCGGCCGGCGTCATTGTTCCGTCCAAAGCTCCCTGGCGAGTTTTATCAAAACTGTCAGATTGCCATGGACAAGGGCTGGAAAATACTTTTGGAACAACGGTTTAATTTTTTTCTTGCAATGAGAACAAAATGAGTACAATACTGAGGAACAAAGCCGGAACGAAGAGATTTTCTGGCGAGCAGCAACGCAATGTGAAATAAGGAGCATGAGTGTCATGGGGCAAGCGAACCTCAAAGTTGTGGAAGGTGGTTCAATGGACAAGCAAAAGGCTCTGGAAGCTGCATTGGGGCAGATCGAGCGGGCTTTTGGAAAAGGCTCGGTGATGAAGCTGGGCGCGAACTCGGCCATCGAGATTGCCGCCATTTCATCAGGTTCTATCGGCCTGGATATTGCGCTTGGTATCGGCGGCCTGCCGAGAGGGCGCGTGGTCGAGATTTACGGTCCGGAATCCTCCGGCAAGACAACACTGGCGCTGCATGTCGTGGCCGAGTGCCAGAAACGCGGTGGCATTTGCGCCTTCGTTGATGCGGAACACGCCCTTGACCCGATCTATGCCCGCAAGCTGGGTGTTGATGTGGACGAACTGTTGATTTCACAGCCCGACACCGGCGAACAGGGGCTGGAGATTGCCGACACGCTGGTACGCTCCGGCGCTGTGGAAGTGCTGGTGATCGATTCCGTGGCGGCGCTGACGCCGCGCGCCGAACTTGAAGGCGACATGGGTGATTCACTGCCTGGCCTGCAGGCCAGGCTGATGAGCCAGGCGCTGCGCAAGCTGACCGGTTCGATCTCCAAAACCAATTGCATGGTGATCTTCATCAACCAGATCCGCATGAAGATCGGTGTCATGTTCGGCAATCCGGAAACCACAACAGGCGGCAACGCGCTCAAGTTCTATTCATCGGTGCGTCTCGACATTCGCCGCATCGGCGCCATTAAGGACCGTGACGAAGTGGTCGGCAACCAGACCCGCGTCAAGGTGGTGAAGAACAAGGTCGCACCGCCGTTCCGGCAGGTCGAATTCGACATCATGTACGGCGAGGGCATATCCAAGGTTGGCGAACTGCTCGATCTTGGCGTTACCGGCGGTATCGTTGAGAAATCCGGATCGTGGTTCTCTTATAACGGCGAACGGGTCGGCCAGGGCCGCGAGAATGCGAAGAACTTCCTGCGCGACAATCCCGATATCGCCACGGCCATTGAGACCGCCATCCGCGAGAACGCCGGGCTTATAGCTGACCGGATCACCGATCCTGAAAGCGTCAAGGCCGATGCGGATGGTGTCATCGAGGACGACCTGCCGCTGGCTGCCGGTGGCGAGGACAAATAAATTCTTGCAGGCTTTGCAGTCCGGTCCCTGCCGGGCTGCGTAAGAAGCAGTGAGTAGTGTTAGATTTCAGGCTCCCACCTGAACAAAGGCCGGTACCGGGGTATGAGCACCCCCCAAACCCCTGACCCTCATCCGGTCCGGCCTTGCAGGATTGCTGACGCCCCATCAGATCCTGCCTTCAAACGCCTTCCCGACCACCGGGAGGGCGTTTGTGTATTTGAACAACGGCGTCCGGGGCCTGAACATTTCACGGATTTATGGACATCAACCCCGGTGCGGGTATAAATGCGCCCTCAACATATTCATCTATTTCAAAGCAGGCTTTCAATTCCATGTCAGGCGTCAACGAAATACGCTCCACCTTCCTCGATTACTTCGTAAAGAACGGTCACGAGGAAGTGGCATCATCGTCCCTTGTACCGCACAATGATCCGACGCTGATGTTCACCAATGCCGGCATGGTTCAGTTCAAGAACGTCTTTACCGGTCTGGAGAAACGGCCTTACAGCCGGGCGGTGACATCGCAGAAATGCGTCCGCGCCGGCGGCAAGCACAACGACCTGGATAATGTCGGTTACACCGCGCGCCATCACACCTTCTTCGAGATGCTGGGCAATTTCTCATTCGGTGACTATTTCAAGGAACACGCGATAGAACTTGCGTGGAACCTGATCACCAAGGAATACGGCCTGGACGCAAAGCGCCTGCTGGTTACCGTCTATCATACCGACGACGAGGCTTTCGACCTGTGGAAGAAGATTGCCGGCCTGTCTGACGACAAGATCATTCGCATTCCGACCCATGACAATTTCTGGGCCATGGGCGATACCGGGCCGTGCGGGCCATGCTCGGAGATATTCTTCGATCATGGCGATCACATTCCCGGCGGCCCTCCCGGATCGCCGGATGAAGACGGCGACAGGTTCATCGAAATCTGGAACCTGGTGTTCATGCAGTATGAACAGGTGACGGTTGACGACCGCCAGGACCTGCCGCGGCCGTCTATCGACACCGGCATGGGCCTTGAACGGATTTCCGCCCTGCTGCAGGGCACCCATGACAATTACGAAACCGATCTGTTCAAGTCGCTGATTGCCGCCATCGTCGATGAAACCGGTGTCGAATCCACCGGGCCCAGCGCGGCGTCAAACCGGGTGATCGCCGATCACCTGCGAGCGACTTCATTCCTGATCGCCGACGGCGTGTTGCCGTCAAACGAGGGACGCGGCTATGTATTGCGGCGCATCATGCGCCGGGCCATGCGCCATGCCGAACTGCTGGGCGTGAAAGAACCGCTGATGTGGAAGCTGGTGCCGGCGCTGCAACGTGAAATGGCGCAAGCCTTTCCCGAATTGACACGGGCAGGTGACCTGATTACCGAGACCCTGCGGCTTGAGGAAACCCGTTTCCGCAAGACCCTGGAGCGCGGCCTGAAGATGCTGGATGACGAGTCGTCCGGACTGTCGGCCGGTGACCGGTTCTCCGGTGATGTGGCATTCAAACTCTACGACACGTACGGGTTCCCGCTTGACCTGACCGAGGACGCCTTGCGGGCGCGCGACATCTCCGTCGACACCGATGCCTTCAATACGGCCATGGACAAGCAGAAGGCCGATGCCCGCAAGGCATGGGCGGGATCGGGTGATACCAATACCGACGCACTCTGGTTTGACGTGCGCGACAAGACCGGTGCGACTGATTTTCTCGGTTACGAAACCGAAACAGCTGAAGGTGTTATCGCTGCGATCGTTACTGGCGACGGCGAGATGCTGGAAACCGCCGCAAAAGGCGACAAGGTCTCCATCATCGTCAACCAGACCCCGTTTTACGGTGAAAGCGGTGGCCAGACCGGGGACATGGGCGTCATGAAGACGGCAGCCGGTGCCCGGGTGAAAATCACAGACACGCAGAAACGGCTGGGTGACCTGTTTGTCCATATCGCCGTGGTTGAGGACGGCGAGATTACATTGGGTGACGCAGTGGAGCTGCTGGTCGACCATGACCGGCGGTCCGGCAACCGGATACATCACTCGGCCACCCACCTTGTACATGAAGCGTTGCGGCAGGTGCTGGGAAACCATGTTGTACAGAAAGGCTCGTTGGTCGAACCGGGCCGGTTCCGGTTCGACTTCGCGCATCCGAAATCCCTGTCGGAAAACGAACTGGAACAGGTTGAGCAGATTGCAAATCAGGTGGTTATGCAGAACGATCCCGTGTCGACGCGCCTGATGAGTGTCGATGAGGCCATAGAGCAGGGCGCCATGGCCCTGTTCGGGGAAAAGTACGGTGACGAGGTGCGGGTTGTCTCCATGGGTGAGCAGCCCGGTGGTGGCAACAAGCAGGTCTATTCGATGGAACTTTGCGGCGGCACCCATGTGGGCCGTACCGGTGACATCGGCCTGGTGCGTGTCGTGTCGGAAGCTGCGTCGGCCGCCGGCGTACGCCGCATCGAGGCGCTGGCCGGTGATGCGGCCCGGCAACATCTTGAAACCCGCGACAAGCAGGTAACGCGCATTGCCGGCCTGTTGAAGGCCGCACCCGATGATGTGGAGACACGGGTCGCAGCTCTGGTCGAGGAACGCAAGAATCTGGAACGAGAGCTGGCGGAAGCCAGGAAGAAACTCGCTATGGGCGGTGGTGCTGCATCCGGCGGCAGCGCTGTTGAGGATATTGGTGGTGTGAAACTGCTGGCCCGCGTGCTGGACGGTCTGAACCCGAAAGACCTGCGCGGCGCCATTGACGAGGGCAAGGCGCAGGTAGGTTCAGGCGTGGTCGCGCTGATCGCCGTCAATGACGGCAAGGCAGCCGTCGGCGTTGGCGTAACCGATGACCTCAAGGACACACTGAGTGCGGTCGACCTGGTCAAGGCAGGTGTCGAGGCCGTTGGTGGCAAGGGCGGCGGTGGCCGGCCTGACATGGCGCAGGGCGGCGGTCCGGACGGCAGCAAGGCCGATGCCGCACTGGATGCCATTCGAGCCGGGTTGGTCGGGTAACCGGAGTCTAGGGAACCTATCTCATCTCACTCGTTTTAGTCCGTAGACCTCATCCGGGCCTGAATACAAAGGCCAGCATTCAAACACGGACGCAGGATCTCCCGCACCACAGTGCCGCCCTTATCTTTCGTGTGCACTGTGCCATATTCGGTTTGATGTCTTTCCGAGATGCGTCATGTGCAGGGCACTGTCGAACTCAGCCAGTGCAGGCGTTGCTTTGCTGGTTTGGTCGTGGATCATGACATTGGGCCGCCACGTGCCGTCGAAGATTGAATGCCAGATGTTGCGGGAGTGCTCGCCAAGGTGAAGCATATGCAACTTGCCGTCGTGCTGGGCCAGGACCGGAGATATCCGGCTTCGCTGGTTGTGGACTCTCACATTTGGACTCCACCGGCCTCCATCATAGCGCGAGTGCCAAATGTCGTTTGAGCTGTCGCCAAGATGCACCATATGAAGTTCGCCATCGAATGTGGCGATGGCCGGCGCAGCTTTGCTCGATTGCTGCAGAATACGGACGTTCGGCGTCCAGCGCGTACCGTCAAAAGTCGAGTGATAAATATGGTTCGAACTGTTGCCCAAATGCACCATATGCAAACGGCCCTGGAACACTGCGAGTGCCGGCGGTGCCTTGCTCAGCTGGTCTGGTATCTGATAGTTCGGTGTCCAAATACTTCCGTCGAACATCGAATGGTATATGCGGTTTGTGCGATTGCCCAGATGCACCATGTGCAGGCGGGCGTCGAATACGGCAAGTGCAGGCGGTGCTTTGCTTTTTTGATCCGGAATTCGAGTATTTGGCATCCAGCTGTTGCCGTCAGATCTTGAGTGCCATATGTCGTTGGAACTGTCGCCAAGATGCACCATGTGCAGTTCGCCACTGAATTCGGCCAATGTCGGAGATGCCTTGCTGAGCTGATTGGGTATTTCGACATTTGCGGACCAGATCGGGTAGAATGCATAAATAGTCTCAATGTCGCCGGCTGAAAAATCATTCAGGAGGCCGATGTCGACGAAATTGCCCAAGAACCCGGTTGTTGCCTGTCCCTGTCTTATTGCCGGCTGCAGAGGATAATGCCACACATTGCCGTCGAACAGCGAATGCCAGATGTCATTGCTGCTATCACCGAGATGAACCATGTGTAATTCACCGCCAAACACGGCAAGCGCAGGTGATGCTTTGCTCTTTTGACCCGGAATTTTGACGTTTGGGGTCCACTCCGTGCCGTCAAAGCGTGAATGCCAGATGGTATTTGAGTTGTTGCCCAGATGTACCATGTGCAATTGACCATTGAATGCGGCCAGCGATGGTGCCGCCTTACTCTTCTGGTCGGGTATCTTTTCACCTGGCGACCAACTGTTGCCATCGAACTGCGAATGCCAGATGTTGTTTGAGGTGTTGCCGAGGTGCACCATGTGAAGTGAATTTCCGAATACGGCAAGCGCTGGCGTCGACTTACTCTTGTGGCCATCAATTTCAACGTCTGGCGACCAGCTTGTGCCATCGAAGGTTGAATGCCAGATCTTGTTGGAACTGTTGCCCAAGTGCACCATGTGCAAGGCGCCGTCAAAAACGGCAAGGGCAGGGGTCCGTTTACTTTTCTGGTTCGGAATCGGAATGTTGGGTGACCAATTGGTACCGTTCCACCTGGAATGATAGATGGTGTTCGAGTTGTCGCCGAGATGGACCATATGCAGTTCATTGTTGAACGCGGCAAGTGATGGTGGCGCCTTGCTGCTCTGGTCCGCTATCTGGATGTTGGGCGTCCACTCATTGCCATCAAAAATCGAATGCCAGAGATTGTTTGAACTGCCGCCAAGGTGGACCATGTGCAAATTGCCATCGAACATGGCAAGCGCGGGTGATGCCTTGCTTTGCTGATGGGGAACGCGCTTGTTGTCGAAGCGTTCGGTAAAGTTAAATTGCCCGTAGTGCATAATCGAGGCGTAGTCATATAAGCCGCTGTCGTCCGCATCCTCGGTCCGCTTCTCAAAGTTGGGTTCGAACTCGTCGATTATATTGTCGAAATCAACAATGACAAAGTTGTCCCGGTCTTCGCGGTTTTGTTCATGATGCAAGCCTATGGCATGTCCAATCTCGTGCACCACGACCCACATGTTGGCGCCCAGCGCTGCCTCGTCAATCAGGGAATGCCAAAGATTGTCTGATGTGTTTCCCAGTTGCACCATATGCAATCTCGCGTCGAACACAGCCAGTGCGGGCGACGCTTTGCTCTGCTGTTCCGGGATCCTTGTGGCAGTTGACCAATTGGCACCATCGAACCTTGAAATCCAGATATTGCTCGAGTTATCGCCCAGATACACCATATGAAGCTCGGACCCCAACGTGGCAATTGCAGGTGCCGCTTTACTCTTTTGGCCTTCGATTTCATTGTTCGGCGACCAGGTGTCACCATCAAACCGGGAATGCCATATCTTGTTGGAACTGTTTCCCAGATGCACCATATGCAAATCGTTGTTGAGCACGGTCAGCGCGGGTGACGCCTTGCTCTTCTGACCAGTGATTTCAACAGCGTTCGACCAGCTGGTACCATTGTATCTGGCGTGCCAAAGCTTGTTGGAACTGCTGCCGACATAGACCATATGCAGTTCACCGTCATATTCAGCCAGCGCCGGAGCACGTTTACTCTTCTGGTCGCCGATGGGAACATTGGGTGTCCACTCTGTTCCGTTCCACATGGAATGGTAGATGGTGTTCGAATTATTGCCGAGATGAACCATGTGTAACGCGCCGTCGAACATGGCCAGCGCGGGAGGTGTTTTGCTTTTTTGATCTGGAATTTTAATATTGGGTGTCCAGCTGTTGCCGTCGAATTGCGAATGCCAGAGGGTGTTTGAACTGACGCCCAGGTGCACCATATGCAACCTTCCGTCGAACACAGCCAGTGCAGGTGCTGCTTTGCTTTGCTGATTGGGAATCTGCGTCTGGTGACTGCCGCCAATATCGCAGAGCACGTCTTGTGACCCGGTTTGTTGCCGACCGACATAGCTGGAGCAGGCCACATCGCTTTCTCGAAACACGATGTAGTCCTCGTGCATGTCAGCATCTCTTCTAACCAGACGCATAACCGTGCGATTATTGAACTGTTGGATGGCGTCGAGTATGACCTGCCGCTCGGCGCTGCCTCCCGGAAAAGCAATTTCATCGATCTCATAGGGCACAACACCGTGCGGCCATCGACGGTTAGATATTGTATTAACGAGTCCCATGTCACAGCCTCCTATGCTTGGCGGCCAAGCGCCTGATGGTCCACTATCGGACCTCCTTTTAGGAGTGATCGTAGATCCATGAAGCTGTGCTGACTGTTAGAATCTTCACAGTTTGGGTGAGGAGTTTGGTTTACCTTTCAATTCACTTGCAGTGTTCGAACCGGCAGAACTGTGCCCTGACTTCACTTTGTCCACTCATCGGTATCGTGATCGGGATGCTGCCGGTTCACCAGCTTTGCCATGTCTTCAGGCGTTCGATCATCTGCTGTGGGGTGGCCCGGCAGACTGGTGATCTGGTCGAACCAGGCCCGCTTGCTCTCGATACCTACCTCGTCAACAGGTGGGGCTAGATCAGGTGTGTCCAGCGAACCCACGGTCAGTTCGTAATTCACGTCACCGGCTTCATACATGTAGAGCGGGGTGCCGCAGTTGGCACAGAACCCTCGCACCGTGACCGGCGTAGATGAGAATTCGGCAGCCTTGCCCCGGGTCCATTCAAGCTGGGTCATGGGAGTTGTGAGCAGCACCATGCCGAAACTGCCGCCGGCTTTCTGGCACATGCGGCAATGACAGATGCCGGAATGGCCCAGGGGCCCGGTTATCCGGTAGCGCACCGCGCCACACTGACAACCGCCTGAATGGGTATCGGCCATTACGGGCGCTGCCACACCACCGGAAACCAGTCTTCAGGCAGCGGGTCGCCCATGTTCAGCTTCAGGCCCATTTCATCAAACGGCGGCGACACGGCATGAGACCGCGCAACATAACGGCAGTCCTCGCCGATGAAGCGGAAGCTCACGGCACGGCGCCGGGTGCCTGACGTGTTGGGCGGTGCGTTGTGCAAGGTGTGATAGTCGAATGCGACCGCATCACCCGGCGCCAGGTCCCAGGCCCGCAGGTCGGCGGCCTGTTCGGCCTCGTCGATTTCGGGGAAGGGATGATACACCGAGGTATCACCTTCAAGCGGTTCCAGTGTCTTGAAGCGGCGCGGTACGTACGTCACCGAACCTTTGTGGCTTCCGGCGATAAAATGCGGGCATACGGCTTTCGAAACCGGATCGAGCGGCACCCAGATGGACACGGTCTTGCTGCCGTCCAGGCAGTAGTACGGCAGGTCCTGGTGCCAGGGCGTCGGGTCGGCGGTGCCGGGCTCCTTGACCAGCACATGTTCATGAAACAGTTGCGTGCGCGCTGCATCCATCAGTTCACCGGCTATGGCGCCGAGCGGACCGTCATCGCACACATCCTTGTATGCCGAGATGCGCTGCCAATTGACATAATCACCGAAATAGGCCCCAGGCTTACCTTCTTCTGTATGATTTTTTCCGTAAGGGCCTGGAGTTAGCATGTTTTCTTCAATTGCTGTCTCAAGCCGGTTGCGCCATTCGGCGGGAACGACATTTCGCAACACGCATACGCCGTCCCGGCTGAAGTCTTCACGGGTCTGGGGTGAAATCGTGTTCATGTCGACCTCCTTTTCATCATGTCCAGTTTGCAGCATGCCTCAAGCCGGTGTTGACGGCAATCTGCCATTGGCTATCTGGTCCGGCGTACAATGCAGACAACGGAGCGGGCCCGCAGCGATTTGCAGATTTTGGCCGCCTGTTGGCGGCTGGCCGCACCGATACGCGCTGAATAACGCCGCCTTGCGCCCAGGCTCAGATTTCTGACCGGTATGATCATGGGCGGTTTTTCCCGAAGGTCAGCCGGGAAATTCCGCTTGATGCGGTTGAAGGTGCGAACGGCCGTGTTTCGGGAGAAACTTTCTGAAATCAGCACGCCCCAGGGCTGGCGCGGTGATGATTTCGTGGCCAGGCGGATGCGTCCGGGTTTCCGGACCAGGGCCGGACAGGCATCGGCAAACGATTTCTTGCCGTCAATCTGCGGAATGGCATGCCGGGCCTCAGGTTTCCGCCATTCCTCCGCGGCCCGCCCGGTTATGGAGAAGACATAGTTTTCGGTCTCCAGCGGAATCCTGCCACCGGCAATGAAGCGCGAAGCTGCACCTTCGCCGGCATTGTAGGCAACAGCCGCCAGCCCCAGATTGCCAAAGCGGACTTTCAGGTGGGAAAGGAAGTCAATTGATGCCGTCAGGGCCGCTGCCGGATCGTAGGGGTTTTTCAGCCCACGCCGCTTTGCGGTGCCGGGGATGAACTGGGCAATGCCTTCAGCTCCAGCCGGGGACACCGCATTGGGAGAAAACCGGCTTTCCGCATTGATCAGGCGGGCGATGAAATGCGGATTGATGCCGCGCCACCTGGAACGGTTGCCGATCAGCGCGCACACGTCGCGGGCAAAGGTTGCTTCTGCGATGGCCAGCGGTGCCCGCACAGGCTTCACCCCGGTTTTGACCGGCCGGGCTGAAGCGCTGGCGGTGAGGCAGATTGCGAGCAGAAAAACCGCGAGCCGGTCAGCCCATGGCCTTCTGCAGGTTGCGATCAACGGCATCGAGGAAGCCTTGTGTGCTGAGCCATTTCTGGTCCGGCCCGATGAGAACCGCCAGATCCTTAGTCATCTCGCCGCCTTCAACGGTATCAATGCACACCTTCTCCAGCGTATCGGCAAACGTCGCCAGGGCGGCATTGTCGTCGAGCTTGGCACGATGGGCCAGGCCGCGCGTCCAGGCAAAGATCGAGGCGATGGAATTGGTCGAGGTTTCCTTGCCTTCCTGGTGCAGGCGATAATGGCGGGTAACGGTGCCGTGGGCAGCTTCTGCTTCAACGGTATCACCGTCAGGCGTCATCAGCACTGATGTCATCAGTCCCAGTGACCCGAAGCCCTGCGCAACGGTGTCAGACTGAACATCGCCGTCATAGTTCTTGCAGGCCCACACATAACCGCCGGACCACTTCATTGCCGAAGCCACCATGTCGTCAATCAGGCGATGTTCGTAGGTGAGTTCCGCTTCGGCGAACTTGTCGGCGAACTCAGCGTCGAAAATCTCCTGGAAGATGTCCTTGAAGCGTCCGTCATAGGCTTTCATGATGGTGTTCTTGGTGCTGAGATACACCGGATAACCCAATGTCAGACCGTAGTTCATCGAGGCGCGCGCGAAGTCGCGGATGGAATCATCCAGGTTGTACATGGCCATGGCAACGCCGGATCCGGGTGCCTGGAACACTTCGCGTTCGATTGTCTCGCCGTCATCGCCTTCAAACTTGATGGTCAGCTTGCCGGCGGTCGGGAACTTGAAGTCTGTTGCACGATACTGATCGCCGAAGGCATGGCGGCCAACCACGATTGGCTGGGTCCAGCCCGGCACCAGGCGCGGCACGTTCTGGCAGATGATGGGTGCGCGGAAAATAACCCCGCCGAGAATGTTGCGGATGGTGCCGTTTGGCGACCGCCACATCTGTTTCAGGCCGAATTCCTCAACCCGCTGTTCATCCGGCGTGATAGTCGCACACTTGACGCCGACGCCGTATTTCTTGATGGCTTCTGCAGCATCAATGGTGACCTGGTCATCTGTCTCGTCGCGGTATTCGATACCGAGGTCATAATATTTCAGGTCGATGTCGAGGTAAGGATGGATCAGTTTGTCCTTGATGAACTGCCATATGATGCGTGTCATCTCGTCGCCGTCTAGTTCAACAACGGGATTGGCAACCTTGATCTTGGACATGGAAATTTAGCCTCGCTTTGTAGGGGGTTGGTGCAGCGCACAACGGAATATGGTGCGCGTCATAGCAAAGCATGCGGCCAAGAGCAAATATGACCATGGGCTAACAGGGAAAGTGTCGCGTCAGGAAAAAGGCAAAGCGGTTTTGCCTATTCTCCTTCGATAAACTGGATGCCGAGTTCCTGTTCGTCCCGCCAGCAAACCTGCGCGCTCCTTGAGGTGTTTTCCGGCAGGATGGTCAAACTGAAACAGGATGGTACAGTTGTGTCTTCACCCAGGCGCAGCTTGGCCCCGGCGGAGGTGAGATCCCTGATTTCGCACTGAAAGCCCTGTTCCTGTCCCGCAAAAACGATCAGGCCGTCCTGGCTTGTTGCTTGCCGCGGCTCATTGCGGTCGTCGTCATCATCGCTGAACGTTGCCTGCTGTTCGACGACCGGCTGCCCGTCATTGAGGGGAGGGATATTCGGTGGTTCGGCCGGCGCGTCGCCCGCCTGTGAAACGTGGGGTTTTGGTTCCGCGCCCTGAGGCGGGCCGCCGGGCGAGGATGTGTTCAATGCCTTCACCCGATCAAGTTGGTGAAGCATACGCTGATGCAGATCAGTTGCCGTCATGTCAGTTAGCCAGTCCCAATTTAGGCAGTTCTTGCCGCAGTATCTCCCATGATTGGTGAAAACCCGGTAAATGACGCGCAGAAACAGGCCGGGCAACGGCGGGTTTTTATTGAGACTTGTATTTTTCAAGGTCTGGTGTATCGCATACCGCACAATGACAACCGCGCAGACAGACAGTTCCGACAGGCCGGCCGTGGTCCTGGTGAACCCGCAATTGGGGGAAAACATCGGTACGGCGGCGCGTGCCATGGCGAATTTCGCGCTGAATGAACTGCACATCGTGGAGCCGCGCGACGGCTGGCCCAATGAGCGCGCGCGCAGCGCCTCGTCCGGTGCCGTCAAGGTTATTGAAGAGGCCGGGCTGCATGACACCTGCAGACAGGCCCTGGAACCGTTCAACCGGGTTTATGCCACCACCGCCCGCCCACGCGGCATGACCAAGCAGGTCATGACACCGGAAGAAGCCGCTGCCGACATGCACCAGCGTATCGGTAACGGCGAACGTGTTGCGATCATGTTCGGCCGCGAGCGCTGGGGTCTCAACAACGAGGAGGTGTCGCTGGCGGACGTGATCATTACCGCTCCGGTTGATCCGGAGTTTGCGTCGATCAACATTGCGCAAGCTGTCCTGCTGGTCGGTTATGAATGGTACAAGCCGGTCTCAGCCACACTCGGCATGGGCACCGGTGAATTGCCGGCCATGACGGGGTCGGGACTGAAGGTTCGCGGCGATGAGGGGCTGGCCAGCAAGCAGGACCTGCATGGGTTTTTTGATCACCTGGAAACAGAACTCGAGACGGCCGGATTTTTCAAGTCACCGGCCATGCGCCCCGGCATGATGCGCAACCTGCGCAATATGTTCCAGCGCATTGAACTCAGCCTGCAGGAAGTCAGGACGCTCAGAGGTGTCATCGCTTCCCTGACCAGAACCCATTTGCGCCCCCGCAAGTCCAATGACGAGGCCGGCAAATGAGCAATCGGCGGTCGCGCATTCTGCTTTTTGATTCCGGCACCGGAGGCTTGAGCGTGGCGCATGCACTGCGTGCGCAGTTACCGGAAGTAGATATTGTCTACGCGGCAGACACAGCCGGGTTTCCTTATGGCAAATGGGCTGAAGTTTTGCTGGTGCGCCGCATATTGCGGGTGATGCGAGACCTGCTGGACCTGGTGAAACCGGATTGCGTGGTGATCGGCTGCAACACCGCAAGCACGCTGGCGCTGGATGTGTTGCGCGAAGAGTTTCAGGTGCCGTTTGTGGGCACAGTCCCCGCCATCAAACCCGCTGCGGTACAGACCAAAACCGGTGTGATCGGCGTGCTGGCAACGCCGGGAACAGCCAGGCGCGAATATACCAAGACACTCATCCACACTTACGCTTTTCACTGCAAGGTCATGCTGCACGGCGCACCGCGGCTTGCTGAAATCGCAGAGGTGAAGCTGGCGGGCGGAGATGTGGACAAGGCAGCGCTGCTGGCAGAGATCAGCCCGGTGTTTCGCGAGAAGGGCGGCGTGCGCGCTGATGTCGTGGTGCTCGGGTGTACGCATTATCCGCTGCTGCTGGACGAAATGAAGGACGTGGCGCCCTGGCCGGTGGCATGGATCGATCCGGCACCGGCAATCGCACGGCGTACCGCGTCAATTCTTACTGATGGCGACAAGGCCGATGCCGGGCCGGTCAGCGTTGAACGCGACACGGTCATTCTGACCTCAAAGCCTGTGGACGGCGGTCGCATACCCGCCGGATTTGCCAGTGCCGGATTCGACAAGTTGCAGATTGCCGATATTCCCCTTTGAGATGCGAAAGGACACCTTGTTATGAGCCGGATTGAAACCATTGAGCAGCTGGAAAGCCTTTATGGCGAGCCTGTCCAGGCATCACTGGTCAAGGTTACCGACTACATCACTCCGCATTATGCCGCCTTCATTGAGGCCTCTCCATTTGTTGCGCTGGCAACCTCAGGGCCTGAGGGGCTGGACTGTTCGCCGCGCGGGGATGTGGCCGGCTTTGTGCGCCTGCATGATGTGCGCACGCTGATGATGCCGGACAGGCGGGGCAACAACCGCGTCGACAGCCTGCGCAATATCGTGGCCGACCCGCGGGTCGGCCTGCTGTTCATGGTGCCGGGGTCCGGAACCACCCTGCGGATCAACGGCACAGCGCATTTGAGTATCGACGCCGATCTGCTGGCCTCCTTCGCTGTTGAGGGCAAGGCACCGCGGTCGGTCATCGTGCTGGAGACGCAGGCCGTGTACTTCCAGTGCGCGCGCGCCATTGTGCGGTCAAAGTTGTGGGACGCCGGGACGCAGGTCGACCCGAAATCCCTGCCGACACCGGGACAGGTGCTGGCGGCGCTGACCAATGGCGAGGTTGGCGGTCAGCCTTACGATGATGCCTGGGGGGACAGGGCGCAGAAAACCTTGTGGTGACACGGCACCAATCTGTCGTTTGACACGGTGCGGGTTCCGGCGTACAAGCCTCCTCGTTCTGTGCCGTTTCGGCCAGTGCACTGCTTGTTCGTGACCGTTTCGCCTTTCCCGACTTTAAAAATGCGGGAACACTTTGAGGAGGAACAGTCTGTCGGACCGGGAGACCGGTGAGAAGGAGAACAGGCTTCATAACCCATAGGCGGTCAGCGGAATTTTATCCGGTACTGGCCGCTGTTTTTATTTTTGATCTGGAGTTCATTGAAGAATGTCTAATCGCGTAAGCTCAAAGTACAAACTCGACCGCCGCATGGGCGAAAACATCTGGGGCCGTCCGAAGTCCCCGGTCAACCGCCGTGAATACGGTCCCGGCCAGCACGGCCAGCGCCGCAAGGGCAAGCTCAGCGATTTTGGCACGCAGTTGCGCGCCAAGCAGAAGCTGAAAGGCTATTACGGCTCGATCTCTGAAAAACAATTCCTGGCAACCTACAAGGAAGCCTCGCGGATCAAGGGCAACACTGCTGAGAACCTTATCGGCCTGCTCGAGCGCCGTCTGGATGCGGTTGTCTATCGCGCGAAACTGGTTCCAACGGTTTTTGCCGCGCGCCAGTTTGTCAATCACGGCCACGTGCTGGTGAACGGCAAGCGGGTTAACATCCCGAGTTACAAGGTCCAAATCGACGATGTCATCGAGGTTCGCCAGAAATCCCGCGAGATGGGGCTGGTGCTTGAAGCCATCCAGAGCCCGGAACGCGATGTGCCGGACTATATCGATGCCGACCACAAGAAACTGACAGCCAAACTGGTGCGCATCCCGCTGCTGGCCGACGTGCCGTATCCGGTGATGATGGAGCCGAACCTGGTCATCGAATTCTACTCAAGCTGATCCAACCCATCAGCTTTATCGAGATCCGGCCCGGCAGTTTATCCTGCCGGGTCTTTTTTGTCTGAGGAGGCGCTGAAACATGAAGCTCTATATCGGAAACCAGAAGTATTCCTCCTGGTCGTTCAGGCCCTGGATAGCGCTGAAAGTCAAAGACGTTGCGTTCAAACAAGAGCTGCGCCGGTTTGACGATCACCCGGCGCGGGTTGATTTCAAGACGTTTTCGCCGACCGGCAAAGTTCCAATGCTGGACAATGACGGGGTGAAAGTCTGGGAGTCGCTGGCGATTCTGGAATACCTGGCGGACCTGTTTCCGGACAAAGGTTTCTGGCCGGGGGACATCGCTCAGCGTGCCCGTGCCAGAGCCGTCTCAGCGGAAATGCTGGGCGGGTTCAATTCGCTGCGCAACGAGTGCCCGATGAACATGGCGCGCAAGCACGGCCCCCTTGATGTCTCCGACGGGGTGCGCAGTGATGTTGCCCGCATCGAGCAGATCTGGAGCGAGTGCCTGGAAAAATCCGGCGGACCGTTCCTGTTCGGTGATTTCTGCAATGCCGATGCAATGTACGCACCGGTGGTCAACAGGCTGGAGATCTACCAGCTGTCGGGCCATGCGGCGGTCAAAACCTATACCGCGGCAATGCAGGGTTTACCTGCCTGGCAGGAATGGGATGCAGCCGGTCGCGCAGAACCGTGGATTTATCCGCCGGACGAGGCCTGAGCGAAACGGAGTGTATTTGAATGCCTGCCGGGTTGAAACATTTCGGCAAGACGAATAGATAGTCGGCATAGTCCTTTGACGATGCTCGATGATTCGTTTTTTGAAAGACCGGATGTCCGCACTGCTCGAACTCAACAGCCTGGTTAAACGCTTTCAGTCGTTCACCGCGGTGAACGGCATTTCTCTGGAAGTGCCTGCCGGCGAAGTACTTGGTTTCCTGGGTCCGAACGGGGCCGGGAAATCCACTACAATGAAAATGGCGGCCGGGTTCCTGACGCCTGACGGCGGCAGTGCACATATATGCGGTGTGGATGTTGCCGAACAGCCGGAGCAGGCCCGCCGGAACCTCGGTTACCTGCCGGAAGGCGCACCCGCCTATGGTGAGATGTCGGTGGCCGCTTTCCTGAAGTTTTGCGCAAGGCTGCGTGACCTGTCCGGTTCAGATGCCCGCGACGCCATCGCCCGGGCCGTCGAGCGAACCGAGCTCGGTGGTGTGCTGGAACAACCCATCGAAACCATGTCAAAGGGCTTCAAGCGGCGTGTGGGCCTGGCACAGGCTATCCTGCACGAACCCAAGGTGCTGATCCTCGATGAGCCCACTGATGGTCTTGACCCCAACCAGAAACACCACGTGCGCCAGCTGATCCGCGACATGTCGGCGGACCGCGCCATTGTTATTTCAACCCATATTCTCGAGGAAGTTGATGCGGTTTGCTCGCGTGCCGTCATCATCGACCGTGGCACCATTGTCGCGGACGGTACGGCGGCCGACCTGCGCAAGCTGGGCCCGGGCAAGGCCAGGACATCCAGCCTGGAAGAAGCCTTCAGACATGTGACCACCCCCGCAGCAGTGGAAGACCAGCCTCATGTCTAGGATCATGGCGATTTTTTCACGTGAGTTGTCCGGCTATTTCAACACGCCGATCGCCTATGTGTTCCTGATCATTTTCGTGATGCTGGCAGGGCTGTTCACCTTCTATATCGGCAATCTGTATGAACGCGGCGTGGCCGACCTGTTGCCGTACTTCACCTACCTGCCATGGCTGTTCCTGATCCTGGTGCCAGCGATTTCCATGCGGTTGTGGTCGGAAGAACGCCGCAGCGGTACCATCGAGTTGCTGATGACCATGCCGGTCAGTGTCTGGCAGGCGGTGGTCGGAAAATGGCTGGCCGGGTTGGCTTTCGTGGCGGTGGCACTGGCGTGCACCGTTCCGCTGTGGTTGACGGTCAATTACCTGGGCGCGCCGGACAACGGCGTCATCGCCGTCAGTTACCTGGGCGCACTGGCGCTGGCCAGTGTCTTCCTGGCAATCGGAAGCTGCATGTCGGCCCTGACCAGCAATCAGGTGATTGCCTTCGTCCTGGCGGTGACAGCCGGGTTTGTCTTTGTCACCTCAGGCACACCGATTGTGCTCGACGGGGTGCGCACCGTTGCGCCGGAAGCCATTGCCGCCGGCATAGCTTCCCTGTCTGTGCTGACGCACTATGAAGGACTGACCCGTGGCCTGATCGATGTGCCGGCCGTGGTGTGGGCCATCTCCATGACCGCGTTCTGGCTGTTTGCCACAACGGTGGCGGTTGAACTCAAGAAAGCCGGGTGAGGGTGATGTTGCAGACGGCATCGAAATCAACCCTTGGCATAGCCGCACTGGTGTTCGCTGCCATGGCGCTGATAGGCGTCAATCTGTGGGCGGGGCAGGGACTGAGCCGCTACCGGGCAGATATGACGGCAGGCAGCATATATACCCTGTCCGATGCAACCCGATCGGTGTTGTCGGGCCTGGATGAGCCGGTGACAATCCGCCTGTTCTATACCCGCGAACTCGGCACACAGGTGCCGACCTACGCCAGACACCATGACCGTGTCCTGTCGATGCTGCGCCATTATGCCGACCTGTCGGGCGGGAAATTGCGTGTGTCGCTGGTCAGTGCAGAGCGGTTCACCGATGAAGAAGATGAAGCTTCCGCCATCGGCCTGCAGGGTGCGCCTTTGCCGGGTGGCAATGGGTCGGCATTTTTCGGGCTGGCAGGTACCAATTCCACCGATGAACTTGAAATCATTCCGTTCCTGGCGCTGGAGCGGCAGAACTTTCTGGAACTTGACCTGACACGCATGGTGTTCAAGCTCGCCAATGCCGGTAAAAAGAAAATCGCGCTGATGAGCCGGTTGCCGATCGCCGGCAATGTCAATCCGCAGACCGGGCAGCAAATCCCTCCCTGGGCGGTGCTGGGCCAGTTGCGGGATTTCTTCGACATCGATTTCCTGTCCCCGACCTTTGACATGGTGCCGGATGATGCCGACCTGCTATTGCTTGTGGCTCCCGGTGAAATCAACGAAAAGACAGCCTACGCCATTGACCAGTATGCGCTGGCCGGCAAGCCGGTCATCGTGTTTGCCGATCCGTATTCAGAAGTCCTGCCATCGTCCCGCGACAACCTGCAGGGCAGTCCGCTGTTCACTGCCCTGCTGGCTTCCTGGGGCACACAGCTCGAGGCCGACAAGGTTGTCGGTGACATCGATAATTCGCGGCAGGTCCAATTCAACAATCAGGGCCAGCCGGCCATCGTCAACTACCTGCCCTGGCTGGCGATGACACCGACCAGCTTTGAGCGGACTGACGGCATCTTCAACCAGATTTCGTCACTGTTGCTGGCGTCAGCCGGCGCACTCACGCCGGCAGAGGACGCCGGTACCAGCTTCCAGCCGCTGATTGCCAGCTCGGCCCGGTCTGCGATGATTGAAGTGAAGAAGCTGCGTAACCCGAACCCCATCCAGATGTTGCAGTCGTTCCTTCCGGATGGCCAGCAGCGTGTGCTGGCGGCCCGTATGCGCGGTGAGGCGAAATCGTCTTTCAAGGACGGTCGTCCAAAGGATGCAGCCGTCAAGGGGGAGCATCTTGCTGCAGGCCCTGTGAACGTACTGGCCGTATCCGATGCGGATATGCTGTTTGATTCCTTCTGGGCCGAAGTGGGTCAATCCAACGGGCGTCA
Organism: Anderseniella sp. Alg231-50; assembly: GCF_900149695.1. NCBI lineage: Bacteria > Pseudomonadati > Pseudomonadota > Alphaproteobacteria > Hyphomicrobiales > Parvibaculaceae > Anderseniella > Anderseniella sp. Alg231-50. The sequence goes on along the minus strand of NZ_LT703006.1, from coordinate 150,652 downwards.
GGTGGTCATTCCGCGGGCCGGCAACGCCAATTTCCTGATCAACGCCATTCAGGACATGGCCGGTGGTCAGGCACTGGCGGGCTTGCGCGGCCGGGGTGTCGAGCAGCGCCCGTTTAGCCGCGTCGCGCAATTGCGCGCAGATGCCAATGCGAGGTTCAGGCAACAGGAGCAATTGCTGAACAAGCGGCTGGAAGAGACCCAGAAGAAACTCACCGACCTTTTGTCACGCTCGAAGGATGGCGAGGTGACCCTGAGCGAAGCCGACCAAAAGGGCATCGAGGAGTTTCGCACCGAGATGTTTACTGTTCGCAAGAGCCTGCGCGAAGTGCAGCGCAATCTGCGGGCCGATATCGATGCGCTGGGCACCAGGGTAAAGGTGGCAAACATAGCGTTTGTACCGCTGTTCATTGCCCTGATCGGATTCTACCTGCTGTGGCGCCGGCGGGCGCGGGCAAGTGCCTCGAAGACGAGGGGAGTTGAGCAATGACACCTCGCGGCGTGATAGCACTGGCGGTTGCGGCAGCTGTTTCAGTGGCGGGGGCAACCTGGCAATTGCAGGCAAACTCATCCGGCTATGAAGAAGCGCAACGCGGAGACCGGCTGCTGCCCGACCTTCTGGCCAAGGCAAATGATGTTGCTGCAATCGTCGTCAGCCAGGCAGACAGGAGCGTCCGCATTGAACGGGCCGGTACATCCTACGTGCTCGGTGGTTCCGGGTATCCGGTCAAGGGCGGCAAGTTCCAGACGGCAATCGTGGCGACGGCCAGTCTTGAGAAATTCGATGCCAAGACCGCGCGCGCCGACAAGTATCCGCTGATCGAGGTCGAGCCGCCTGCGGAAAAATCAGCCAAAGGGCGGTTGATCAGGTTCGAAGACGCGAGTGGAAAAGATCTTGGCGAGATCATCGTGGGCAAAAAAGCCCGCGGGCGGTTGGGTGGCGCCGTTGGGGACGGGCAGTATGTCAGGTTGCCCGGGGACGCTCAAAGCTGGCTCGCCCGCGGTGTCGTTGACGCGGATATCAAGCTTGATACCTGGGTCGATACAGCTATTACCGACATGAATGTCGAGTTTGTGGTACTTGCGACCTTCCAGCCCGCCGGCGGCCCGGAACTGGTGGTGCGGCGTACCGGTGTGACGCAAGGCGGGCAATCGAAGTTCGAGGTGAACGACGTTCCTGAAGGCAAGAAGCCGAAGAACGACCTGACGCTCAGATATGCGGCGACCGACCTGGGCAATGTCAACTTCGTGGATGTGCGCAAGGATCAGGGCGGCGACGTTGTGCAGCGTGTCACACTGATGATGGCGGACGGACTGACATCAGAGTTTCGCATCACCGCTGATAACTGGGTCAGTCTTCATGTGGTCAATGAAGGTCAGGACAAGACCACCACCAAGGACCTCAAGGCACGCACTCAAGGCTGGCAGTACAAGCTGGCTGACTACAAGCTGAAACAGCTGCAACTGACCATGTCCGACCTGACAGAATAATACCCAGGAAACCAGCTTTACTGATCCATCGTGAACAGTTGCACGGCTTTTGCGTCCACATAGGCAAAGCATCCGGCCAGCTGCGGCAGGAACGGGGTTGAGGAGTAGGCGCCGATTGCGCCTTGCGCCTCAAGGCGGCCGGCAAACCCGGCTGTGTCGCCATACGTCACCCAGGTTCCCGGCATCCAGGTCGGGCGAATGGGACGTCCGCCCGCCAGGATGATGTTTCCAAACACCTTGTCTTCGGTCATGGATGGCGGAAACACCACAAGTACGGTGCCTGCCTGCTCCGGGCTCACCCGGCCCAGATGCATGAACAGGGCAAACCCGGCCAGCCAGACAAGCATGACAGCGGCGAACAAGGCGCCGGCGGTTCCGTGTCCGGGCCATTTCACGACTTTACGCCTTTGCGCCGTCCGGCACTGAAAATGCCGGTGCGCGCATCTCCTTGATCGGCCAGTGCATCAGGGCGGCAAACAGGCCAAGCGCCACGCCGATCCACCAGACTGTGTCATAGGTCCCGGTCTGGTCATACAGCCGGCCGCCGAGCCAGACGCCAAGGAACGAGCCGACCTGATGGGAAAGGAACACAACACCGTAGAGCATGGCCATGTACCGGGTACCGCAGATGACGGTCACCAGACCCATGGTCAACGGAATCGTAGACAGCCACAACAAGCCCAGGCAGGCGGAAAACACGACGGTCGTCAAAGGCGTGATCGGTATTACGAAGAACAAGGTCATCGCTGCCGAGCGGGCCAGATACAAGATCGTCAGGCTATAGCGTTTCGAGTACTTGCCGCCGACAATGCCCGCCGAGTAAGCGCCGACAATGTTGAACAGGCCGACAATGCCGATCGACCAGGCAGCAAGCTGCGGATCAATACCTTCCTGTACCAGCAGCGGCGGGAAGTGGACAGTCATGAAGGCAACCTGGAAACCGCATACGAAAAAGCCAAGCGTCAGCAGGACAAAGCTCGCATTGCTCACCGCGCGTGTCAGGGCCTGGGAGATGCTCATTTCAAGCTCGGTTTCATCGCGCGCCACGCCGCCTCGCGCTGCCCGCAGTGGCAGCACCAACGCAAACATGAACAGGACGGATCCGGCCAGCAGCAGCAATGCCATTTCCCAGCCAAAGCCGGAAATAAATGCCTGACCCAGCGGCGCAAACACAAACTGCCCCATGGAACTGGCCGCCGTGGCTATGCCGAACGACCATGAACGTTTTTCCGGCGGCACCAGGCGGGCGAAAGACGCCATGATCACCGAGAATGAGGTCATCGCGATGCCAAGCCCCATCAGCAGGCCGCCGGACAACATCAGCAGGAACACACTGTCAGCCATCGACATCAGGGCCAGGCCGGTGGCGTAGATGATGGCACCGGCGATGATGACGCGGAATGTGCCGAACTTGTCGGCAAATGCTCCGGCGAACGGCTGTGCCATGCCCCAGATCAGGTTTTGCAGCGCCATGGCCAGTGCAAAGGTCTCGCGGCCCCAGCCATTGGCCTCGGTAATCGGTGCGGTGAACAGGCCCATGGTGGACCGTGCGCCAAAGGCGATCAGGGCAATCAGGCAGCCGCATACAATAACCAGCATCGGATTGATTGTCTGAGCCGGGGAGGGCGATGTGGTGGTTGTCATGGCAAGTGTCCTGAACTCGTCACTGATTTGTCATAAATCAAAGTTGACGTTGCAGTTCTGAGGTATCCTTCAATCTGGGGAAATATAAGTAAAGGGAGGTCTCATGGCCGAAGAATCTCATGAAGCAAAGGCGGAGTCTACTGACACAGCACCTGCGGGCAATGCTAAATCGAACGGTCAGCTATTACCGGAAGACATTGCTGCGACTGCCTCCGGCGATGAAAGAGATGAGATTCGACGGGTGTTCGAACGCGGCGAATATCCTTACAAGAGCAAGATTCGAAGGCCTGTTTACGAGAAACAGAAGGCTGAACTTCAGGTTGAACTGCTGAAGGTCCAGGAGTGGGTGAAGTCGACCGGGCAACGGATTGTGCTGCTGTTTGAAGGCCGGGACGCTGCCGGCAAGGGCGGCACGATCAAGCGCTTTACGGAGCACCTGAATCCACGTGGCGCGCGGGTCGTGGCTCTTGAGAAACCGACCGATCGCGAGAAAACACAATGGTATTTCCAGCGTTATGTCGAACATTTGCCGTCGGGCGGTGAGATCGTGTTTTTCGACCGGTCCTGGTACAACAGGGCGGGTGTCGAAAGGGTCATGGGGTTTTGTTCAGCCAATGAATATCTGGAGTTCATGCGCCAGACGCCTGATTTCGAGCGCATGATCGTGCGCAGCGGCGTCAGGCTGTACAAATACTGGTTTTCGGTCACCCGCGACGAACAGTTGCGCCGGTTCCAGTCGCGCGAGGTCGAGCCGCTGAAAAAATGGAAGCTGTCGCCGATCGACCGGGCCTCGCTGGATAAATGGGACGACTATACCGAGGCCAAGGAAGCCATGTTCTTCTATACGGACACTGCTGATGCGCCCTGGACCATCATAAAATCCAATGACAAGAAACGGGCCCGGCTTAACTGCATGCGGCATTTCCTGACTTCGTTGCCATACCCCGGCAAGAACACCAGGGTGGTGAGGGCGCCGAACTCTCTGATTGTCGGCTCAGGTGGGGATGTCATCGGTCGCAGCGATCATGTGCTGGGCAGCAGCCTGCATCCTGACCAGCGCAAAGGCGGCTAGGGGCCGGCTTCAACTGTCTGCCGCAATGGATGCGACAGCGTCTTCGGGGCCTTCAACGACAATGGTGACGCCGGTATCGATGTAATCCCGGCTGATCACCGTCAGACCGGCGGCGCTGATGTTCCGCTCCACGGATGACATGTCTTCGAACCTGCAGCTGACGGTTCGACTGACGATACGATGCCACGGCACCAGCACCGCTGCCTCGACCGTGCGCACTGCTGTTCCGGCATAAGCGCGGGCCAGTCCGCCTGCGCCCAGTTTGGTGCCGCCGAAATAGCGTACGATGATGATGCCGGCGTCCACGAGACTTGCCCCGATCAGCACTTTCAGCGTCGGCATGCCGGATGTGCCGGCCGGTTCTCCATCATCTTTGGCGCCTTCCTCGATTCGATTGTCCGGCAGCATTCGGCGAAAGGCGGTGACGTGATGAGAGGCTTTGCGGTGATCTTCGCGCAGGGCTGCGCGCTTGAATTCAAATTCCGCCCAGGGCACCAGATGACCGATGAAACGGGATCCTTTTTCATCGAGCTCCGCGATAGCCGGTTTGATGATTGTGAACTGGGACATTTAGATAACTGGACAGCAAAAAGACTTTCAGATCAATGATCTGAAAGCTGGTGCTTGAATTCCATCTGAAACCGGTGCGCGGTCATCCCGGACTGCCGTCCTGTTTGGCGTCGAAGCAAGCTGAAACTGTCACGCGCTTGAACAGGGGCAATTGTCAGGTGTGACAAAAAAGCAACACTTTCCAAAAAAATACCGGGCGAAGACAGTGAGCATGCTGACAACCGGCTGATTCCTGATATACCTATCGCCGATGGCATACGGTAAATAGGGGTTACTCACATGAAAAGAATAGCGCTCGCGACATTGGCGTCGTTTGTTGCATTTGCAGGACCAGCAAGCGCTGCAGATCTTGAACGTGAACTTGGGCTGATCGTTTCAGGTGTAGTTGACAAGTGGGCTGGGGTTCAGATTGTCGACGAGGAAAACGGGCCGGATGACACCTTGTTTACCAATGGCGGCGAAGGATTGCTGAGTTTGCCGCTGGGCGAAAACCTGTCGATTCAGTCGGACGTCAAATACGAATACAATGAAAATGCGTTGGATGGACCGAGCTTTAATGCAGCCTGGGGCCCTCGATATTCATTTCAGGGTGCCGTTCACCTGAGCTGGCGTGATCCGTCGACAGGCCTGTTTGGCGCATTCGGTGGTGTTGGGACATCCGGTTTCAATCCCGGCGGCAGACATGATATCAGATTTGTTGGTGGTGAAGCCCAGTTTTACCTCAATGACATCACGTTTTATGGACAAGGCGGTTATATGGATTTTGTTGAGCGATCAGGATTTACATCGCTCGATGAGGGCTGGTTTGCCCGCGGCGTTCTGCGCTGGTTCCTGTCTCCTGACAGCAGACTGCAGCTTGAAGCAACCTACGCGGATGTGGATTACAGCAACAACAACGGCAACACGGAATGGATTAGTGGTGAAGTACGGTATGACTTCACCTTTGCCAGTGCGCCGGTTGTAGGAGATGTGCCGATATACATCGCCTATCGTGGAACACATCGTGACAATTGTACCTTCAATGGCGGAGACGACGTTACAGATCATACATTCATGATTGGTACCAGCTATTCGTTTAGCGGAGATCGCATAACCGTCGATCGCCAGGGCGCTACACTGGATACGCCAGACTTCGGAAATATGGCAACCTGCTCAATTTCGGACTGACCGGAGGGATTGCCTGAACCGCATCTGGCAGGACCAGATATTGAACGATCTACCCCGGATGCCGATAAGGCTTCCGGGGTTTTTGTTGCGCAGACAAGGTGGTTTGAATAGTTGCCGGGCTATGAAAAAGGCTTCCAGATCACTGATCTGAAAGCCTTTTCTATTTTTGGTTTCATGCCGGTTCGATTATCTCGGACGGCAGCGTTCGTATCTCATGCAACCGGCATAGTTGCCGCCGCCATAGCCCCAGCGGCTGACGCAGGCGCGATGCGCGCGGCGGCAGGATCTGCTGCCGCGATAGGACCGGCGATAGGACCGGCGAACGCGTGGACGGTAATAATAGTCGTTGTAATAGCCATAAGGGTATCCACCGTAATAGGGGTACCGGCCATAGTAGTAAGGAGAGCCAAATCCAAACCCTATGTATGGCCTGCCATAGTAGCGATGGCGTCTGTGCCTGTGGCGCCGCCACCGGCGTTTCTTGCGGCGTACTTCCGTCACCTGAGATGCTTCGCGTGCAATGTCGGAAATACCGGCACTGGCAATGCCGCTTGCTGCAGGTGTGGCCGATGCGCCACTGGCGCCCATAATCAAGGCCCCTGCGGCCAGCAACCCTGCGCATGCGAAAGACTTGAGATTGAGTCCGGTCATGTCACTTCCTTTCGAGCTCGCCCCTCGATGGGAAAAGTTAGCGCCTCAGTTATGGCAATGTTTTGACAGAAATCAAAAAGGCTCCCGATGCATGGCAGGGGAGCCTTTAGTGCAGATCATAAACCGGAAAAATTGCCGGAAGGTCAGGCGGTTGCGTTGGCTTCCTTAACCTCAATGCCGCCATTGGCGAAAGTGTCTTTCAATTCGCCGTTCTGGAACATTTCGGTAATGATGTCACAGCCGCCGACAAACTCGCCCTTGACGTAAAGCTGCGGGATGGTTGGCCAGTCGGAGAATTCCTTGATGCCGTTGCGCAGGTCATCGGACTGCAGCACGTTGACGCCGGCATATGGTACGCCGAGATAGTCCAGCATCTGAACGACGCGGCCGGAAAAACCGCACTGCGGCTGATCGGGCGTGCCCTTCATGAAAAGCACCACGTCATTGGTCTTGACGGCATTGCCGATCCAGTCATTGATTGGGTTGGTCATCTTGATCTCCATAGCTCCGGTGCGTTGGCCCCGGGTAAATGTGTTGCTTCAGTCTTACACTTCCCGTTCGTCGGTTTCCAGTGTCACCGGTCACGAGCGATGTAAACTTAGTGTCAGTCCTGTTCCGGCGCACTGGTTGTCAGTGCCAGCGCGTGCAGTTCGCCGCCCATTTTGCCTTTCAACGCGGCATAGACCATCTGGTGCTGGCGCACTTTTGGTTTGCCGCGAAATTCTTCCGAAATGATGGCGGCTGACCAGTGATCGTTGTCACCGGCGAGATCGGTCAGTTCGATCTGCGCATCGGGGATGGCGTCCTTGATCATGGCGGTGATTTCTTCGGCAGGCATCGGCATGTGATTTCCTTTAAGCGACTTCCGCTGCGGTGCTCATATAGTCCGGGAACCAGCCTTCATGGGCTTCACGCAACTTGTTGAGGGATATGGAGGCTTCGCCCATGACAATCAACCCGGAGCCGGTGACCGTGCCGATTCGAGAGGCGGAAATGCCGGCATCCTCGGCAGCACCAATCAGGCCATGGGCGTCCATTGGCTTGCAGGTCAGCACATAGCGCGCCTGATCTTCACCAAAAAGGGCGGCGTGAGTTTCAACATCACGGGGAAGTTCGATCTTGCAGCCGGTGCCCGAGGCCAGTGCCATGTCGGCCAATGCCGCCACGAGCCCGCCATCGGAAATGTCGTGCACGGCGGTAGTGCGGCCCTTTTGAATTTTCATGCGCACGAAATCGCCGTTGGTCTTTTCCTGCTCCAGGTCCACAGGTGGCGGAGTTCCTTGCTCACGGCCGAGAACCTCGCGCAGGTACATGGACTGGCCAAGATGGGAGCCATGACCGCCGATGAGAATGATTGCATCGCCTTCGTTCTTGAAAGCCAGCGTTGCCATTCGCGACACATCAGGCAGCAGGCCGACGCCACCTATGGCCGGGGTCGGCAGTATGCCCTTGCCGTGGGTTTCATTGTACAGTGACACATTGCCGGACACGACGGGAAAGCTCAGCGCATTGCAGGCTTCGCCGATGCCTTGCACAGCCTTGACGAATGTCCCCATGATTTCCGGTTTTTCCGGATTGCCGAAATTCAGGTTGTCGGTAATGGCAATCGGCTCTGCGCCCACGGCGGTGAGATTGCGCCAGACTTCGGCTACCGCCTGCTTGCCGCCCTCGAACGGGTCGGCTTCGACATAACGGGGTGTGACGTCGGTGCAAATGGCGATGGCCTTGCCGTCGTCCTTTACCCTCACCACGGCTGCGTCGCCGCCCGGCACCTGGGCCGAGTTGGACTGGATCAGGTGGTCATACTGTTCCCAGACCCAGCGCCGCGAGGCCATGTCGGGCGATCCCATCAGCTTGACGACCGCTTCTGCAAGATCATTCGGGGCAGGGATGTCGTCTGCAGAAAGTGCTGCCGGGACCGTTGGTTCAATCCAGGGCCTGTCATATTCAGGCGCTTCGTCGCCCAGCTCGCGGATCGGCAGGTTGGCGACTTCCTCATCATTCCACATGCAACGGAAGCGCAGGTCATCGGTGGTCTTGCCGACAATCGCAAAATCCAGGCCCCATTTGTGGAATATGGCCTCGGCTTCCTTTTCCTGTTCCGGGCGCAGCACCATGAGCATGCGTTCCTGGCTTTCCGACAGCATCATTTCATAAGGGGTCATGCCGTCTTCGCGGCAGGGAACGGCATTAAGGTTCAACTCGACGCCAAGTCCACCCTTGGCTCCCATTTCAACCGCAGAACAGGTAAGGCCCGCGGCTCCCATGTCCTGAATGGCGATGACGGCGCCCGAGGCCATCAGTTCCATGCAGGCTTCGAGCAGGCATTTTTCGGTAAACGGGTCACCGACCTGGACCGTGGGGCGTTTTTCCTCGATCGAATCATCAAATTCAGCGGATGCCATGGTGGCGCCGTGAATGCCGTCCCGGCCGGTTTTCGCGCCGAGGTACACAACCGGCAGGCCCACCCCCTTGGCTTCGGAATAGAAGATCTTGTCTGCATCGGCCAGCCCGACCGCCATGGCATTTACCAGTATGTTGCCATTGTATCGATCGTGAAAGTTCACCTCGCCGCCTACCGTGGGTACGCCGAAGGAATTGCCGTAGCCGCCAATGCCGGCGACCACGCCCGAGACAAGGTGGCGGGTCTTGGGGTGGTCCGGCGCGCCAAAGCGCAACGCGTTAAGGGCTGCGATCGGGCGGGCTCCCATGGTGAAGACATCCCGCAGAATGCCTCCAACGCCGGTGCCAGCGCCCTGATAAGGCTCGATAAAAGAAGGGTGGTTATGGCTTTCCATCTTGAACACGATGGCCTGACCGTCGCCAATGTCGATGACGCCGGCGTTTTCACCGGGTCCCTGTATGACACGGTCTCCGGTGATCGGCAGTGTCTTGAGCCATTTCTTAGATGACTTGTAGGAGCAGTGCTCGTTCCACATGGCCGACACGATCCCAAGCTCGGTCAGTGTCGGGGTGCGACCGATGAGTTTTTCAAAGCGGTCATACTCATCGGGCTTGAGGCCGTGCTGGGCAACAAGTTCATCGGTGATCGCAACATTGTTGAAATAGGCTGGTTTAGCTGTCATGCGCGGGCGTGCTCGATCTTTAAGGGCCGTCAGAAAAATGTCTTTTAGCGCAAGGACGTCGCCGGATACATGGCAAACTGCAAGTTTTGGACAGTGTGTCGCGGTGACGACACAGGCTCACGAAGAATTTGGTTGTGAGCGGCAACAGGCGTGTTGCACGGTTGGGTGGCGTTTCAGTGAACCGGAGAACCAGCCATGACCAGCAAGCAGAACCAGACTCGACGGACGTTTCTGGCACAATCGGCCGCGATTGCAGCGGCGGCGGCCGGCATCACCGGCGCGTCCAGCCAGCGTGTGCTGGCCGCAGCAGGCAAGTCTGCGCCGGAATGGGACCTGTCGGGCTGGCTGAATGGTGATGGCGGCAGCATCGCCGGCAACAGGGGAAAAGTCATCATCATCGACTTCTTTCAGCTCTGGTGTCCGGGGTGCAACAAGTTTTCCGGACCGCTGATGAAACACTGGCAGCAAGTGTTCGCGGACGACATCAGGTCAGGCCACCTCCAGATGGTGAAAATCCACACGGTATTCGAAGGCCACAAGTACCAGAACAATGACCGGCTGACGGCCTATATCAAGGAAAAGGAGATTGGCCTGCCTGTCGGACTGGACCGGCACAAGGACGGCAGCCACCTGCCGGAAACCATGCTGGCTTACAATACACGCGGCACGCCGGAAACTGCTGTTATCGACAAGGACGGTATCATCCGGTTCCAGGAGTTCGGCTTCTTTGACTATGAAAATGTGCAGACCATGATCAGCGAACTGCTCGCCGAGGCAAAGGTGTAGTTCGCGTTGTCGAGACGAGCTTGAAGCTGCCGGGTGATGCCCGCGCCGGCTGCAGAACCTTTAATCGCCTGACAGAAAGGCTTCAGCCGGGAAGCCCGAGCAGAGCGCGCAGGACATACACGATGTCCTGCGCGCTCTCTCCTTTGCCGGAAGTGCTTCCCTTGCGCGGTGAGGCGCAACGAGCACTCCAAGCGGCAATCGTGGTGTCTACCGGCTTAGATGCAGCTTGCGCAGTTCGTCCGCAATCTGCTGGAAGCTGGCCACCAGTGCAGCGTTTGTCGGAGGGTCGAAATATTTCTCCGGGCTGGTTGCGCAGTTCTTGATCAGGTTGCGCTGGGTAGCGCTCGGCACATTGTAGGCAAACGAATAGACAACGATTTCCTTCGCTTTCACATTGGCGCAGGCCTGCTGCAGGAGTGTGTTTTGCGCCGCAACGGCTGTGTGATAGTTGGTCGAACCAAGTCGCGCCTGGCCCAGATAACCATATGCCGTATAGGTCGACCTGATGTGATTTGGTTCAGAATCAAATGTGTTCTCGCCGTCGGTCAACAGCACCATGGCCTTGGTTATTTTTGGGTCCGAATAGGACACACCTTCGGTAAACGGCGCACCTGGCGACAATACCCGCAAACCCCAGCCAACCCCTTCGGCAACGTGCGTGTAACCGCTGGCCGTCATGTTGTGCAGGGTGTCCAGCACTGGTTGTTTGACATTGTTCAAGGCCAGGATGGGTTGAATGTTGCAGCCCCTGTCGGGACCGCGTGACGTGGTTGAAACGGAAGCACTCTGGTATTTGTCCTGGTGGCGCAAGCGTTCATTGAGGCTGGAGATGTTGCTGTCCGCCAGATAACTGTTTCTGTAACGGTAAATACTGCCATCGCCGATTTCAAATTCGGCCCTGGAAGTGTCGGTGCCAGGTTCGTCCGGCGAAAATGCAGGCGTAAACAGGGTTGCACCGTTGTTGATGTCAGGCGCCGTATCATCAACCGACAGAGCACCGGCACGCGATTCAACACATCCAGTCCAGGAGCGGTTAGAAATTTCGTCCCAGGCTTTCCAGTTGTGCCAGCTGCTTGATGAAAAATTGGCTTTTGAGTAGGCGTTAAGGCCTGCCTTGTCGATCCAGTTTTCGGTAGCCTTTTCGGGTCCGACATTCACGAACTGCGAAAACGGCACCACGGCTATTTTCAGGGTTTTGGCGGTTTCGCGCGGGCCGAACAGGATATTGACGAAATCACGGGCCGCGACCTTGAGGGTTGAGAGCCGGCTTTGATTGCCCATGGAACCGGTATTGTCGAACACCAGTGCCACTTCAAGTCCGCTGCCGTCCTTGGCGACCTGGGAAGAGGCCCGCACGGTTGTTTTGCTGAAACCGGCTATGGCGATAAGGTAGTTCTTCACTTTCACCTCGCCGTTCACCTGCAATCGTCCGTCAGCGCCGACACTCAGGCTCATTGTTGGCTGGTCAGCGTTCGAAGGTGCGGCATAGTTGGATTTGAAGTACCTGTTGGCGATGGTCTCCAGTTCCGCGGCTGAACGATTCGATTCACGCCCGGCAGCAAGTGCTGCGGCATCGGTGGCTGCTTGCAGGCGGGCCTGCGCGGCCACTGAATTGCCGTAGTCCACAGCCGCGCCGGCGGCCATCACCAGCGGCACCGATGCGGTGGCGAGTACCAAAGCTGCGGCGCCTGACTGGTTTGATAAAAACTTCTTCAGGGGCAAAAGGGGTGTACGTGACTTGTTCATCTACCTGTGTCTCCTTCAGGCGAATACGGGGCCTTTGAACCGGAGCGTGAGGGTCGATTTTCCAGATCGCCGGTTCATTGGTTAACGCTTTATACTAGCAGCGTAGTGGCGATAACCGGACACAAACCGCGTGGGATACCTAAGCTGAACTGAACCATGAAGTTCAAATTTTCAGTTTTAGAATGCAAGTTTAAGTTATTGAAAAATTGAATTAAACTGGGCCAGTTTACGGTTTCCGCTTAGGGGCGGTTTTCTGCGATTCAGGTATAGCTGTCATAGCCAGAGGGGCCGGCGTCCAGCAGGCGGCGCAGGCGCACCAGTGCATCGCGCAAGGTGGCGTGTGAGGGTATTGTGGAAAAGGCAATGCGGATCCGGTGCAGGCTGGCCTGGTCCTGTGAAAACTGGAATTCGTCGTCGCCGTCCACCAGCAGGCCTATGTCACGCGCTGCCGATACGAACAGGCTGGCCCGCCACGGCTCGGGGAGTTTGAGCCAGATGAATGCACTGTTGTCGTGGGACCGGAAATCATGGCCTGACAGGGTTTCTCGTATAATGGCCAGGCGGGACAGGTTCTCACGCAGAACCGCGCGCGCTATGGTGTTGGCTTCTCCGGCGCGTACAATGCGGGCGGCGGTTTCAGCCAGCATGAACGGCATGCCGCCGGTCAGCATCTTGTGCGCAACCGGCAGCGACCTGACATAGGCTGGCGGACACGACACCCAGGCTGACCGGATGCCTGCGGCAACCGCCTTGGACAATCCGCCCATGTGGAAAGTGATATCCGGCGCCAGAGCGGCGATGGGAGCAGGGGCCTCGTCCACACACGCTCCATAGATGTTGTCTTCTATGATCCACACACCGTGCTTGCGCGCGATTGTGGCAAGGTTCTCGCGGGTGGCGGCCGGCATGATGGCTGTGGTCGGGTTCTGGATAGTGGGAATCACCACTACTGCCTTGGGATGCTGGTTGGCACACAGGTGGTCGAAGGCGTCTACATCTATACCGTCTTCGGTCATCGGGACCGATATCGGCCGGCGCCCGATCAAGTTAACAGCCCGCGCCAGGGAGGCGTAGGTAACCGCTTCAAACGCAACCCGGTCTCCGGGTGCGGTGAGCGTGGCAATGGCCGCCATCATACCGGCATGAACCCCCAGTGTCGGCACGATGGACGCCACATCGGCCTGCCATCCGCCGGTTGACAGCCAGGCCTGGCCGGCCTGTTGCCATTCCGGTTTCAGCGAGCGGATATAGTCGGTGGTCTTGTCGGGATAATCGGCCATGATAGCGGCCACGTGGCGGGTTATGAAGCTGGACTGTCCAACCTCCGGTGCACTGGTCGAATCGAGGCGCAGTTTGCCGGGGGCGGGATGGATGCCATCGGGTATCGCCTCTCCCGTTGCCTGTTGGAACCCGGACGATGCCGTGACGGCTTCAGACAGTGGCGGCTCACTGCAGCGGACATAAGTCCCGCGACCTACCTCGCCTGTTACAAGCCCGCGCTGGCGTGCCAGTGCGTACGCCCGCCCAATTGTACCTATTGTCACCCCTATATCGAACGCCAAATTGCGTTGTGGAGGTAGTTTTTCGCCTGGCTGCAGCTTCCCGTTGTCAATGTCATGCGCCATTGCATCCGCAATTTCCACGTAAATAGGCGCACCGGTTCGTTGAATTTCAGGAAACCAATTTGTCATGGTGACAATAAATACATTGAATCAATCGAAAATGCAATGCATCACTCGTCTCGGTCGATTTGACCAGTTGGATGACAATTTCAAGCCTGAAAGGAGGCTTATCATGGGTGCAATAGATACAATTTTGAATTCGATGCGGGGACACCACCTCAATCAGACAAATCATGCACCGGTGAAAACGCGTCCTGTATGGTTGGTTGTGTGGCGCTGGTACTGCCGGTGCATCGATTTCAACCGCTCGCGCCGGCAATTGCGAGATCTGTCAGACCATGAACTGGCTGATATCGGCATCAGCCGCGAACAGGCAATGACGGAAGCTGACCGCTGGCCCAAATTGAAACTGTAAGCTTAAAACTTCGGCTCGCCGAACCCGCCAGCATTTCACCCTCCGGCAGGTTCGGTTCCCTGAGGGCCTTTTGGCCCGGCGCTCCGGCCAGGAATTTCACCTGGCCGGAGCATTCGTGTTCGCAGACTGCGCCTTGGCCACAAACACCAGCCCGGCACAGATCAATGCCAGCAGGCAGAACACCAGGGTGATGTTGATTGCAACAATGGCGGCACCCAACCGGCTTACATCGAAAATTGGATATATGAAGGCACCTGTTGTCAGGCCCGCCATCATGATCACGCCGAGATAGATTGCCGGCCACGCCATCCATCTGGGAATGTCCGAGTAGTTTACGGCGCATTTGCCGGAGAGCTGCCACCACCACGCCAGATAGACGACAGGCGCCAGGTAATGCAGCAAAGCATCGGTCACGAGCATTGCCGGTGTCAGGGCGAGTTGTCCGCGAATTGCGGTTACATAGACAATCGCGACCAGCGCGATATGGGCGGCGAGCGCACTCCGCACTCCCGTCTGGCTGAAAAAGGCAGCTATCTTGCCGCGGCCTTTGGCCAGTGATGACCAGTACGCCGCAAGCAGCATCAGATTGGTGAGGATGGTCAGATACATCAACATGCCAAAGGCGGATCCAATCAGTCCCAGCCCCATTTGCCTGAAAAGCGGTTGAAAAAAGATGTACTGACCGGCGATAGCGACAATACCCAGGACTAACCCGAACCTGGCCAGCCATTGCGCGAATTCAGGGTGTGATGAACCTGACATAAAGCGCATTGCGCACCTACAGTGTGGTGTTTTTCAGGCCGCGGCCAGACCTTCAAACAGAGGCATGCAGTCGATTTTGCCATGCAGGGGCTCAATCATGTTCTCCGGATGAGGCATCATTCCGAGCACGTTGCCGGCAGCATTGACGATGCCTGCAATGTCGTTGATGGCCCCGTTGGGATTGGTGCCCTCGGCATAACGGAACACGACCCGGCCTTCGCCTTCGAGTTGGTTGAGGGTATTCGCATCAGCAAAGTAGTTGCCATCATGGTGAGCGACAGGGCAGGACACCACATCGCCCTTCTTCATCGTGCGGGAAAAGAAAGTGGCATCATTCTCGACGCTCAGGCGGACCTGCCTGCACACGAACTTGAGCCCTGCATTACGCATCAGGGCGCCGGGCAGAAGCCCTGCTTCGGTGAGGATCTGAAAGCCGTTGCACACGCCAAGTACCAGGCCGCCGCGGTTGGCATGATCGATGATCGACTTCATCACCGGAGAGCGTCCGGCAATTGCGCCGCAGCGCAGATAGTCGCCGTAGGAAAACCCGCCGGGAACGGCAACAAGATCGGTACCGGCCGGCAAGCTGGTTTCCGTATGCCAAACTCTGGTTACGCTGGCACCGGCGCCATTTTCAAGCGCCCGGGCCATATCGTTTTCGCGATTGATCCCCGGAAAAACAATGACCGCCGCCTTCATTGCGTTACTTCCTTTGGTTTTACCTGAATGGATGCAAGGTAACGGGAAAACTCGTTGATCTGATCATCGGTAAGATCGCGCGAATTGCGGGCAACGCCAGCTATCAGGAGGCCATCCGTCACAAACGAGGCGGAATAGTAGAACATTGTTCTCAGCGAGCTTTCCGCCACCATTGAGCAGACAGGGATCATGTTGATCTGCGGTTTGCGTCCGGGCGACAGGCGAAGCCCGCTTTTCTTCAGTGACTGGGACAGACCGCGCAGGAGGCCGCACGGGTTCGGCATTTTCTGGCCTTTGGCCCCGGGGGCGATCTTGACCTGTATCAGGCCGCTCTTGCCGTCCGGTTGAATGTTGAACTTCTGGTCCAGGGAAACCTGACCTTCAGAGGCCAATTGCCAATTGGCAAACGGTTCGGCCACGACATCGTAGGGTTTGCCGCCGATTTTCATGGTTATTTCAAGCTTGCGGGTGTCAACCGCATCTGCCGGCGACCATGTCAAAGAGATTGCCGCAAGTGCCGGCAACAGGCTTTTTACGAAGTTCACTCGACCTCCACGCGGTAATTTTCAATCACCGTATTGGACAACAGTTTTTCGCACATGGCCTCGACTGTAGCCTGTGCTTCATCAGAATTTGCTGCGTCAACATCCAGCTCGATGAATTTTCCCTGGCGCACATTTTCCACGCCGGAAAACCCGAGACTGGTCAGCGCGCCTTCTATGGCCTTGCCTTGCGGGTCAAGCACGCCGTTTTTGAGTGTAATGATAACCTTGGCTTTCATGCGGCATTAGATCCTTCGGATTGTGCAGATAAGGCGCGTACGGGCAGTCAGGATTTGACCAGTGTCGGTTTGGATGGTTTTCCCTGGTCGTTTTCATTCAGAATGCCGAGCCGGCGGGCAACTTCCTGATAGGCTTCCACCAGGCCGCCCAAATCGCGCCGAAAGCGGTCCTTGTCCATCTTTTCGCTGGTTTTCATATCCCACAGCCGGCATGAATCCGGACTGATCTCGTCGGCAAGTATGGTGCGCACCAGATCGCCCTCATACTGGCGGCCAAACTCGATCTTGAAGTCGACAAGCTTGATACCGATGGCAGCGAACATGCCGGACATGAAATCGTTGATGCGGATGGTCATGGCCATGATGTCGTCTATTTCCTGCGGGCTGGCCCAGCCAAATGCAGTGATGTGCTCTTCTGCTATGAGCGGATCGCCCAACTCGTCGTTCTTGTAACAGAACTCGATGATGGAGCGCGGCAATGCCGTACCTTCCTCAATGCCGAGGCGTTTCGCCATGGAACCGGCGGCGATGTTGCGCACAATGACTTCAAGAGGAATGATTTCCACCTCGCGAACAAGCTGTTCACGCATGTTGAGCCGCTTGACGAAATGAGTCGGCAAGCCCAGGTCGTTCAGGCGCTCGAATATGAATTCCGAAATCCGGTTGTTCAGAACGCCTTTGCCCTCGATGACTGCCTTCTTCTCGGCGTTGAAGGCGGTGGCGTCATCCTTGAAATGGACAACCACCGTGCCGGGTTCCGGACCCTCATACAGGATCTTTGCCTTGCCTTCATAAATGCGTCTGCGGCGCTGGTTCATTTAGAAATTCCCTGATGGCTGCAAAAACGGCTTAAACCGTTTACGCCTAAAGCCATTCTCTAGACCAGATGGAGTACGGGTACAATGGAAGTGGGTGATTCCCTTGCCGGTTTCAAACAGTATTTATATTTTCCGGGTTTATGCTGCGCAATGCCGCACAACACGTATTGAAGCTGCCACGGCGATTGTCTATGTCTTGAAGAACACTAAATATCAGGCGCTTACAACGGAGCACATATACGGATGAGCAATTTCGACAATCGGCAAAAAGGCTTCGAAGGCAAATTTGCCCATGACCAGGAACTTCAGTTCAAGGCAACGGCGCGGCGCAACAAGCTTCTGGGCCTGTGGGCTGCAGGCCTGATGGGCAAGTCCGGCGATGAGGCCGATGCTTATGCGAAGGACGTCATCAAGGCCGATTTTGAGGAAGCGGGCGACGATGATGTGTTTCGCAAGGTAAGAGAGGACTTCGATGCCGCCGGGGTAGAGCAGTCCGACCATCAGATTCGCCGCCACATGGACGATTTGATGGCGGAGGCTATCACCCAGCTTGAAAACGAAGGCTAGGCTTTGGCGTTTTCCCACCTGTTATCGCTGAAGACACGCCTGGCCGAGGCTGACGACGGCCCGGTATATGTAACCTGGTGCCAGATGCCCGGCGAAGGCCAGGCGGCTGCGATGGTGCGCGGCGGGTTTGCCGGTGTCCTGGCTGACATGCAGCACGGTTTCTTCAGTTATGACGAGATGCGCCTTGTGGTGCAGGCCACAGGACGCGCCGGCGGCATTCCCATGATGCGTCCGCCGCTGGATGATTTCGGCATGGCGGCACGGGCGCTTGATGCAGGGGCTGCGGTGATCATCGCGCCGATGATCAACACCGTGAACGATGCCGTCCGTCTGGTGGACGCGACCAGGTATCCGCCGCTTGCCTCGCGCAGCTTCGGGCCGGCACAGGCACTTGAGCTGTGGGGTATGGATGGGCAATCCTATCTGAGCGCCGCCAATGATCTGACCTGTGTGCTGGCCATGGTCGAGACGGTGGAAGCGATCTCCAACCTTGACGACATTCTCGGCGTGGATGGCATCGACGGCGTGTTTGTCGGGCCTTATGACCTGTCGATAAACCTGTCAGGCGGCAAGGTGGGCGGCGCCAATGATCCGGACGTGATCGACGCCTTGCCGAAAATTGTCGCGAGCGCGCGCAAGCATGGAAAGATATCCGGCATTTATGCGTCCGGCGCCGAGCAGGCAAAAGGCTTTGCGGCCCTGGGGTTCAACCTGGTGTCGGCCACGAGCGATGCAGGTCTGATTGCGGCCGGCGCCGGGGCAGTGCTGGGTGATATCTAGATATCCGGCCGGCAGTTGCCTGGCGCGCAAAGCAACCGCGAGGTGAATCCGCCCATGTTTCACATGTTGTCCTGCTTCAACCTGAAACCGGAGTTTCAACTGGCTGACTTCCGCAAGGCGTTTGCGGATTTTGCGGTGCACCTGCAGGAACTGGATCTTGTTGAAAGCGCCAGCCCGGTCGGCATCAGGCAGGACGATACCATTCTCGATACCGACAGCGAACGAAACCATCACTATTTCTCGATCATGAGCTTTCGAGACCGCGCGCAGGCAGATGCCGCGGTGGATTACATCGCACTGAACGGCATGTCTGCGGATGCGACCCACCACATTGCCTATGCAATGGTCGATGACCCGGTTTTCATCTGCTGGCAGGACAGTTGAACCTTGGCCAGGTCCACGGTTGCCGTGTCTCAAACGTCAGCAAACGACCCGGGCCTGTCAAACATGGCCATCTGCAGACTGCGCGCGATCCTCTGTGCCCGCTCCATGAAATAATCCGCTGCCTGCGGGGTAGGGGCGGTGTCGGCCAGGGTTTGCCTGAACAGGTCCAGCCATATGGTGAAATGGTCCTGCTGAACTTGTGTGAGCTTTTGATGTGCAGGAACAGGCTTGCCGCTGTAATGGCCGGTGTTTCTGGCAACTGAAGACCAGAACTGTTTCATCTTTTCCAGATGCGGTTGCCAGTTGCAGCCGATTGCGTCTGCAAAAATCGGCCCCAGCACCTCGTGGCTGCGGATACGATCATAGAAGGTGTCGACCAGAACCGAGATATAGTCCTCATCGATGCCGATTTTGAGCGCCTCTCGCTGGACATGTTCGCGATGACGTTGCGCGGGAGATTGTTCCTGGTCTGGCATGGGGTGTACGCACTCTGTTTGCATGGCTGATCGCCTACTTGTCTTTAAAAGATGTATTTTATATGCATCATAAAGCACGACGATTCAATACATGCATTTTAGATATATATTATAAACCATTGTGATCTTGGCCCTGCAGCTGCGGGGTGCGGATTTCTGAACTGCATCAACCAACCTGACGGAAGCTTGCAGTGCCGGCTCTACGCTGCTGCGGGTGGTACAAGGTCTCGTATCGCCTGCGGAATTATCTTCACCACCAGCGCGCGCAAGTGTGACCAGCCGGCGCTCAGCAAGAGCAGGAAGACGCCAATAGCCAGTGCAGTGATGCCTGAGCTGTAATCCTGGAAACCTGAACTGGCGATGAGGGTGCTGGCGGCATAGAGTACGTAGATCAGGGACGATACCAGAAGGGCGCGCCTGTCGATGATCAGGGCGAGCAGTCCAAATGCCACATAAAATGCCAGCACTGCGCCGGCTTGGGCGCTGCTCAGGCTGCCGGTCAGGATGCCAAGCATTGTAAACAGGCCGTGCACAATCAGGGGTGCGGCCAGCATGTGCAGCCAGAACGCGATGTCGGCCTTGCGTGTCAGCCGTTGCCGATCCCGGGTGTCGAACAACATGGCGACCGCCAGGGTCACCAGTCCACCCGCCAACATCACCACAGACGGAGTGCTGTCCAGGCCGAACAGTGCCATGGCAAAGACGACAAGCGCAGCCATGCCGGCTGCGACGGTGATCGGCACGTGGAAGCGCAGCCAGTGGGCGCCTGCAGCCACTGCTGCGGCAATGGCGCCACCAGCCGTAGCGGTATCATCGCTGCTCGCGGAAAGACTCAACAGCTCACCGGCGGCGAAAAAGACACCGATGACAAATGTGCCGAGCAGGACAATGCTGGGAAACGCCATGCGGCGACGGCGGGTGAAGTACTCCGCCATTGCCCAGCTGCCTGCCGCTATGGCGAGCATCGAAACCGTTTCTGAAATTCCTGACAGCAGGCTGTTCAGGGCAAACAGCACCAGTGCAATGGCGATGGTGACGAAAACATCGTTGAAACTGCGGATGAACCGGAAAGATTCCTCGTCTGGCCGTGATGGCGACTGCCTCGACTGCGCAACGAATGCCAACAGCGCCTGTGCATGTTGCTGAGGCAGCACACCGGCGGCGACTGCATCTTTGACGTCGTCCGTCGTAATTGTGTCCAGTCGTTGATCTTTTTCCAAGGTCTGTGTTCCTGATTCCAAGAACCTTCACCTGACGGATTGCGAGGCCTGCGGTCAAGGGATGTGCAGGCACCTGCCGCCATGTGTCGCGCTCAACATGGCCCGGTTTGAAAATCAGATACCGGCCTTGGTGAGAATTACCACATAGCGGTTGTGCGCGTTGAACTAGAACAGGGCTGTTGTCTGGGGGGTGCAAACCAACACCGAGAACAACAAGGACCAAACTGATGTCGATGGCGACACTGTTCCGAAACCGCAGCCGAAATGAGTCTGTTTCCGTAACCCATGGCCAGAAAGTGTTCGCGATCCTGTCAGGCAAGGGCGCTGAAATGGCGTTGTTGGCAGACCGTTTCCGGCGCAAGGCAAATGCCGGAACCGGCTATCTCGACACCAGCCATCTCAATGACCACGTGCTCAGGGATATTGGTCTGGAACGCTCCGACCTCACGAAACCGGGATAAGCCGGACCATTTGCCGATAAGACCCTGGCGGCAGTTGTCGTCGTCACCGGCAGGTAATAATCAGCAGTCATCGCAATTCTCTTTTACCAGGCGTCATCACCGCATATGGTGCTGTGGAAACGAGTCTGCAGCGAACACCTGACCGGGAGAAAACGGGATGCAAATACGTATTATGTCACTGGTTGCCGGGTTGATATTTACCATTGGTGCGATGGTTTCAGGTCAGCTCCCGGCCATAGCCGCCGAGCCCGCGCAACTCACAGTCATCGGCAAGATTGAAAATTCAAACCGGCCCCGGTTTGACCCGTTCCCGGATGCATTTTTCAAGTTTCGCGAAAAGGAGTTTTCAAAGGCGTTTGAGTTCACCTATGCCGATCTTGCCGCATTGCCCCAGGTGACGGTCAAAGCCAAAGCTGAGGAATGGCCCGCAGCGCTCAGTGCAACAGGCCCGGCGCTTGGTGACGTCATGAAAGCAGCAGGTGCGGCACCAGATGCCAAGTTGTCGGTTGTGGCACTGGACGGCTACACGATTGAGTTCGAAGCGGCTGACCGGCAGGCCCAGAACTGGATTCTGGCGATCGCAGTCGACGGCAAGCCGATCGGCATCGGCGGACGCGGGCCGGCATGGCTGATGCATGATACAGCCGGCAAGACCGTCAACTCAGATGTCGAGGGGCGCTGGGTCTGGTCGGTGTTCGTGATTGCTGTCGAGTAGGCATCCCATACTGCATGTCCATTGACGTGTTTGCCTGTATGAGGTCATGATTGGCTGGTGTTAGTGTTTTATCCACCTGCCAAGGCCCGCCATCTCCATGACATCAGAAAATCCCGACAGCCTGTCCCGCGACAAGGCCATTGACCGTCTGGTTGAGGTCAGTCTTGCCGCCGCGCCGGTTTCGCAGATGACCGACAAGTATTTCACCAATACCCGCATGGTGGTTGAGGCCAATGGCGATGTGGATGTGACCTATGCGGTGTTCCTGCGACGGCGCTGCATTGCAGCGCTTGAGCCGGCAGAACGGCTGATCAAGGCGATCGTGCCGGAAGCCGCTGTTACAAGATTTTATACCGATGGCGACATTGTGCCTGCCGAGCGCAAGCTGATGGAAGTGCGCGGGCCGATGGCCAAATTGTCTGAAGTGGAAACGCTGCTGTTGCAGAAAACCGGCTTCCCGTCAGTGTCTGCCGTCAACGCCTATGAAATGTGCATGGCCCTGCCGGGGGCTTCGTTCATGGATATGCACGCCCGCCATGGTTCCGGCATCGACATGAACATGCTGGCAGCCTATGGCGCGTCGGTGGGGTCTGCCGCGGCGCGCAAGGCCAACAAGGATGTCAAAGGCTTTGTCGGCTCGTCCCAGGATGTCACCGCGCCGATGTTTGGGGCAAAGGCCGGTATCGGTACCATGCCGCATGCGCTGGTCGGCTATGCCGATGGTGACGTTCTGAAAGCTACGCAGATGTTTAACGAGCGCCTGCCGCAGATAACCCATCTGGTGGCGCTGGTTGATTTCAACGGCAAGGAAATTACCGACAGCCTGCGAACGGCGGACTGGTTCTTCAACGAGGCAAAGCTGGACAAGCAGGGCAAGTCTCTGGGGGTGCGGCTGGATACCCATGGTGGCCGGTTTGCCGAAGGGCTTGATTACGACAAGTCGATAGACACGGTCGGACACTGGCTGGACGTGGATGGCGAGTACAATATCGTGGAGCATGTTCTGGGTCCGCGCGCCATGCAACTGGATCCCGGCAACATTCTCGTCGACAAGGTGCGCCGGGTTCTCTTCGGCTCCGGTGTGTCGGTTGCAAACATCATTCGTACGCGCGAGCAGCTTGATGAATCCGGATTCAACAAGGCGCAAATTGTTGCGTCTTCAGGTTTCAGCCCGCAGAAATGCCAGATCATGGGGGCGGCCCGGGCCCCCGTCGACACCGTCGGAACCGGCAGTTTCCTGCCTGCCACCTTGACCGAAACCTATGCCACTGCGGACATAATCGCCTATAACGGCGAACCGCGAGTCAAGCTCGGACGGGAGTTTCTGTTCGAACGGCATGATAGCTGATCGGATTCGCGAAGCCGGGCTGCCGGCTGATCAATTTTTCAGAATCTCGTTGAGGAAGACTGTACAAGTCGCCGGCGTTTATGTTTCCCTAGAGATAGGTAGAGGCACCAACTTAGAGGCGTAAGTATGAGTAAAACCATCCGTATATTGCTGAATAGACTGTCTGCAGTCATGGTTATTGCAGGCTTCATGGTTGCGGTTACTGGAACGGCAACGCGGGCTGATGTGGTTGCGCGCGTGGATTTGTCCTCGCAAACCATGCACGTGAAAGTCAACGGCAGGACCTATGCCCGGTGGAAGATTTCTTCCGGCCGTAAAGGGTTCCGTACCCCGACCGGCACGTGGCGTCCAAAGTGGACCACCAAGATGCACTATTCCCGCAAATATGATTATTCGCCGATGCCGTATTCGGTGTTCTATCATCGCGGCTATGCGGTGCACGGCACCAACTATGTCCGGCGTCTCGGCCGCCCGGCATCACATGGCTGTATTCGCCTGCGCACCGCCAATGCCCGGAAATTCTACAATCTGGTCAAACGGCACGGCCGCCGGAATACCGTGATCAAGGTGAGATACTGATCCGCAGCTTGCCGATTGAATTGGGAATAAGAGCCCCGCAACCGTCATGGACGATTGCGGGGTTTTTCTTTGCCGGCAAATGCAAAGTTCACGTAAACTCCCGCCATGAATGACGCTCCTTCGGAAAAACCGGGTCCCTGGTCTCCGGGTATCAGTTCTGCGATCCCGGAACGGTATTTGCCGCTGGCCACGATCTATCGTTCGGAGAATGTTTTCACCTCTTTGCAGCAGGCGCGCGAGCTGGCTGACTTTACCGGGCTTGCGCCCCATTCGCTGGTGGCGTTTCGCCCCGAACGGTTGATTGTGCATGAGGTGTTGATCCGCGTGATGGCGGAACTGTCGGTTCCCGACGGCAAGGTCTATGAGGATCTCGGCATTAACTTCCGTCGCATGGTCGGTATCATAGTGTCGAAATATGTGGCACCGGAGCGGACCGCTATCGTTGCGGCGTTTGACGGGCTTTGCGACAGGGCCAGACAGGTGTTTGACGCGCAGATTGAAGCGGCACTTTCCCCAGCCTCCGCCATCGCAAAGCCTGCCGGACAGGGTGGCTGGCTGTCCCGGCTGATCGGGCGGACGCAAACCGGCGCGGCTGCATCAGACCCGGCACAAAACCGTGAAAGCCGTGAAGACGAACTGGCCACCCGATGGCTGGCCGCTGCAACCGCTTCGGATGACCCGGCAGAAGCAGCCGCCTATCAGTCACTGGCGCAGACACTTGCTGCCATTGTCGGCAAAAGAGGGAGGCTGGTGGGAGACGCCGAGCTCCTGACCGGGCTTGCCATGCGGGATTTCAGCAATGGCTATGGCAGCAAATTCATTGGCGACCGGCTTACCGCACTGGTCCACAGAGCAGCCCGGGCGGAAGGTTTCAAGATTCTGCCGGCTCAGAAAAAACCGGTCATCATGAATGTGAAGGGTGCATCTGCCGCCGGCAAGAGCACGCTGCGGCCGCAGCAAAAACATCTGGCGGAAGTGCTTGGCCTCGACTGGACGGATTTTGCCCTGATCAGCCCCGACATCTTTCGCAAATACCTGCTGGACTATGCGTCTCTCGATGAGGCGATCCGCTATGCAGGCTCGTTGACCGGCCATGAACTGGAAATTGTCGACCTGAAGCTTGATGACTACATGGCGGCCAAAGCCGCGCGCGGAGACATGCCGCACCTGCTGATTGACCGGTTCCGCTTCGACAGTTTTTCGCCGCAGGCCAATGAAGCGCAGGGCGGCCGGCTGCTGACCCGGTTTGGAGACGTCGTGTACATGTTTTTCGTCATCACGCCGCCGGCAGAAACCGTGGAACGCGCCTGGCTGCGGGGGCAGCAGGTTGGCCGCTACAAGGCGGTGGATGATCTTTTGTATCATAACATCGAAGCGTTTTCGGGGATGCCGGGCCTGTTTTTCACCTGGGCGCTGCGCGAGGGAAAACAGGTGCACTACGAGTTCCTCGACAATTCGGTGAAAAAAGGTGACAGGCCGCGCACAGTTGCATTTGGCATTAATGGCCAAATCAACATTTTCGACATCCCGGCCATGCTGAATGTGGACCGCTACAAACGGGTCAATGTAGACGCCGGATCGCGCGACGAGGTGTTTCTGTCACAAGATGACATGTCGCCGGAGCGCAATACAGGTTTTCTGAAGGAGTGTTTCCGCAGGCTGGATGCAGTCAGGCTGGCTGACCAGGCAACCGGCGAGGTCTATGCCTGGATAGAGCAGGGAGCGGCGGTTGCGGTCAACCATGTTGCGCTCAGGCATGCGCTTCGCAGTGCGGACGTGCGCGAGGCGCTGGCCGTCGTCATGCCGGCCCTGATCGACGATGCAGAAGGCCTTGAGCAGCGATGTTCAGAGCTCGATAGTGACGATCCCCACACGCTGGGCGCCTGGGGCGGCAGAACCTGATCTAGCCAAAAACGCGGGCGAAAATCGTGTCGACATGCTTGGTGTGGTAGCCCATGTCGAACAGGGCCTCCAGATCAGCATCGGACAGGGCCTTCTTCACATCCGCGTCGGCTTTCAGCAGGTCCAGGAAATTGCCTTCACCGCGCCACACCGGCATGGCGTTGCGCTGTACCAGGCGATAGCTGTCTTCCCGGCTGACGCCGTTCTGGGTCAGGGCCAGCAGCACACGCTGCGAATGCACCAGCCCGCCGAGCCTGTCGAGATTGGCCTGCATGTTGTCGGGATAGACCAGCAGCTTGTCGATGACACCGGTCAGCCGGCGCAGGGCAAAATCGAGATGCACCGTGGCATCCGGTCCGATGCCGCGCTCGACAGACGAATGCGAGATGTCGCGCTCATGCCACAGCGCCACGTTTTCCATGGCCGGCATGGCGGCAGAGCGCACCAGGCGGGCGAGGCCTGTCAGGTTTTCGGTCAGCACGGGATTACGCTTGTGCGGCATGGCCGACGAGCCTTTCTGACCGGCGGAGAAGAATTCTTCCACTTCGAGAACTTCTGTGCGCTGCAGGTGTCGCACCTCGGTGGCCAGGCGCTCGACTGAAGATGCGATGACACCCAGCACCGAGAAATACATGGCATGCCGGTCGCGCGGGATCACCTGCGTCGACACCGGTTCGATTGCAAGCCCCATGGACTTTGCCACATGTTCCTCGACGGCCGGGTCGATATTGGCAAAGGTGCCGACCGCGCCGGAAATGGCACAGGTTGCAACTTCCTTGCGGGCAAATTCCAGGCGCTCCCTGCAACGTGCAAACTCGGCGTATGCCTGGGCCAGCTTCAGGCCGAACGTGGTTGGTTCGGCATGAATGGCGTGACTGCGTCCGATGGTCAGCGTGTCCTTGTGTTCCAGCGCGCGCTTCTTCAGGGCGGTCAGCAGCAGGTCCATGTCTTCCAGCAACAGGTCCGCCGCGCGGACCAGTTGCACGTTGAAGCAGGTGTCGAGCACATCGGACGATGTCATGCCCTGGTGCACGAAGCGCGCTTCGGGACCGACGATCTCCGACAGATGGGTGAGGAAGGCGATAACGTCGTGTTTTACTTCCGCTTCGATTGCGTCGATGCGGGAAACGTCGAACTCCGCATCACGCGCCTTGTCCCAGACGGTTTTTGCAGCCTCGGCCGGGATGACACCCAGTTCCGCCTGTGCGTCTGCGGCATGAGCCTCGATTTCAAACCAGATGCGGAATTTCTGTTCGGGTGACCAGATGGCGGCCATTTCCGGCCTTGTGTAACGCGGGATCATGCTTGAGCTGCTTTCGATGGATTCAGGAAGTCGCAGATGCTCTAGCAGAGCAGTTGCCGACACTCAACACACCGGCGCAGGTTATCTCCAGGAAGGCAGCTTCACCGGTACTGCAATAAAGCGTGCGTCGCGGCCCTCGAAGCCGAATGTCAGCTTGTGGACCAGCACGACGACGCGGGCATTTTCACTTTCACCAAATGCAATGACGTCCGCCAGCTTGTAGCTTTCCGGACAGCCCCGGCTCTTCGGCAATCTCTCGTCACGGTACAATTCGACCGCTTCTTCCTTGCCTTCAATCTTTGCCGACAAGGCAAAGCCCCGCACCGGGCTGAACGGTTTACACTCACCTGGTTGTTCGATGTCGATCTCGGTGAGCTGCACTGTCCACAAGGTGGACAGGTTATGGAAGCGCTTGAACGTCATTGCATGGGGCGAGGTCACGCGCTCTCCCACGGCATTGCTGGCCAGCAGTTTTGCCGGCTGCACCGTGCCGTATTTTTCTATAAGGGGTGCTGCTTCGGTAAGCGCCTGGTGGCGGGCTGTGTGGGCGGTGGCGTTTTCATCGCGCACGATCACCCGGATCGGAGAACCCTTGACCCACTTATCCGTCTTGAGATTGATGATGTAAATGTCGGCATAGGGAAAGCCCGAGCCGTCCTGCACGCCATATTCCTCGAAGGCAAAATGCCTGCCGTCCATGGAAAAGCCGATTATCGCGCGATCAGACGCGTCCGCAGCCACGGCCAGCGGAGCACTGACCGCGAGGTGCGCAGCAACAGCGATAATGAGCAACAGGAATCTCATGGCCGCAGTATGTACGAGTTTGTCCGGGGTTGCGAGACAGTCATTTGATTGTGGTTAGCATTGCCGCATTACAGCCGTTGCGGCAACAAATGAAGATAGAGCGGCCGCAGCAGCATGGGCAGGCAGTAGATCGGGAACTGCAGCATGGCGAAGAACAGCCATGCATCGTCAGGAGCAGCTGACCCGAGCACACTCAT
Organism: Anderseniella sp. Alg231-50; assembly: GCF_900149695.1. Taxonomy (NCBI): domain Bacteria; kingdom Pseudomonadati; phylum Pseudomonadota; class Alphaproteobacteria; order Hyphomicrobiales; family Parvibaculaceae; genus Anderseniella; species Anderseniella sp. Alg231-50. The sequence continues at coordinate 122,609 of NZ_LT703006.1, read as the reverse complement.
CACCACGGCGATGTTGCGCCCCGAATGCGAATACCCGAATGTGTAGGCGCGTTGCCGGCCGGTCAGCCAGAAGGCGGCGACGGTGATCAGGTTGAGCCCGATGTGCAGTCCGGTTGCCAGAACCGCTAGGCCGAGCGCGTAGGCGGGCTGGGCGATGACGCGGGCGGGAATGCCGTCCATCAGGGCGATTGCAAACACCACCATGATGATGACGTTCAGACCGTCGAAAATGCCTGATGACGCTTTGCGGCGTTCGGCACCCAGCCAGGAGCGCAAGCCCCATGCCGCCAGCGACGAGCCGCCGATCAGGCCGGCCAGCCGGACGGCGAGATCAAGGCCTGATATGGCGATTGCACCTTCGGCGAAAATCTCGGTAAACAGCGGCGTAATGATCGGGTGAAGCGCTGTGGAGGCAAAAATGGTGGCGACTGTCAGGGCGCCGTCCAGCCCCATGATAAACGCCAGCGCCGCGGCGCCGAAATTGGGCGGTGATGTTGCATAGATGATCAGCACGGCGTTGACGCCGGGCGATTGCGGAAACACATGAAGCACGGCAATGAACAGGGCCGGCATGGCCACGAACGCCCACACCAGTGACCAGAGGAACACCCGCGGTTTACGCAGGTGTGCCAGTGCATGCTGGATTTCCAGTCTCGACAGGACCACCGCCAACATCAGGAACACACACACCGCCAGGGTCGGACGCAGCAGTTCGGCCAGTGGCTGGAACAGGCATCCGATGACAATGCCCAGCGGCATCAGCAAGGTTCCGTAACGCCCGATCCATTCGAGGCTGGCCCGGATCATGCCGGCCTACATCAGCGACGGCAGCCAGGTGGCGATGCCGGGGAACAGGGAGATGATCACAACCGCCAGCACCATCAGAGCAAACATCGGCAGGGCTGCCCTGGCGATGAAGTCCATGTCCCTGCCGGTCATGCCCTGCAGGACGAACAGGTTGAACCCGATGGGCGGCGTGATCTGGGCGATTTCCACCACGATGGTCAGGAAGACGCCGAACCAGATCATGTCAAAACCGGCCTGGCGCGCGATCGGTTCTACCACGGCCATGGTCAGCACAATGGATGAAATGCCGTCGAGGAAGCAGCCCAGTATGATGTAGAAAACAGCCAGTACGGCAATCAGCATGGCCGGTGTCAGCTGCAAGGCCGCGATCCACTCAGCCACGGCCCGCGGCAGGCCGGTGAAGCCCATGGCCAGGGTCAGGAAAGTCGATCCGGCCAGGATGAACGCAATCATGCAGGAAACCCGGGTGGCGCCCATCAGCGAGGCGATGAAGCTTTCACGGGTGAGGTGGCCCTGCTGCCAGGAGATGGCAAACGCGCCGAGCACACCAAGTACCGCCGCCTCGGTCGCGGTTGCATAGCCGAACGCAATGGAGCCCATGATCGACAGGATCAGCCCCATGATCGGGGCGAGCTGGCCCAACGCCCTGAGCCGGTCCGACATGGTGTAGGATGCGGTGTCGGTGCGGTCCTTGCGACCGCCCAGCAGATCCCAGATGGCCACGTAGCCCATGAACATCAGGGCCAGCATGATGCCCGGTATGACACCTGCGATGAAAAGCTTGACGATGCTTTCATTGACCGTGACGCCGTAGATGATGAGGATGATCGAGGGCGGGATCAGGAGACCCAGCGTGCCTGCGCCGGCCAGTGTGCCGATGATCATCTTCTCCGGGTATTTGCGGCGCTTCAGTTCCGGCACGGCCATCTTGCCGACCGTCAGGACGGTTGCAGCGGACGATCCGCAGATGGCGGCAAATATGGCCGAACCGGTGATGTTGACATGCAACAGGCCACCGGGAAGTCCGTGCAACCAGGGTTGCAGGCCCCTGAACAGGTTTTCAGACAGCCTGGTCCTGAACAGGATTTCTCCCATCCAGACAAACAGGGGCAGGGCGGTGAGTGTCCAGCTTGATGACGCAGACCAGATGGTCAGCGCCATGGAATCGCCCACCAGCCGGGTGGTGAAAAGCTCCATGCCCACCCAGGCGACGGCGAGCAGGGAGATGCCGATCCACACGCTTGAACCAAGCAGTGTGAACAGCACCAGGAGAAAGATGAGAGTGAGCGCGATGCCATCCATGATCTGTTACTCCGCCGTCAGTTCGGTGGGCGCCGCAGACGCCGCATCGGGGTCGCGGCGGACGATCACGCGAACAAGGCCGTGGGCAACCGAGATGGCGAAGACAATCGAGCCGATGGCTATGATGGACTGCGGCCACCACAACAAGGTCGCCGCGGCGCCTTCGGATTTCTCCTCGAATTTCCAGGATATCCAGGCGAGATAGACCAGGTAGTAGGCCAGATAGCTGCTCATGGCGGTTGCCACCAGCAGGCACCATATTTCGAGCCAAAGCTTGGCGGTCGGCCCAAGCCTTGAGCGAACCAGTGCGACGCGGATATGGCCGCCTTCGCGCAAAGTGTGGGCCAGTGCCAGGAAAGACGACGCGGCCATGGCGTAACCGGAATACTCGTTGATGCCGGCAACATAGATGTCGAGCAGGCGTGACACGATGGACGTCAACACGCAGACGCCGACGAGGACGAGGAACACGGCGGCGGCCGCGCCGGACCAGACATACAGCCGCTCGAGAGCCTTATCGAGGCGAGTGAAAAATTCGTTCATGGTGTTCACTCGCCCCTCAAGATCAGTATGGTTTTTGATCAACTCAATCGAAAACCCAGAACTGGTCGCTTTCAAAGTGCTAGAGCAGCTTTATGGGTTCAGGCGAACCCATATTGCTCTATCACCGTACTGAATCAGATGTTTCAGTCGACGTTGTGCTTACTTTGCCTTGTAGGCATCAACGGCCGCCTTGCCGGTATCACCTGCCTTGGCCAGCCACTCCGTGGTCATGGTCTCGCCGATCTTGGCGAAGTCTGCTTTCAACTGATCACCCGCAGGCCCGACGGTCATGCCGTTCTTGGCGAGTTCCTCGACATACCAGTTGGCAAGCTCTTCTGCTTTTGCCCAGCCACGCGCTTCTGCTGCTGCAGCCTTTTCGAGAACAACTTTCTGGGTTGCTTCATCAAGTTTGGCCCAGGCATCATTGTTGACGATAACCATGTTTTTCGGCAGCCAGGCCTGAATGTTGTACCAGTGAGAGGCATGCTCCCACAGCTTGCGGTCATAACCTGTCGAGCCGGATGAAATCATGCTTTCGACGGCGCCGGTGGCGAACGCCTGGGACAGTTCAGCCGCCTCGATCTTGGTTGGAACAGCACCCATCAGCTCTGCCAGCCGCGAGGTTGCGGCATTGTAGGCTCTGAATGTCACGCCCTTCATTTCTGCTGCCGAGTTGACTTCTTTCTTGGCGTACAGGCCCTGTGGTGGCCACGGTACGGTGTACAGCAGGGTCAGCCCCTTGCTGGCCAGTACCTTCTGCAGTTCCGGCTTGGTTGCGTCATAAAGTTTTTTTGCATCGGCAAAGCTGGTTGCGAGGAACGGCAAGCTGTCTATTTCAAACAGAGGGTCTTCATTGCCCAGAGCGGAAATCAGGCGCTCTCCAATCGGCGCCTGTCCGGTACGTACGGCCCGGAAAATTTCTCCACCCTTGAACAGTGAACCACCGGGGTGAGAGACGATCTCGAGCTTGCCGCTTGAGGCCTCGGTGACCTCCTTGGCGAATTGGGCGCCGTTCTCAGAATGGTAATTGGAGGCGGAATAGGCCATTGGCATGTCCCATTTCACATCTGCCGCTATCGTGATGCTGGCGGACAGTGTCAGGGCTGCAATGGCAATAGGCGCAGCAATTCTAAGGCGTTTTGTCATGTTTCACTCCCGAGTTTACAATCTTGTTGAATGTCACTACATGGCGCCGCTCATAGCAAGCAGTTTTATAGGTTTCAACTTTTGTTTATATAATTTACCTACAATTTGTATGTGTTTTGCAAGTGTTTTATAGCATCATGTATGTCGAAAATTAAAAAATTGTTATTTTTCAACGCGGTGTATCGGTATGGTGGGAGGTTAGTGCACTCCAGAACCACTGCCGCCAGGTGCGGTTCACGGGATTTCAAACGACACATGGCGTGGAAAACATTGTTGTCGGCCTGCTGATGATTCATTTCACTCAGGTCGTATGCTATGACGCGGTAGAGGTGATCAGAAGGTGCCAATCCTTCAACTACAACGGGTCCGTCATCGGGAATGTGGTGTGGTGCCAGCCTCTCGGCGTCAAATGTCAGAATTCCGATCGGCGTATTCTCGCCCACTTTTTCCCTCAGGGCGGGCAGCAGGCACAATGCGGAAGTGATCACTGGAACACTGACCGCAGCCTGTAATTTCTCCTGGATCGGGAACAGAAAACCGCAACTGGTCGAAATTACCGTGGCGCCAGCCTGTTCAAGGGCTCGTGCATGGCTGACGAAAAGTTCCACCAGTTCGTCCGACAGTTGCTCGTCAGTCACAATGCGCGACACGACCGCACCTGGCAGGCGACGGTAAATGACCGGATGGTTGAAGCTGTCAGGATTGCCGATATCGCCGACCGGCCTCGGAAAACTGGTGTCCAGCATCAGCACACCCAGAACCATGCGGTCTGGAGTGTGGTTTGGCGCATCGTGCATGTCGGATTTTAGAAGGCGCGATAGGTGACGATTGTGTAGGTGTCTTTTACACCGGCAATCGAGTGGACCTTCTCATTGATGAAATGGCCGACATCTTCGCCGTCCTGCAGGTAGAATTTCACCAGAAGGTCCCAGCCGCCGGCAGTGGAATACACTTCAGAGGCAATTTCAGAATCGGCCAGCTGGGTGGCGACATCATAGGCTTTGCCCAGTTCGCATTTTATCTGAACGAAAAACGGTTTCATCGCTGGATGCGCTCCTGAAGGCGGGATAAGGTGTAACGGCCAATCTATGCATCATTTGTGTCTGATGGCAGGTAGTCTGGTCAACCCCTCAGGTTGCATGTCGGGTGCGCAGTTATGGATCGCAGTGTCATCAGGGGTAATCTGGCCGGTGTCATATGCATGATCGTGTGGTCGCTGCATTTTCCGCTGTCAGTCGCCATTTTGAATACCTGGGACCCGCTCGCCCTGGCGCCGGTGCGCATGGGCCTGGCGGGCATCACAGTTGCCATGGCGGGGCTGTTGTCGGGGCAAGCCGGTGCGATGTTGGCACTGGCGAGAAACAGCCGGTTTGTGCTGGTCTCGTTCGTGTTCGGTTTGTCTGGCTTGTTTTTCATCATCGGACAATCACGCGTAGATGCAGTTTCAGCAGCGGTCATTGTGTCTTCAATGCCCATTTTTTCCGCGTTGATGGGGTGGCTTGAAGGGCAGGAGAGGCCGGGCTTGAAACTGATGCTGGCAATCGGGTTGACGGTCGCAGGCGGCGTATTGACCAGCACTGTGTCTGCGCAAGGCAGTGGCGTAGCAGGTTCGCTGTCAGGGATACTGTTCACGCTCGCAGGCGTCATTGCCTATGTCTGGTACACCCGCCAGCTGGTCGTTGCATTTGTCGATACGCCGGACATGTCCAAAGTCGCTGTCAGCATGTTGGTCAGCGTCATACCGTGCAGCGTTATCCTTGCGTTTTTCGCTGCTGCGGGAACTACCATTGAAGCTGACTTTTCTCTCGCAACACTGGGATTGATTGTGACAATGGCCGGTATGTCGGTTGGCCTGTCGTCGGTTTTGTGGTTGTGGACCGGCAGGGTGGTCGGCGTCACAGTGGCCGCCATGCACCACAATATGGTGCCGTTCTACGTGATTGTAATGGCGGCGCTGGGCGGGGCCATCGTGACCGGTCAACACATGGCAGGTGCGGTGCTGGTGATCTCCGGTGCCGTACTGGCCCAACTCAGATCCCGCAACCGCAAGATTGGGATGACGCAACCGGTTGCTCCGGGGCGGGAAAACCCCGAGGCTAAATGACTAGATCCAGAACGACGCGATTGAACTCACCAGAAGGAGCGCCATCACGGCGTTGAACACGTGCCATTGCCAGTTTTCCCTGATGATCCTTGCGAGAAAGGAGCCCGCCACCGTCCACATCGACAGGGACAGGGTTGCCGCAATTGCAAACACTGAGCCGAGAACGGCAGCCAGGGCATAGGGGTTGTCTGAAATGCCGGAAAACGAACCGGCTACGCCGACGGCCATGGCCCAGGCTTTCGGGTTGACACCAAGAAGCATGGCTCCGCCGAAAAAGCCGATGGGGGATTTGTCCGACACGCTCGCCGCCGCTGGAGAACCAGCCTTCAGAATGACAAAAGCCAACCACAACAGATATGCAGATCCAACGGCTTTCATGGCGAATTCCAAAACCGGAAAAGCCAGTATGGTTGCGGCAAGTCCCGTGCCTGAAACCGCAACCAGAAGAGCAAGCGCGGTGGCTATGCCGAAAATGAGCGGCAAGCTCCGCAGGTATCCGAACTGTGCTCCGGATGCCGTTGCCAGAGACGTTGCACCGCCGGGCGATGCGGTCGCGACAACTGCAAATGTAACCAGCGCGGCGAGCGGTTCAGTCATTGCAAGCTCCTGATATGTCTCGAACTGATCCGGTCATTGCGACTGAAACAGATCGCCCGACGCCAATGAGGTTGCTCCTGACGACCATCAATCCAGGGTGACTTCCATTTCGCGCATGGAGCGCGCGGATCCGCCGGCGGTGAGGCCGGTGATTGCGCCGGAGGCGTCGATATCCAGGTCGACGGCGATGGCGCTTGGCGAAGCCGGGGTCATGAAATAACCCTGGTCGATATCCATGTGGCTCTCCTTGATGCCCATGATGTCGTACAGGAAGCACGCCAGCGGTCCCGCAGCCATGCCGGTTGCGGATTCTTCCGGGATGGCATAGCGCGGTCCGAACATGCGGGCTGTCGCATGGCTGGCAGACGAAGACGGTGACAGGACGAACACGTAGTAACCGATGAGGTCGAGCTTTTCGCTGATCTCGCTGATCGAGGGCTGATCAGGACGAATGCCGGCAAGGACGTCTTCGTTCCTGACGGGCACAATGATGAAACTGTTGCCCGTATTGACCAGTTGAGGAGGCACCCCGTCGACCATATCGGCATCAGACAGACCGAGAGAGTCCATGACGTCCTGTAGCGTCACGCCGGCGCCCGACCAGTCGTCGGGGGTGCGGTATTTCGGGGCAAGCTGCTCCATGAAGGCCTGTTCGCCCCTGATAATGATCTTGCGCGGCCCGTCAACTGTCATCTTGGAGGTTATGCCTTCGCCGACACGGCCGGTTTCCGCCATGTGAGCGAAAGCCGCAATGGTGGCATGGCCGCAATGTGCAATGCGACGGTTCGGTGTGAAAAAGTCGAGTTTGAAACCTGCTTCATCTGACGAGGAGACAAAGGCGGTTTCCGAGAGCCCGATTTTCCCCGCTATCTGAAGCATTTCGGCATCGCTCAGTTCATCTGCATCGAAAACCACCCCGGCCGGGTTCCCGCCTGTTCCGTTCTTGACAAACCCATTGACGATGCGTGCTGTCACTTTTGTTTGCACATGCACATTGTTCATGCTGAATTCTCCTGAATGATGGATTTGCATCGATGTTTAGCTGAAATATGCAAGCATGAGATTCATAAATTGATGAGAAATGCTCATGATTAAATCGCAACAGTTGACCCTTCAGAAACTTGCCTCTGCGGCGCCGGCACTCGCGGCGGTGTGCAGATCAAAAAGCTTTACAAAAGCGGCAAGAGAGCTGGGTGTTCATCAGTCGGCCATCAGCCACAAGATCAGGAATCTCGAAGAAGACCTGGGGTTCGCCCTGTTTGCGCGAACCACGCGTACTGTGGTTCCGACGCTTCAGGGCGCGCCGATTTGTGCCGCCAGTGCGACATCGGCAGATGCGTTGTCGGATGCGCTGGACGCCGTGACCCGGATTCAGCGGGACAATGGAACCACCTTGTCTCTGTCTTCATCTCTGGCGATGAAGTGGGTTGTCCCGGCCATGCCGCGCGCAAGGGCGCTCGGATTGAGGATAGCTCTGAACATCGATGACGACCTGACCGAGTTTGGTGAAAGCGAAGTTTCTCAGGCCGCCATTCGTTTTGGCCCGGGCCCATACCCGGGATTGCACGCAACGGTCCTTTCGCATTGCCATGCGATCCCCGTCTGCAGCCGCAATGCGTCCTCGTTCTTGTCGGGCAACGATCGTGACACTGTTTTGCTGCGTGATACGCGGGCGGAAGAAGACGGCACCAACGGCTCGTGGGAACAGTATTTCGGCAGCGACCTGTATCGCAGCGGTCGGTTTGACACCTCGGTGACCTTTGACCGGACCGATGTGGCAATACAGGCTGCGATCGGCGGCCTGGGACATGCGCTGGCCCGAACCTTGCTGGTCGAGGCCGATCTGGAGGCGGGCATTCTGATCAACTCCGGACCGTCCAAACCTGTTCGCTCTAGGTACTGGCTGGTCACCACTCCCGATTTTGCTCAGACGGATGCCTTCAAGAAAATGGCGGCGTGGTTGGCGAGTGAGGTAGGCAAGAGCAGGCAGATATTGCAAAAACACTTGCAGCCGGACCCGTATCCTCCGACGCCAGCTGGCGATAGCTGAGGAGCGGCGAAGCGGGTTGTAACGGTTTCGGCTCCGTGCACTCCGCGCAGCTTGACGCGTTCGGGTAACCACTTGACTATGTCGCAATGGGTGATTTCGATCTTGTCATTGTTGGTGCCGGTTCGGCCGGGTGTGTGCTTGCATCGAGACTTGCGGAAGGCACAAGTCTCAAGATTTGTCTCCTCGAGGCAGGGCCGCGGGACCGGCATCCGATGATCCATCTCCCGGTGGGGTGGATGAAGCTTATGAACAATTCGAGTTACAACTGGATGTACGAGGCGGAGGGGTCGGACTGGACCGGCGGCCGCCGCATTGCCGTACCCAGAGGCAAGACGCTGGGCGGCTCGTCGTCGATCAACGGCAACATATTCAATCGCGGCGCACCTTCGGATTTCGACCACTGGGCGCAACGCGGCAATCCCGGCTGGGGTTATGCGGATGTCCTGCCGCTGTTTCGCCGGATGGAGAACTGGCTGGGCCCGGACAGCGAAGCAACACGCGGCAAAGACGGGCGGCTGAAAGTATCGCCCAGCCCATGGACACATCCGCTTTGCGAAGCCTTTCTAGCTGGCGCGGAAAGCCTCGGAATCCCTCGCAATCCAGACTATAATGCCGGGCAACAGTTCGGCGCGGCCTACTCGCAAAGAACGATTGCGTCCGGGCGCCGGCAGAGTGCGTCGCAGGCGTTTTTGCAACCTGCTATGAAGTGTAGAAACCTGTCGGTCGTGACCAACGCACACGTGACCGAAATCCTGTTTGACGGCTCCGCAGCGACCGGGGTGCGATACAGGCGCAATGGACGCACAAGCGAGATCCGTGCGCGGGGCGAGGTAGTCCTGTGTGGTGGCGTAATCAACTCACCACAGTTGCTGCAACTTTCCGGGATAGGCGATCCGGCCCATCTTGCAGCGATTGGTGTTCCGGTGCGGCAGGCCGTTCCGGGGGTCGGCGCCAATCTTCGCGATCACTATACGCCGCGTTTCACAGCCCGGGTGAAAGGTGTCGACACGTTCAACCAGAAGGCGCGGGGGCTGGCTTTCGGGGGCGAGGTGGCGAAATGGCTGTTTGGAAAGCCGTCCATTCTGAGCCTCCCGTCGACAGCATGTTATGCCTTCGCGAAATCTGATCCGGTGCTCGACGAAAGTGACCTGCAGATCACCTTCATGCCAGCAAGCTACAAGGAAGGCCATCAAAGCCGGCTTGACGACGAGCCGGGCATGACGCTGGCCGCGTGGCAGCAGCGGCCCGAGAGCCTGGGCACCGTAAAAGCACGCTCTTCAGACCCGTATGAGGCTCCTGAAATAACCCCCAACTATCTGAGCTCCGAAGTCGACCGCAAGGTTTTGCTCGCCGGGCTCCGGCTGGCCCGCAAACTGATGCGCACCGACGCGATGGCGCCGTTTTTTGCCGGCGAGCTCTATCCGGGAGAGGAGATTCAATCTGACGAGGAGCTCCTGAATACGGCGCGCGAACGTGGCACAACGACGTTTCATATGATCGGCACCTGCCGCATGGGGCCACAGCATGATGCAAGTGCAGTCGTCGATCATGAATTGCGTGTTCGGGGTACTCAGGGACTGCGCGTCGCCGATGCGTCGATCATGCCGACCATGCCTGCCGCCAACACGAATGCAGCCGCCCTGATGATCGGTGAGAAAGCCGCCGATCTCATCAAGGTGCAGCTTGCCGAGGCATGACGGGAATGTGTAATTCCCGGTCTTGAACCGCAGTCCGGCGGATGCTCTGATCAGTGCACGAATCTTTAAAATGCCTGCTGCAGCAGTGCGGTGCACGGCCAACACGGGGACGAGACACATCAATGACCATGCAAGAGGCAATCGCCCTTCAACCAGCCTGGGTCGAACACTGGCTCAGAGTGCTGTTTTTATGTGCGTTCATCCTGCCGGCGGCGCTCCTGATCTGGAAGCAGACCCGCCTGACGGCCATAATCGTGGTCATTGCGAGCGTTGCAGGCGGTTTCTCGACAGCCAGGCTTTATGACGCAGTTGGCTATGTGAAACTGCTCGGGCTACCGCACATCATCTTCTGGACCCCTTTGGTCATCTACCTGGTTGTGCAGTTGCGCAAACCCGACATACCCAAAATTCCGCGCATGATAATGGCAGTTGTTCTGGGTGCGATCACCATCTCGCTGACATTCGACTACGTGGATGTGTTCCGCTACCTGCTGGGAGAAAGAACGCCGCTGGAAGGAACCGTGTGACAGGTATGGCGATGTAAATTCGGAGTGAGTCTAGGCATACAATGTCACCTCTAGAGAGTACTGATTGTTCCGATTATTCCCGCCTTTGAAACTCTCGATTGGCAAGATTGGCGATTGCGGCGGCCTTGTCCCAACTGATACCATTTCGCTGATCTACGGCAAGCTGGTGGTCGCATTCCCAAAGCTGCACTGTTGGCCGTTTGCCCGGTGGTCCCCATGGCACGTCGCACTCCAAACTTGTCAGGAACTCTTCTGATCCGGTGTCTTTGTAGAATGGCATATTGACGGCAAGCCAACCAAAACTTCCGTCTGCCGACTGGTCCTGGTCATATGTTTCGACATATCTTTCAAAACTCTCCTGTGACTGGGTCACCCAGACGCCCCAGGTGAATGGTTCATCCAGGCCAATGACCGGAATTTCCAATATAACTCGTATGCAATAGATTGTTGCTCCATCGACTTCGTCCGGGGCAGGTTCGATCTGGCAAAGGTCGTCGGTTACCTCAGCCAGGCGTGCCCGTTCGTCTTCTGGAACGTCAAAGTAATAGGCCGGGTACTTATAGGAGAACGAAGGCGAGCCGGAATGCCACTTGCCGCATTCGTGACACCGGTACCTAAACGTTTTCCGTCCAAAAAGTCGTCCGAGCATATGGTCTCTCACTGGTTCTGCTTGATCAGAGCAAGTTTTCATCCCTCGTGCAACGATGCGGCCGATTCGGGTCTGGAATTCCAGTTCGTATTGAGAGGTTGCGGCGGGGCCGCGCGGTGGGCACTTTCGGCGTACACGCCATGCCAGTCTGGGGAGTTGATCGTCCGATAGGAAACCGCAGAGCCGAAGAAAGTGACAACGCACCAGCGCTTGCGCGATCGTCCCCGGGTCGACGCCTGTGCCGAGTTTTGTGAGCGCTTGTATCTGTCATGTTTCGAGCCCGCCCATATTTCCAGGCCGCTTGATCGCTACACGTACACCTGACAGCGTCTGCCTCGCAGCTGAAAACACTTGGGCGAATGCTCACCCCAAGAACGGCCTAACCATCTCACCAACACTGGAAACGGGCGGGCTTAGAGTCGCAACCTTCTGGCGATCCTTCTAAGCCAGGACAATCTCGCGGAACCAGTGATGCGATGGCATGACTTCCAGCTCATAGCCATGTGCAGCCGGCGGGTATTCCTCGCTCAGCTTTTCGACCGAACGGGTCTCGTTGGTGAAGATCAACTTGATCGGACGGTTCTGCTCATGAGCGCTTTCTACGATCCAGATCAGGGTCGACAAATCAGGGTTGTCGGGGTGGCCATTGGCTGAAACCACATAGGCGTCCGCAGTCACCTTTCTGAAAAACGTCCGCGTCGCGTTTCGATCGCTACCGTGGTGCGGCACTTTCAACACATCGACATGCATGCCGCCGTTGCCGTTCAGCAGCCCGGCATCGCCAAGTCCCTCAAGCAAGTGGTCGCTACGCCCGTCACCCGTGAAAAGCACCGTCTTGCCTGAAGCCTCGGCCAGAAACATGATCGAGCTCAGGTTGGGAATGCTCTTGTCCGAATTAGCCAACGCCTGCGGATCACCGCTGGCAATCACCTGTTCGTTGTCGTCCAGCCACTCTTCCCACTCCGCCTGCAAGGCGTTCAGGTTGGCCTGGCTCGGTCCCACGATGGTGATCGTGAGATCACCCAACTGTATCGCGGGCGCTGTGTCGGTCATCACCAGATCGTCGGGAAAGCCCGGGTTGATGTCGAGCCCAAGCTGCAGCGCTTTGATACGCAGCTTGTTGCCCTGAAAGATGCCTTGCAGCGCCATCCCGGATTGCAGCATCGCAGGCGCGCCCGCCGCGCTGTTGATCGCGGTCATGAACCGCGATTGAATACCGCGCCCACCGTCGATCGTCTTCGAAAATGAATTCAACCACAGTGCACCCACGTCGATTAGCGGTGGATTGCCGGCGGCCTTTTCAGCCTCGAGCTGGGCAAACAGGTCCAGCACACCCGAGATGTGATCGCCATCGACATGGCTGATCGCCACGAAATCCAGCGAGCCGCCTTCATCGGCAATCCGCTCCATCTCGTTTTTCAGCGACCTGTGATATGTTCCGCCCGGCCCGCCATCAATCAGAGCATAGCGCGTCAGCCCACCGTCGCCGTATTCTAGCGTCAGGCTGTCGCCGTAGCTGGCCTGTAGAATTCGCAGCTTAAACATTATTAGCCTCTTTCTTCTGTCAGAACGGTGTGAGGTCGCTGGTCAGATTGCCTGTGACCACCAACGCGAAGGCCTGACCATCGGTACGTAGCAGATTGCCAGCCGAGACCTGCACCAGATAGTCGCCGTCAGCAGGTGTATCGATGCGCACGACCTCTATGTTGTTTTCCGCATCCGGCAAGCGCAGTTTTCCAGGCAGTTCCGCATTGCCGATCCACTTCTGGCCGGTCGGCACATGTTCGACAAAAAGGTTCACGTTGTTCTGCAAGGCCCGCGCTGGCACATCCGTCCAGGTGATACAGGCCCTCAGTGCCCGCCCGGCATTGGCGCGCACGATATAGCGGAATCTTTCCCCGGTGCGGAAGAATTGCTGGCTAGCGTCATCCCAGCTATCGATAAACCGCAGTTCAAGATTGGGTTCGCCGGGATTGGGAATAGTCCAGGGCATGTGCACCCGACCAAAACCTTGGTGAAAATTAGGCTCTTTGTCAAACTCCGCCGTGGCATCGTTGCCAGTCAACCAGCGCGCGCCGTTGATCAGCGTCGCCTTGACCAGTGCGGCTGAGGGCGCGTGCTGGCGCGTACCTTGATAGTATTCTCGCACCAATGCCGCGCATCCGGCAACCAGCGGAGCCGCCATGCTGGTTCCGCCCATGAAGGCATACCGCGACTGGTGGCCCGAAAATGCGCCCCAGAAGTTCGCCAGCGGCGCACGCGAGGATTTGGCTGACAGAATATCCGTGCCAGGCGCAACCAGGTCCGGTTTGATCCGCCGGTCATCGCAGGGTCCGCGGCTTGAAAACGCGGCCATGGATTCAGGATCGCCCGAGATGTTTTCATCTCCAATCGGTCCGTCAGGGAAGTCATTCGGCCAGGCCTGTCCCCATGTCAGCGTCGAAAGCCCACCCTGTGTGCGATCTGACCTGCTGGCCCCGACCGTCAGTGCGTTTTTCGATGTCGCGGGTGCGCCAACCGACAACCAGTCCACATGCCCTGCATCAGTGTTTATGTGTTCACTGTCCGAGCCATCGTTACCTGCGGCGATTACGATCGTCATGTCCGGATGGCTCTCGACGAATTCGTCCACTTCAATGGATGAAAACGTATACCGGGCCTCGACGTCCGCGCCCCAACTGTTGTTATGAACGCGCGCTCCGGCCTGAAACGCCTCTTGGAAAAGATCGTTAAGATCCAGCGGCAAGCCTCCCAGCCGTCCTTGTGCATCCATGATCGACTGGAAAAACAGGTCGGCATCCGGTGCTGTTCCCCGAATCTCGCCGTTAGAGGCCGCGCCATCGCCCAGCACCGAGCCCGCCACATGTGTACCGTGCCCGTTGGGGTCGGTCGGATCGTTCTGCCGTCCCAGCGCAATAAGACCCGAAATGCGCCCCTGAAAGTCTGGATGCTGGTCATCAAGCCCTGTGTCGGCCACGGCCACGATCTGGCCTTGCCCGGTCTGAACCACTGCACCGACGCCGTCAGGTTGGTCCAGGCCGATGATCTCGCGGGCACGATCATTTGACAGAACCGGCGTGATGTATTCCTCGACCAATGCGACCTCGGGCAGACGCTTGAGTTGGTTTAGCTCGGGTGCATCGCGAAAAAGATGCACCCTTATCTTTCTTCGCGAACTGCCGGCAACGGCGACATTGTTGGTCTGAAGCCATGCGAGTACCGCAGGCACATCTTCCTCGCGGTGCACCCTGAGATCGAAAGTCAGCATCTCGCTGAAGTCCCGCGTTACACCGGTACCAGTGTCCAACGGCGCAATCAGTTCGGGCGCGGCGCTGTCGGCTGTATATGGCCGCAGCTGACGCACGAAGCCCAACCCCGCGACTGTGCCAAACGTTCCCGGCGCAAGCCTCAGGGTAAACCGGTTCGGCCCGGTCGCTTCGAGCACTTCTGCGCCCTGGTCCTGCAATGCCAGCCGCCATTCCTCGATCAATGGGCCAGCAAGCTGGACCGTAAAGAAATCAGTTTCGCCGGGCGATCGATCCTCCGCGCGCTCAAAGGCCGCCCGTGGTGTCGATACACCGCGCGTTGACGCAACAAATTCGTCCAACGGTTCGGGCGGTGTGTCGTCCACCTCCTGAATGATCAGCCCCGCCGCGACCAGCTGCGGGATATCCACTTCGTCGATACTGCCGAGCAGAAAGCTGTCCGTGCGGGTAACGTTGCTCAGAACGTCATTCGCCGTGTTCTCTTCGTTTTCGTGCATGAAATACGCGACAATCTGCTTTTTTGCCATTCGTCCCACTCCATTGCTGTTCATCAAATCTACAAAAAACAGGCTCTATGACGCCCGGCGATCTCAGAGGTTTCGGGGATAAGGATCGCCTCCAGCGGGATCGAAGACATCAGCCGCAGCGAAGAGATGTGCGCGAACGCTGTCGGCATTTCCGACATTGGCCTGCCGGTCTCGACGGCCCAAAGTCGCCAACGGATATCCAGCCGCGTAGACGGGTAGTGAAGAACTGTCCCGCCCAACCTCAAAGGCGTTGATGTCGCTGCTACGGCATGCGCTGATGTCATGAAAGCTTAAATGGGCTCGGGCTCCATTGGCAAAGAAGCACATCGCCTGTGCGACAGGTGTGTTAGCGTTGTTGCTTGCACCCGCAAAGATCGGAATTTCGTTATTCAAATCGACCTTCACACTCGACGGCCGACGGTAGTTTACCTTTCTGATCTTGCTGAAATGCATTTCTGCTCGACCTCTGAAGCCTGAACACGATAGTTTACCTAAGGTTAACAACACAATCGGTGGATACGCAAGCTATACGTGCCTCCACAGCATATCTGCTTCTTGCCTGGATCTGCGCTGGGATGGAGGCCGGCTTCCGCAATATGTCTACGTTGCCGTCGCAACAACAGCGAAAGTCCGCGCGCCGCCTATAGTGACATGCCATTGCCAACAGCCTACCCTGGACTTCATGTCGAATGAGACGTGGAGCGATGAAGCAAACGACCTGATCGTTGCGGACTATTTCGCGATGCTGGCTGAAGACGTTTAGGGTTGCACCTACAATGACAATGAGACACCGGCGTCTGTTGCCGCTTTGATTGAAAACCAGCAGAAAGTCAAAACTTAAACCGCCGGACCGCGCGGGCATTCGGCTTCGGCGACGCCGGCCATTTCGTCCGTGACCCAGTCGCGAAACGCTTCGATTGCCGGTTCGTTCCGGCGTGAGTCCAGGCACACGATGAAGAACGAGTAATTTGTCTTCAGGCGCAGATCGAACGGGGCGACCAGGCGGCCGGCGCGCATGTCGGGTTCGGCCAGGCAGGTCCGGCCCAGAACCACGCCGCCGCCGCTGACCGCGGCATCAAGGGCATGATCGGCCACATTGAAATGAAGCCCTGACCGGCCCGGGTCGACATTGGTGACACCGGCTGCCTTCAGCCAGTCGGCCCAGGTCTGCAGGACGAAGAAGCCCTGATGCGTGTCGTCATGGATCAGCGTGTGGTGCTGCAGGTCTTCAGGCGTGCGGATGGCGTCGGGTCCTTCCAGCATGGAAGGTGCGCACAACGGGGTCATGAATTCATCCATCAGCTTGACCGAGTGGTGGCCGGGATACTCGCCGGGCCCGAAGCGGATGGCGATATCGATGTCGTCCATCTCGAGATCCGACTTGGTCACGGACGCGGAAATGCGCGCATCGATGTTCGGGTGACGGGCGATGAAGCGGTAGAGACGGGGGCTGAGCCACTTGGCGGTAAAGGCGGGCCCTGCCGCGATGGTCAGCACATTGGTCTGCTGGCGGCGGCGCAATTGGCGCATGGTGCGATGCAGGTGTTCAAACGCTTCATGAATACCGGGCTGGATCAGGCGGCCGTTCTCGGTCAACTCCACCGCCCGGTTGAGCCGGTTGAACAGTTTCAGGCCGAGATGGTCTTCAAGCTGGCGGATCTGGTAGCTGAGCGCGGCCGGTGTCACCGACAGTTCTTCGGCCGCGGCCTGAAAACTCATCAGGCGCGATGCCGCTTCAAAGGCTTTCAGCGCGGTAAGAGGGGGGAGACGTTCTGCCATGATCACCAACAAAATTTATTTAACTGGCGAGCAGAATAACTCGTTTGCGCAACACAATGGAAGTCCCTATTTTGAGTTTCATCAGATGAAGGTGCGCCGAGCGAACGTGATTCACAAAACAAGCGCACCGTCAGAAAAACAAAGGAATTCAGTGTTATGAAGACGCAAAACACAAATATCGACGCTGACGTCATCGATTTCTACATGCGCAAGGCACACACCGAACGCTCAATCGCATTCACCAGTGCGTTTGGCGATTTGGCCGAGATGGTAAA
The DNA here is from genome assembly GCF_900149695.1 of Anderseniella sp. Alg231-50. Lineage (NCBI taxonomy): Bacteria > Pseudomonadati > Pseudomonadota > Alphaproteobacteria > Hyphomicrobiales > Parvibaculaceae > Anderseniella > Anderseniella sp. Alg231-50. The sequence continues at coordinate 105,340 of NZ_LT703006.1, read as the reverse complement.
AAATATCTTTACCGCTCCCGAGAACAGCAACATGGCCCGCGGTCACTAGTTTATCGCGACTGTCCCGCCGCAGGCAGGACACTCACTTCCTGGTGTATTCGCCCTCCCACCCAGGGCCTTGAGCAGGTTGTCCTTCGATATGAAGGCAACCTGCTTTTTTATTGCTGAAACTGCCTGGGATGCTCAGGCCAGCGCTGATGCTGCCTCAGCCAACCTGGCGATCGCCTTTTTGATGTCATCGTCGCCTGCCGCAAACGACAACCGGATACATCCGGGCCCGCCAAACGCGGAACCCGGTACCGCCGCCAGATGGTATTCGTGCAGCAACCAGTGGCAGAACTCCACATCGGTTTCAATTCTGGTATTGCCGGCAGATTTGCCGAGCAGGCCGGAAATGTCGGGAAAGACATAAAACGTAGCTGGCGGTGAAACCACCTTGATGCCGGGGATGTCACTCAACAATGACACAATCAGGTCGCGGCGGTGATGGTACGAAGCGCGCATGGCGTCGACATCGTCACGCGGGCCGGTTATGGCGGCAAGGGCGCCTTGCTGGGCAAAGGCATTGCCACCGGCGGTAAAGGTTCCCTGCACCTTGGAGATCGCTTTGGCCAGCGGTTCGCAAGAAGCTGAATAGCCTACGCGCCAGCCGGTCATGGCATAGGCTTTCGAAAACCCGTTGACGGTAATGGTGCGCTCGAACATACCCGGCAGCGATGCAATGGAGGTCGGGCGTTCTTCAAACCAGATGTCTTCATAAATCTCGTCCGACAGCACCAGGCAGCGAGGATGAGACTGGACCAGGCCTGCCAGCGCCTGCAGTTCTTCAGCGCTCCACACTGCGCCAGAGGGATTTGACGGCGAGTTGAGCATGATGAGCTTGGTGCGGTCGCTCATGGCACCTGCCACCTGGTCCAGGGTCGGTTTGAACCCGGTGCCGGCACCTGCCGAAACGATAACCGGCACACCGCCGGCCATTTTCACGATGCCTTCATATGCCGCCCAGAACGGCGCGATCATGATGACCTCGTCTCCTGCATCCAGCGTAGCGAAGCAGGCATTGGTGAGCGCCTGCTTGGCGCCGTTCGACAGGATTACACCTGCCATGTCGACCGGAATGGCATTGTCCTGGTTCAATCGCTCCGCGATGGCAGAGCGAAGTTCGGGGTATCCGGCAATGGGGGCGTAGTGGGTGAAACCCGCATTCATGGCGTCTGACGCTGCCTGCCTGATGGCTTCAGGTGTATCGAAATCGGGTTCGCCGATCGTAAGCGAAACAACGTCCACACCTTGCGCTTTCATCTCGCGTGCTTTCTGCGCCATGGCAATGATGGCGGCTTCCTCGATGGCGGATGTGCGGGCAGACAGGGCGTTGGCGGGATCAAACGGTTTCATTGTGGAATCAGCTTGTAAACAGATAGTGGACTTGTGACTGCCTGCTATGCCACGCACTGAGGCTGGCGTGAAGGGGATTGAGCACTATGCGCCGATTCAAGAAGATTGCTGTTTCCAGTATGGCTGTGTTGGCAATTTCTGCCTGTGCGTCGGAGAAACCGAAGCTTGCGTCGATCAATGCCAATCCGTCGCCCTATGCGCAGGGCCAGTCCCATACCGAGCCGCTGTTTTATAATGGACGCACATATCAGGTGCAGTTCAAGCACATTGTCGCGCAGCGCGTGTATTCGGTGAATGTATCAGCTCGGGGCCGCAGCCTTGGCAAAACGGCTGCCGACGCGCGTATCGTGTCCGAAGTGGGGCGCAATGCGATCAATCACTTTGCCTGCAAGGACAACCAGAAGGCCAAAATCCTGGACGGCAGTGTCGAGCCGAGCACGGTTGGTTGGAACATGCGGGCAAGGTGCGCATAAAATTTAGGTATCCTCACTCTGGCAACACGCTTGATTTTGGTCGCGTCAGCAGACATCCTTCGCCCAATACCAAAAAATCCGAAACTGGCCCTTTAGGAGGAATTCATGAGCTTGCGTTTTGCGTCTGCCATTGCGGCGTCACTGATGGCGGCAGCGCTGTTTGCGTCACCGGTAATCACTCAAACGGCTGAAGCCAAGTCAACCTGCAGGAATACCGGCAGTTTCGATCGCTGGCTGTCGGGTTTCAGGCAGGATGCGGCTGCTGCCGGCATCTCCCGGCAGATCATAAGCGCGGCGCTTGGCAATGTGAGCTTCAACAAGAGCATCATCAAGAAGGATCGCACGCAGATCATTTTTTCCGATGACTGGCTGACTTTCTCCGGAAAGCTGATTTCGGCGGGCCGGCTCAAGAAGGGCAGGGCAAAGCTCAAGTCCAATGCCAGAATGTTCAATTCCATCAAGAGCAGGTATGGCGTGCCGGGCGAGGTGGTAACGGCGTTCTGGGCGCTGGAAACCGATTTCGGCGGCTTTCTGGGCAACGACTCGACAATCCGGTCTCTGGCCACACTCGCCTATGACTGCCGTCGGCCGGAGAAGTTTCACAAGGAGCTGATCGCGGCGCTCCAACTTTTACAGAGAGGCGACCTGCGCCTTGGTGAAATGAAGGGCGCGTGGGCAGGTGAGCTGGGCCAGTTGCAATTCCTGCCGTCATACTATGAAAAGCATGCGGTGGATTTTGACGGCGATGGCCGCCGCAACATGGTCAAGTCTTCCTCTGATGCACTGGCATCTGCGGCCAATTACATGAAATATCTGGGCTGGCAAAAGGGACAGCCCTGGCTGCAGGAAGTGGAAGTGCCGCGCAGCATGCCGTGGGAACAGGCGGATGTGACCATCAAGCACCCGCGCTCGCAGTGGGCGAAATGGGGGGTGAAACGCCGCGGCGGCAAGAAACTTCGGGCAGACAGTCTGCCGGCGTCCCTGATCCTGCCGATGGGCCGTAACGGTCCGGCCTTCCTGGGCTATCCGAATTTTGATGCCTATCTGACCTGGAATGAATCACTGACCTACTCGTTGACTGCTGCGTACCTCGGGACGCGCTATGCCGGGGCTCCCAAGGCCAGCCCGGGCCGCGCCAAGGTGGCCAAGATGGGTTACAGGGAAGTGAAAGCCGTTCAGACGGCGCTTGAAAGGCGCGGTTATGATGTGGGTGGCGTCGATGGAACGCTTGGAGCGAAGTCACGGGCTGCGGTTCGCGACATGCAACTTAAGCTGAAGCTGCCGGCTGACGGTTATCCGACACCGGATTTCCTGCGCCGGATCAGGTGAACCGGTAATGAAAGGGGCGGTTTTCAATCATTCAGGAATGGGAGCTCCTTATGAAAAAACTACTCAAATGGCTGCTGGTGGCGGTCGGCGTGGTGGCACTGGTCGTATTCGGTGGCGGCATGCTGATGCCGTCACAGGTCAATGTGTCCCGTGATTTGGTGATCAACGCGCCGCCGGACAAGATTTTCCCGCATGTGGCCAGTCTGAAGGCCTTCAACAAGTGGTCGCCATGGGCTGATCTGGATCCTGACATGAAGGTCGAGTTTTCAGGCGCTGAAGAAGGCGTTGGCCAGGTCATGGCGTGGGACTCTGCCGAAATGGGCAAGGGCAACATGAAGGTTGTCGAGTCAGCGGAGAATGAAAAACTGGTCACGGCGCTGGACTTCGGCCAGATGGGAACGGCGTCGGCACGCTTCGATCTTGTGCCTGATGCAGGCGGAACCAAGGTGACCTGGTCGATGACCTCCGAACTTGGAAACAATCCGATCGCACGCTGGTTCGGTCCGATGATCAAATCCGACGTTTCAGAGACTTATGCCAAGGGTCTTGCCAAGCTGCGCGTTGTGGCGGAAGGCGAATGAAACTTCACGAATATGCCGGTCTGGACGCAACCGGGCTGGCCGCGCTGATCCGGCGGCGCGAGGTTTCGGCCAAAGAAGTTGCTCTCGTGGCGAGCGAGGCGATTACGCTTGCCAATCCGAAGATAAATGCGGTTGTCGAGACCTATGCTGACCGGGTAGACGATCTGGATGAAGCCGGCCTCGGTGACGGCCCGTTTCGCGGGGTGCCGATCCTGATCAAGGACGTGCGCGGCAATGAACAGGGCCGCAAGGTCGAATTCGGATCGCGCCTTGCCGAAGGCTATGTGTGTGACGGTGATACCCATCTCGCCGAGATGTTCCGGGCAGCGGGCTTGAACATTCTCGGACGCTCGAATGCGCCCGAATACTCCATTGCCACCTCGACGGAAAACCTGTTGTACGGCAACACCTCAACACCCTGGCGGGAAGGTTATTCCGCCGGCGGGTCCAGCGGCGGTGCCGCTGCAGCGGTCTCGGCAGGTGCCGTTCCAATTGCCCATGGATCCGATATCGGCGGCTCAATTCGCATTCCGGCCAGCTGGTGCGGGGGCATCGGCCTGAAGCCGTCGCGCGGGCGGGTGTCGGCAGGGCCCCAGCTGGACGAGGGCGGTTTCGGACTGAGCATGAATTTTGCGCAAACCCGCACCATGCGCGATACCGCAGCACTGCTGGATTGTCTCAGCGTGCCGCAGGCTGGTGACCCGTTTCATATTCCTTCGCCTGACGACGGTTTCATGTCGTGGCTGACGCGTCAGCCGGAAAATTTGCGGATAGCCTGGACTACGGCACCGACAATGGATGCGCCGGTTGATGCGGAAGTGGCTGCCGCCGTTGAAGCGGCAGCACAGCATTTGGCGGACATGGGGCATATTGTTGAGCAGGCAGACCTGGTGTTTGACCAGGAAGCAGCGTCACGGATGATGTGTGCCGTCTGGTTCTTCGGCTTCCACAAGACGCTGGACAGGATCGGCGACAAGACGGGCAGGGTGCCGGGGCCGGACAATCTGGAGCCGGTGACCTGGGAGATTTACCGGCGGGCCCGCGACATGGACCCCTACGAATTCCTCGATGGGCTGGCGTGGATCAACCAGGCACGCCGCGAGATAGGCCGGTTCTTTACCCGTTATGAAGTGTTGCTGTCGCCGTCCACTGCACAGGTCTCCCAGCCGCACGGGCGCTATGGCCTCAACCTGCCGGGACTTTCGCCGGAGGAATACATGGTGCTGGCGGATGAGCCGGTGCAGTTTGCGTTTCCCTATAATGTGGCCGGTACGCCGGCGATTTCACTGCCCTTGGCCATGCATTCCAACGGCTTGCCGATCGGGGTACAACTGGGTGCAGGACCGGCTCAGGAACATGTGCTCATTGCTCTCGGCGCGGCTCTTGAAGAAGCGATGCCCTGGGCCGACCGTTTGCCGCCGCTGCATGTCACAAAGCTTTGATGGTATGTGGCTGAACCTGACTTGAACCTGAAGAAGGAGAAACTCTCATGAAGCTCAAGACACTGGCAGGGGTGGGACTGTTCATGGTGTTGGCAGCAGGCCCGGCAGCGGCCGCGTCATGCGGTAATACGGGAGCCGGATTTGACCGCTGGCTGGGGAGTTTCAAGAAAGAGGCCGCGGCCAAGGGGATCGGCAAGCGAGCGCTGAAATCGCTGAATGGCCTGACTTACTCGAGACAGGTCATCCGGTTGGATCGCAACCAGAAATCATTCCGGATATCGCAGGCGGCGTTCATCAAGGGCCGGGTGACACCGGGCCGCATCAAGCGCGCCAAGCAGAAACTGAAAAAACACGCGCGCCTGTTTGCCTCGATTGAGAAGAAGTATGGCGTGCCCAAGGAAATCATCGTGGCAATCTGGGCCATGGAAACGGATTTCGGCGCCAACCGCGGCAAGATGAACGTGTTCCGGTCGCTGGCGACGCTGGCCTATGACTGCCGTCGCTCGAAGTTCTTCAAGAACGAGCTCATGGCGGCATTGAAAATTGCCCATCGCGGCTGGATGACGCCAAGACAGATGCGCGGTGCCTGGGCCGGCGAGCTCGGCCAGACCCAGTTCCTGGCGTCGAGCTACCTGAACTATGCAGTCGACTACAACGGTGATGGCCGCCGCGACCTGGTGCGCTCGACAGCGGACGTGCTGGCGTCAACCGCGAACTATCTCAAGCGCAAGGGCTGGCGCCGGGGCGGCGGCTTCAAGCAGCGGGCGCTGGCGGAATGGAACAAATCGAGGAAGTACCAGGTGGCGATCGCCGTCTTCGCTGAACGGGTGAAGTGACATGGCGTTTGAGTTCGGCTCTGTGTTATCGGCTGCGGCCATATCCAAAGCGAGCCGGTTTTCAGGATATCCGCCCTTTCATTTCGTAGGCGGCAATATCGATGAGCCGACCGTTCCGGTCGAAGCGCTTGCTGATGCCATCAGTAAAGTGATCCGGGACCAGGGACATGCAATGGCAAAATACGGCATGAACAGTGGCCCGCAAGGGTATCTGCCCTTGCGTGAGTTCGTGTGCAATTGCCTGCAAGGCCGCACCGGAATCGCCGCGACGCCGGAAGAGGTTTTGCTGACCAGCGGGTCTCTCCAGGCCATGGACCTGGTCAACAGGGTACTGCTGGACAAGGGCGATGTCGTCTTGCTGGAGGCAGCGAACTATTCCGGAGCGCTGAGCCGTCTTGATGCCCTCGGCGTCGACTATGCGGGAATAGAGCTTGATCAGGACGGCATGCGCATGGATGCGCTGGAGCGCGTGCTGTCGGAACTGGCTGAGGCCGGCCGCAAGCCGAAATACATCTATACCATCCCCACCGTCCAGAACCCGACCGGCTCCGTCATGCCCGTGGAGCGACGGCGCGAGATGCTGGCGCTGGCGAAAGCTTACGATGTGCCGGTCTTCGAAGACGACTGCTATGCCGACCTGGTGTTTTCCGGTGAGCGTCCGCCGGCTATTCATGCGCTCGACGATGACCAGCGGGTGATTTATTGCGGGACGTTCTCAAAGACAATCGCGCCTGCCTTGCGGGTTGGATACCTCGTCGCTCCCTGGTCGTTGCTCAGCTCCGTCCTGCCGCTGAAAACAGACGCTGGCAGCGGGGCGCTGGAGCAGATGGTGCTGGCGGAATACCTGCCCGAACATTTTGATGATCATGTCTCCGGCCTGCTGCCGATGCTGACGGCCAAGGCTGCCGCGTTGTGCGACGCTCTTGATGAGCATTTTGGTGAAAGTGTTGAGTACGACAGGCCGGTCGGCGGCATCTATCTGTGGGTCAGCTTGCCGGAAAACGTCGATACTGACCGGTTGTTTCAGGTGGCGCTGGAGCAGGGTGTGGAGATCAATCCCGGTTCGCAGTGGACAGTGGATGGAACAGCCAACAAACACCGCATGCGCCTGTGCTTCGGTCATCCGCCAATCGATAATATCCGCGAGGGTATCGCCAGGCTGGCAGATATCTGTTTCGAGGAGTTCGGTGTTCCGGTCAGAAGCGGAAATGTCGCGCGGGATTGAGCCATATTCGGCTTGAAACAGCCTGCACTTCAGGGATCGTCCCGCTCAAACGGAACCGGTTCAGCAGCCCAAGCTACAGGCGGCCTGCGTGACCACCCCAATATTGGGAAGGTCAACGGTTGCCCCGTTACGATCTCTTTACCCCGGTCAAGTGGCCGGGGTTTGCACTGGTGGAAAACAATGGGGTGTCGGTTGGCTTTCTGGCAAGCCCGCTTTGCGTAAAGCTCCAGGCCAGTGCTCCAACCACTCGACGTCCTTGACAGTACGGCATGGCATCAACCGCCGGGGCAAGCTGACCGACTACTTAAAGTGATGCAACGAAGAGGAGAGCTTCATCTGATCCACTAAGAACCATTCTTCTTACGGTCATCATGCAGTTGCCTCATAACCCCGGAGAAGCCGGTGTTTGTTTCCAGCGCGGCTTCGACTCCGACGCAGCACGAACTGAGTTCGCGCGCCGCCGCCATTTTTTCGATTGGAAATATGACCTGGCCAATATTGCGCCGATCCCGGGTAGGCGGAAACTTCTTTGTAGTCATGATGCCTGTTCCTTTTGAATCTGTTGTTCTGCCCCTGTGAGGCAATTTCTTGCAGGTTACGCATTGGCCATTGTAGTGCTTCCAATTTTTGAGAGAATAACGTAATTTTGGTAAGTTCTTTTTCAAATTTTGGAATAAAAATTGGATCGGTTTGGCGCTATGCGAGTGTTTGTCGCTGTGGTGGAAGCGCAGGGTTTTTCGGCCGCATCGCGATCACTGGGCATGCCAGTTCCCACTGTCTGCCGAAAGATCGCGGAGCTTGAGAGTCAGATCGGAGCACAGCTGCTCATCCGTACGACGCGCAAGATTTCCGTCACCAGTTGCGGACATGACTATTACGATGATGCCAGGCGCATTCTCGAAGAGGTCGACAACGCCGAACGTAGAGCATCGGGTGAATACCAACGCGCTTCAGGATTGTTGACAATCACTGCACCATCGATGTTCGGCCGGCTGCACATGTTGCCTATAATCAGTGATTTCATGCGCCTGCACGACGACATTGAAGCCCGGCTACTACTGACAAACCACATTCTGGACCTGCCCGATGGGCATATTGATCTTGGTGTCAGGATTGGCGAAACATCAACCAGCTCCATGAATGTTGAAAAACTGGGGACCGTCAGGCAGGTCGTCTGCGCGAGCCGGCAATATTTGTCGGAAAAAGGTGTTCCTTGCGCATTGGGTGACATCACAAAGCACCAGTGCATTACATTTTCCCGGTCAGGTGATCATGTTGCGTGGACTTTTGCAGGTCCGTCCCGCAATTTGCGTGAGATCAATGTCCACTCAAAACTGGTTGTAAACACCGCTGAAGCTGCCATGGATGCGGTGTTACGAAACGGAGGGCTCACTCAATTATACTCTTATCAAGTTGCATCCGGCGTTGCGTCAGGTGAACTGCAAATCGTACTTGACGAGTTTGAAATTGATCCCAGGGGGGTCACATTCAGTTTTCCGCGGACCCAGCGCATTCCGCAAAAACTGGATGTGTTCTTGGAGTTTGCGACACCTGTTATCCGACAGAGATTGCTGCACAGCGCTGAGAAGTGCCGGGTCTGAGTGTCTTGAGTTATTTGCCCTTCCATACGGGGTCGCGCTTTTCGGCGAAGGCCTTGGCGCCTTCCAGCTGGTCTTCCGAAGCATAGAGCTTTGAGATGGTGGGCAGGCCGCGGCGGTTGAGCAAGGCGAGTGCTTCCTTGTCGTTCAGGTGATGCACGCGTTCGAGCACTTCCTTGATAGCCGCATAGACCAGCGGCGGGCCGCCGGCGAGTTTTTCCGCTACTTCGCGGGCACGGGTCATCAGGGCGTCTGCTGCAACGATCTCGTTGATGATGCCCCAGTGCTTGGCTTCGTCCGTGTCAAACGAGCGTCCGGTGAGCAGCATTTCCATGGCGACGTGATAGGGAATGCGGCGCGGCAGCTTTATGGTGGCGGCATCGGCAATGACGCCGGAGCGGATTTCCGGCAGGGCGAAGGTGGCATGATCTGCCGCGATGATGATGTCGCAGGCGATCATGATCTCAAAACCGCCGCCATAAGCAAGGCCATTGACGGCGCAAACCACCGGCTTGCCGAGATTGGGTAGTTCCTGCAGGCCGCCAAAGCCACCAAGACCGTAATCGGCGTCCGCAGATTCCCCATCGGCTGCAGCCTTCAGGTCCCAGCCCGGACAGAAGAAGCGATCCCCGGTTGACGTGAGAATGGCGCTGCGCAAGTTGTTGTCGTCGCGGAACGCAGAAAACACGTCTCCCATGATGCGGCTGGTGGCGGCGTCAATGGCGTTGGCCTTGGGCCGGTCAATGGTGACTTCCAGCACCCGGCCGCTCACGGAAGTCCTGATTGGGCCGTCAGTCATGTTGAACAAGGTCATGGGTGTTCTCCTTTAAATCTGGCGAATGCGTATCAGGGCGTCTGCTGCAACGGCGCCCTTGCCGGGTGCAAGCACCATCAACGGGTTTATGTCCAGTTCTTCAAGTGTCGTGGCGTTGTCGGTGGCAAACCGTGCAACGGTTTCGATTGCCTCCAGGGTGCCTGCAAGGTCGCCTGCCTTGCCACGATAGCCGTCAATGAGACGGCTGACTTTCAGGCTCGCAAGTGCCGTTGCAATGTCTGCCCGCGAAGCAGGCAGCAAGATGATGGCGCTGTCTTCAAGCAGTTCCGTCAGGACGCCGCCGGCACCAATCACCAGCGCCAGGCCAAACTGCGGGTCACGGGTGATGCCGACAATGAGCTCGCAAACGGCATCGGTGATCATTTCCTCAACGAGAACGTCGCTCGTTATGGCAGACATTGCATCCGCCGCGGTCTGGACCTGTTGCGATGTTTCGAGGTTCAACGTCACGCCTCCGGCTTCCGTCTTGTGAGCAACGCCGGATGCCTTCAGGGCGACCGGAAAACCGATGCCGCCGGCGGCGGAGCCCGCCTCGGATATGGCGCAGCTTATGGCATCAGGTATCCGCAAGCCCGCCTGTGCGAGCATTGCCTTGGAGGCATGCTCGGTCAGTATGCCCGCCTGGGAAGTCATTACTTCGGGTGACGGCAACGGATGTGGTGTGCATGCTGCGGTTGCAGCGGCAGCATTCATGGCATCCAGCGCCTCATCAAGCCCGAACAAAGGCGTGATGCCTGCTTCGCGCAGCCGCGTGGCTGTTGCCTCCGGCAGGCACTCAGGCAAGGTGGCGATCACACAGGCAGCACTGCCGGTTTCCTGCTTGGCTGCGATCCAGGCGTCAAGACCGATGTCGTACTGTGCGGTATCGGCCCGGTCGGCACGCGGGATATCGTAGATCAGGCAGGCCATGTCGGCATCGACCCGCATCATGGCGGCATAGGTCTGCTTCATGGCGTCGAAATCGGCCCAGATGAAGGTGTGGTAGTCGAGCGGATTGGCCACGTCGACGAACTCGTTCAGGGTTGCGCGCACGCTTGCAGTTTCCCCAGGTGACAGGTCAGGCAGTGACAGGTGAGACCGTTGTTCAACCGCGTCTGCCATCAGGGAGGCTTCACCGCCTGAACAACTCAGCGAGGTAATGCGGCCCGAGGGCAGGTGGCCTGCCACGGACAACAGCTTCAGTGTTTCGATGAAGGCCGGTACCGACCGGGCCCGGGCAACGCCGGTGCGGGCAAGCAGGGCATCATAAAACCGGTCGCTGCCGGCCAGTGTCGCGGTATGGCTGATGGTGGCGCGGGCGCCCTTTTCCGATGCCCCGGTTTTCAGGGCGACAATGGGCTTGTCTTTCGCATGCGCCTTGCAGGCGATATCCGAAAACCGCGCCACGTCCGCAATGCCTTCGGTGTGGATGCCGATGGCGGTAATGCGCTCGTCGTCCAGCAGCGCCTCGATCATGTCATTGATGTCGGTGACCGTCTGATTGCCGACAGTGATGACCATGGCCAGCGGCAGGGCGCGGGCCTGCATGGTGAAATTGATAGCCATATTGCCGGACTGGGACAAGATGGCGACGCCCCGTTCGACCGGCTCACAACCGTGAAAATCCGGCCACAAGGCGGTGCGGTCCAGAAGGTTCAGCACGCCCCAGCAATTGGGCCCGATGACCGGCATGTCACCGGCGGCCTCGATCAGCGCATCGTTGAGCGGGGTGCCGCCGTCGCCCAGTTCTGAAAACCCGGCGGCATGACATACTGCGCCGCCTGCGCCCAGGGCGCGCAAGGTGCGCACTGCCGCAATGGCAGGTTCGCGCGACACGCCGATATAGGCGGCATCTGGCACGCTCGGCAGGTCTTCCAGGCTGGGGAAACAGGCAAGCCCGGCCATGTTGTCCCGCTTCGGGTTCACCGGCCATATGTCGCCGGTAAAGCCCAGCTTCAAAAGTTCGCCGATCACGCTTTCCGCAACCCGGCCGCCGACAACGGCGACCGAACGGGGAGACAGCAGGCGATCCAGAGATTGCGAACCCATGTGCGTTTCATCCACCGAGCGGACGCAGCAGTTCGCGCGAGATGATGTGGCGCTGGATTTCCGAGGTGCCTTCCCAGATACGCTCGATGCGGGCATCGCGCCAGATGCGTTCCAGCGGCAACTCGTCCATGACGCCCATGCCGCCATGTATCTGGATGGCTTCATCGGCCACGAAAGCCAGCATTTCCGATGCCTTGAGTTTCGCCATGGCCATGTCGGCGTCGGTGACGGTGCCCTCGTCGTATTTCCAGGCGGCTTCCAGGGTGAGCAGGTTCGCCGATTTCAGGTCGAGCGCCATGTCGGCAAGCTTGAACGACACACCCTGGAACTTGGATATCTGCTGGCCGAACTGTTGCCGGTCCACCGACCATTGCAGGGCATGTTCGAAGGCGCGTTCGGCGCGGCCCAGGCAGGTGGCTGCAACCTGCAGGCGGGTGGCGCCGAGCCAGTCATTGGCAACCTCGAACCCTTTGTGGATTTCACCGAGGCGCTGGGCGTCCGGCACCCGGCAATTGTCAAATTCCAGTATCGAGTTGGTGTAGCCGCGATGCGAGACATTTCGGTAGCCGTCGCGCACGGTGAACCCGGGGGTGCCCATGTCGACAATGAACGACGTAATCAGCTTTTTCTTGCCGCGCGGCGTGTCCTCTTCGCCACTGGCGGCATAAACAATAACGAAATCAGCTACATCCGCATGAGAGATGAAGTGCTTGGTGCCGTTGATGATCCAGTCGTCGCCGTCGCGCACTGCAGTTGCCTTCATGCCGCGCAGGTCAGATCCGGCACCGGGTTCGGTCATGGCCATGCAGTCGATCTTTTCACCACGCACGCAGGGCAGGGTGTAGCGCTCACGCTGCTCTTCATTGCAGGCCATCAGGATGTTCGACGGCCGGGCCACGCAATTCCAGTGCAGGGCGTAATTGGCGCGTCCGAGTTCCTTTTCATACAACACCCAGGACTGGGTATCGAGGCCGGCGCCACCTACTTCTTCCGGCATGTTGGCGGCATACAGGCCCGCCTCGATGGCCTTGGCTTTCAACTCTTCGTACAGGTCGCGGCGAAGCTCGCCGGTGCGTTCCACCTCGGCTTCATGCGGATACAGTTCGTTTTCCACAAAAGCTCGCGTGGTATCCACGATCATGCGCTGTTCTTCAGTGAGGTTGAAGTCCATGACATTTACTCCGAGTGGTAGGTTTCGGTGTGGCCGTCCACTGGTATGGCCTGGCCGGAAATGAATTTAGCTGCGTCGGACGCCAGGTACTGGCACAAATCAGCGATTTCGGATGCTTTCGCGAAGCGCCGCATGGAAGTGCCGGACGTGTACTCAGTGTGCACTGCTCTCGGCGACTTTCCGGTTTTTGCAGCTTCGGCAGCGATAACCCGGTCCATGCGATCACCATCTACTGATCCCGGGCAGATGGCATTGCAACGTATGTTGTACGGACCTGCTTCTGCTGCCACTGATTTTGTGAATCCGATGACGGCCCATTTGGCGGCAGCATAGGGCGTGCGGAACGGACAGCCGAACAGACCTGCGGTAGATGACATGTTGATGATGCAGCCGGCCTTTTGCGCCTTCATGACCGGCATGACACGGCGGCAGGTGAGCATTTGCGCATCAAGGTTGATGGCAAGGCATTGCCGCCATGCCTGTAACGTCATGTCTTCCACGGCAGCGGTGGGACCGGCAATTCCGGCATTGTTGACCAGCACATCGCAGCCACCGAGATCATCGAGTGCAGCGTGCAACCAGGCATCGACAGCGGCCTCATCAGTTACGTCGAGCCTGGCAGCTTTTATGGTCGGATGCTGTGACGTGATCTCATCCAGGCCATCCCGGTCCACGTCGCAGACATGAACCTGCGCACCTTCATCGGCAAACCGGATGGCGATTTCCCGGCCAATGCCTGAGCCCGCAGCGGTAATGATGATGCGCCGCGCCGACATCACACTTTCCCGTTCAGGACTTCACCAACGCCGATATTGTGCTTCTTGAGCACATGCATGATGTCGACCAGCACGTCGTTGCGCTTGGTTTCCCATTCACCGATGCTCCTGCCTTCAGCCTGCGTCTCGCAACCGCCAATCAGCTTGTCGGTAAGTTCGTCAGACCATTTGGGGAATTTCAGGTCGGTCCACGGCAACTCCAGTGACGGGTCGAACTGGGCCATGAAAGACCGCATGCCGCCATCGCCGCCGGCGGTGTGGTAGTGCAGGAAGGAGCCCATGATGGACCAGCGCAGGCCGGCGGAGTAGACAATCGCCCTGTCTATATCCTCCGTCGTGCCGATCCCCAGGTCGAGAACGTTCAGCGCCTCGCGCCACATGGCTTCCTGCAGGCGGTCGCAGATATAGCCGTCAATTTCCTTTTTCAGGCGTAACGGGAACATGCCGATGGCGCGATAGAACCCGTCCGCCCGGTCCATGGTGTCAGCGGATGTTTTTTCACCGGCAACGGTTTCCACCAGCGGCAGCAGGTAAACCGGATAGAACGGGTGCCCGATGATGACGCGTTCGGGATGCTTGCATTTCGACTGCAGACGGGTTGGCAGAAATCCGGATGACGATGAGGCAATGACAACCGAAGGGTTTGCCAGTTCATCCATTTGCTCATACAGCGAGATCTTCAGGTCTTCGCGCTCTGGTGCGGCTTCCTGAATCCAGTCAGCGGCTTGGCACATTTGCTTCAAGTCGGTTGTGAAGGTGAGCGTGCCGGTGGTGTCCGGCTTGCCGTCCATCAACTTGATCATGGATGGCCAGGCGCGTTCAACCTTGTCGCGCATCGCCTGTTCGGACTCCGGAAACGGGTCATAGGCGACGACATCAACGCCGTGCGCCATGGCACGCGCCGCCCAGCCGGCGCCAATAACGCCGGAACCGGCTATCCCTAGGGTTTTGACGCCGGTCATGAATTGAGACCCAGTATGCCGCGGGCTTCAGCCGGGGTGGCGACCTGTGCCCCCAGCAGGCGGATGATTTCCGTGGCCCGCTCGGTCAGCGAGCCGTTGGAGGCATAGACGCCTTTGTCCAGATAGAGATTGTCTTCCAGTCCGACACGGACATGACCGCCGAGGATCATGGCCTGGGCCGCCATCGGCATTTGCCAGCGGCCGATGCCGAAACCGGCCCAGACGCATTCGTCGGGCAGTTGCGATACCATGTAGGTCATGGTTTCGGTGTTGACCGGCGCGCCCCAGGGAATACCGAGGCAGAGCTGGAACATCGGAATGCCTGAAATCAGGCCTTCCGAGACGAGTTGCTTGGCAAACCACAGATTGCCGGAGTCAAAAATCTCCATTTCCGGCTTTACGCCGTAGGACTGGATCAGCCTGGCCTGTTCGCGCAACTGTACCGGTGTCTGCACGACGATGGAATTGGTGTCGCCGAAGTTGAGCGAGCCGCAGTCGAGCGTGCAGATTTCCGGGCGCAGTTCGGCAACATGCAGCAGGCGTTCAACCGGGCCGACAAGATCGGTGTTATCCTCATCGAAGTTGCGCGGTGTCTCACCGTCGCCGATCATCAGGTCGCCGCCCATGCCGGCGGTCAGGTTGATGATGACATCGGTGTTCCTGGCGCGGATGCGTTCCATGACCTCCCGGTAATAGTCGACATTGCGAACCCCTTTGCCGGTTTCCGGTTCGCGTACATGGCAATGAACGATGGCAGCGCCGGCAGATGCCCCTTCAAGCGCCGAATTGGCAATCTGCTCGGGAGTTACGGGAATGGCCGGGTGCTTGCCGACCGTGTCGCCTGCGCCGGTGACGGCGCATGTGATGATGACCTTGGGGTTCATGGAGCTTCTCCCTCGAGTTTGCGGTTGACAGAAAGTCTAGCCGGTGGTCACAGTTCTATTTGAGGAAAAACGACAAATTTTTGAGTAAATCTGTAATGCGTTCGCCGTTCGATATCGTATTTCTGCTGCTGCCGAATTTTTCGATGATCGCGCTGTATTCTGCGCTGGAGCCGTTGCGGGTGGCCAACAGGTTCGCCGGTGAGTTGTTTGCCTGGCGATTTGCCTCGGTGGACGGCAATGCGGTCACGGCATCCAACGGTATTCCGGTGTCTGTGTCAGCTGCCATGCCGAAGGTGGGAAGACCCAACCTTGTCATGGTGTGCTCCAGTTATGATCACCAGCACGCCATCAGCGGCAACCTGCGCGCCGCGCTGCGCAAGCTGGATGGCGCCGGTGTCTGGCTGGGCGGGCTGGACACCGGATCAATCGTGTTGGCCGACGCGGGAGCACTGGACGGCAGGCGGGCAACCTGCCACTGGGAAACGTTGAGTGCCATGCGTGAGGATTATCCGCGCGTCACTGTCACTGATGCACTGTATGAAATTGACGGACCGCGCCTGACATCATCAGGCGGTACTGCACCGCTGGACATGATGCTGGCGTGGATCGGCTCGCTGCATGGCCGTGATCTGGCAACACGGGTCGCGGATACGCTGGTGCATGCCCGCCACGGCGAAGCGCCGGGCGGCACGCGCATTCCAGCCAGGGCACGGTATGGCGTCGATGATGATGCGATGCTGGCCGCGATCTCTGCCATGGAAAATCACCTGGAAGATGTTTTGCGGCTCGAAGACCTGGCCGATGCCGCGGGGATTTCTCCGCGCCAGCTTGAGCGCAGGTTCAAACGCCTGCTGGGCATGCCGCCGATGCGGTTTTATCTGTCCTTGCGGCTTGAAAGAGCGGAGCACCTGTTGATGTATTCCCGCCTCAGTGTGCGCGATGCAGGACTGGCATCCGGCTTTTCGTCGATTGCCCAGTTTTCAAGGGCCTACCGAGCGAGGTACGGGCTCTCTCCGTCGCAACACCGCCGAAAAATTGCTGCAGACAGCGGAGTTTAGATGCCCGGTCCTAGGTTGCCGCGCGTCTGGATTTTGTGGCGGCCAGGCCTGGAGACAACTGCTTGACTTCGGCCATCGTGTCCACGGTTGAGCGCAACAAGGTGATTGCAACATTGTCGCGATCCATCGGCTTGCCAAAGTGAAAACCCTGGAACTGGTCGCACTTCAACTCGCCCAGCATTTTGGCCTGGTCCGATGTCTCGATGCCTTCAGCGGTTACGCACATGCCCAGTCCGTGCCCGAGCGACACGATGGTCTCCAGAACGCCATGCAGCTTTTCCGGATCCTTGTCATGCGCCAGCAGGAACGACCGATCCACCTTCAGCTTGTTGAAACCGTAGCGAATGAGGTAGCCGATGCTTGAATAGCCGGTACCGAAGTCGTCCAGCGCGATCGAGGCGCCAAGGTCCTTCAGTTCCTTGATCTGCAGATCGACAGCTTCGGTATTGCCGAGGAACAGGCTTTCGGTGACCTCCAGTTCAAGGCGATCAGACGGGAAGCCGGTTTGTTGGACCGCCGACTTGATTGTGCTGACAAGATTGCCGTCCTCGAACTGGCGCGGTGACAGGTTGACCGAGATGAACAGTTTGCCGGGCCAGGTCTTGGCGGTTGTAAGGGCTTCGTGCATGGCCCACTTGCTGATCGGCGCTATCAGGCCGATGGATTCAGCAACCGGTATAAACTGGTCCGGAGGTATGTATCCGCCATTGCCGTCGGGCAAGCGGAGCAGGGCTTCGAAGCCGGCAATCTTTGACGTGCCGCTGTCAATGATCGGCTGGTAGTTCAGTTCGAACTCTTGCTGGTCATGAGCCGCTTGCAGACGGCGTTCCAGGTCGCGGCGGGACTTCAGCTGATGAGCCATGTTTTCGTTGAACAGCACAACCCGGTTCTTGCCGGAGTTCTTGGCGTTGTAGAGTGCAATGTCAGCTGCTCTCAACAGGTCGCCTGAACTGCTTTTCTGGTGGCTCATGTGGGCGCCGATACTGATCTCGCCCTTAATGACCTGGTTTCCGCACTGGGCCGGCTTTCGGGCCGCCGACAGTATCTTGTCGCAGACTTTGCGAAGGCCGCTCTCGGTAATACCAGGCATCGATATTATGAATTCATCGCCGCCGAAGCGTGCGGCGTAGCCAATTTCGCGCACCTGTGATTTTATCGCATTGGCGACGTGAACGATGAACTGGTCGCCACCTTCATGACCATACTCGTCGTTGATGGCCTTGAAGTTGTCGATATCGATGAAAACGATGGCGTCCGGGCTCAGATAGGCATATGGCCGGGCCAGCGCCCGATCCAGTCTTTCAGTAAAGGAGTACCGGCTCATGAGCGAGGTCAGCGGGTCGAACTCGGTCAGGTAGGAAACCTTGTTTTCCGCGCGGTTCGCGTCGGCATTTCTCTGCAGGAATGCAAATGACGGTATCAGGTAGGCCAACGAACCCAACAGGGCCAGCCCGGCTGCAACCCAGCCGAATATTGCCTGCAGGAAACTGGCCATTTTGGTCTGGTCCACGAAGATCTCAAATATGCCGATGGGGCGCCCACCGGCGCCATGGGCCCGCACGTATGACTGGACATAGACATCGGGTTTGCCGGCTTCGTCCTTACCGCTTCTTACGGCTATATGGCTCCGGCCTGTCTGAAACGCCGTTCTGGCCAAAGGGTCAAATTCGCCCACGGAATCTTCGCTGGCACGAGTGGAAACTTCATCGGAAATCAGGATTGGGGTGCCGTCAGGCGCGAACAGCCTGAACTGGAAGACATTGCCGACCTCGCGCATGACTTCGAGCTTGCCCAATTGTTCAGGTGTTGGCCGGCCTGTTGCGACAATCTCCTCAAGATCGGGCAGGCGGTTGTTGATATAGCCCGCCCACTGACGCATCCTGACTTCACCGTCGCGCTGAACCGCGCTGTCCACGGCAAGGCCCAGGGCCTGATGAACGCCGAAGCCGATAGCGGCAGCGACGATCAGCACAAATACCACGAACGCGGGCGCAGATTTACGCAGAGCCAGCACTTCAATTCCCCTTCACGACCCGTCGATCAGGGCGCGAGCCCCTCTGGATCCAGACAATCTGCCGTCAAGAAATGCACAGACATGTTTTTGTCGAGGTTATTGATACCGGGCCAGAGTTGCAGAAAAGTTGCTGATTTCCGCTAATTGCCAGTGTGATTACCGGAGCCTTAACCGAATAGTACACCCATACCTGGCGGTGCCTGTGAACTGCGGGAATTTGGCGGTGAGCCTGGATTTCAGGTTGCTGGGTGAACCAGGTCAGGCACTGTTGCCGGGCAGCTTTTCGAGCCGCACACCTGCAATGCGCCACGAACCGTCAGGGTGTTGCTCGAATGTGTAAACGGCTCTCCACGACCGGCCTTGCTGATCGACAATGTCGACGACCTGAACCGGCCGTCCGGCAGTCTCCAGCGACGTCTGCCCGAAGCTGAAATTCTCCGGCCGGTAGACGGGCGCGTACTGACGCCTGACCATCTCCATGAACCTTTCGGGCGACTGGAAGATCGAGCGCAGCTTCAGGGAAGCAAAACCGAATGCCGTCACGCCGTCGTTGTTGCGAAATGCTTCTATCTGATTGGAGATGATGGACTTGAGTGTCTCCGGTTCCTGGGTGTGGCCAGCCGGGCTGCCCATAAGAAGACCCGAAGCTACAATCATGATGCCTGCGATTTTTCCGAACATGCCCGACCTTTCGCCAAGTTTTCCATCTGTTGGTGCTGTATACGCCAAAATGCACGCGGAGGATGAGTGGTACAGCTTGACCTTGGCTTGCAGCTTGACGCAAGCTGGCGCCCGGCAAAGCCGCCAGATGGATCATGGCGGATGATTTGAGTACAAAGGGAGGTTCTGAATGCCGGCAATATCAATGACGGTGAACGGCGAAAAAGTTTGTGGTGACGTTGAAGGCCGCACACTGCTTGTCGACTTCATTCGCGGTAATCTTGGAAAAACGGGCACACACGTCGGCTGCGATACCAGCCAGTGCGGTGCCTGTGTGGTGCATGTGGATGGCAAGGCCATCAAATCGTGCACAGCCCTGGCGGTGGCCTGCGACGGCGCAACAGTCAACACGGTCGAAGGACTTGCCAAGAACGGCGAGCTGCATCCGATGCAGGAGGCCTTCCGCGAACATCACGGGCTGCAATGCGGCTTCTGTACGCCCGGCATGATCATGGCGGGTATCGATATCGTGAAGCGCAAGGGCAAGAAGCTCAAGGAAGAGACCATTCGCGAGGAGCTGGAAGGCAACATCTGCCGCTGTACCGGCTATCACAACATCGTCAAGGCCATTCAGGCGGGCGCCGCCAAGATGTGACGAGCCCCGGTCGCCCTATCGTGGCGCTGACCGGGTTGGAACATTTTACCGAATTAGAGGAAACGATAATCAAATGAGTGATACAGGCATTGGCGCGCGCATGCTGCGCAAGGAAGATCACCGCTTCATCACCGGCAAGGGCCGGTACACCGACGACATCAACCTGCCGGGCCAGGCAGTCGGGTATTTTCTGCGCTCTCCGCATGCACATGCGGAGATCAAGAAAATCGACATCAAGAAAGCGGAGAAGGCACCCGGCGTTTTGTGCGTGCTGACCGGTGATGATGCCGCGGCTGACAATATCGGTGGCGTGATCTGCGGCTGGATGATCCATTCCAAGGACGGCTCGCCGATGAAGGCAGGGCCACATCCGGTACTGGCACAGGGCAAGGTACGCCATGTCGGTGACCAGGTGGCGGTCGTGGTGGCCCACACAATGGCGCAGGCGAAAGCCGCTGCCGAAATGATCAACGTGACCTACAAGGTGCTGGACGCCAATGTCGATCCGGTGGCATCGCAAAAACGCGGCGCACCGCAGGTACATGATGTGGCGTCCAAGAACACCGTGTTTGAGTGGGAGCTTGGCGACAAGGCCGCAACCGAGGCGGCCTTCAGCAGTGCCGCACACATCACCAGTCTTGATCTTGTCAACAACCGGCTGGCGCCGAACGCCATGGAGCCACGCGCTGCAATCGGATCATATGATGCGGGCGAAGATCACTACACGCTTTACACAACCAGCCAGAACCCGCACGTGGCCCGGCTGGTCATCTCGGCGTTTGTCGGACTGGCGCCGGAACACAAACTGCGCGTGATCGCGCCGGACGTGGGTGGCGGTTTCGGCTCCAAGATCTTCATTTATGCCGAAGAAGTCGTATGCCTGTGGGCGTCAAAGCGGGCCGGCGGGGTGCCGGTCAAGTGGGTTGCTGATCGTTCGGAAGCTTTCCTGACCGATGCCAATGGCCGCGATCACGTGACCAAGGCGGAACTGGCAACCGACAAGGACGGCAGGATCACCGGGCTGCGCGCCAAGACGATTGCAAACATGGGTGCATACCTGTCGACGTTTGCGTCGTCGGTCCCGACCTATCTTTATGCAACGCTCCTGTCGGGCCAGTACAACATCCCCAGCATCTATGCCGAAGTCGATGCGGTTTACACCAACACTTCGCCGGTGGATGCCTATCGTGGCGCCGGCAGGCCGGAAGCCACTTATGTGGTGGAGCGGCTGATGGAAACGGCGGCTCGCGAACTGGGCATGGACCCGGCCGAGTTCAGGGCGAAAAATTTCGTCAACTCGTTCCCGCATCAGACCCCGGTCATCATGTGTTATGACGCCGGCGACTACAGCGCATCGCAGCAAAAGGCGATGGAGATGATCGACTATGCCGGCTTTGAGAAACGCAAGGCCGCCTCGGCTCGCAAGGGCAAGCTGCGCGGCATCGGGTTTTCCAACTATATCGAGGCTTGCGGTATCGCACCGTCTGCGGCCGTCGGTTCACTGGGAGCCGGTGTGGGATTGTGGGAGTCGGCTGAAGTTCGCGTGAACCCGGTCGGCACGGTTGAAATCCTCACCGGGTCACACAGTCACGGCCAGGGTCATGAAACAACCTTTGCACAGCTGGTATCGGACCGGCTGGGTATTCCAGCCGACCAGGTGGCCATTGTGCACGGCGACACCGACAAGGTTCAGTTCGGAATGGGCACCTATGGATCGCGTTCAGGCGCGGTCGGCATGACCGCCATTTCCAAGGCACTCGACAAGATCGAGGCCAAGGCGAAGAAAGTGGCGGCCCATGTGATGGAAGCGTCCGAAAGCGATGTGGAGTTCAAGGACGGCAGCTTCTCGGTCAAAGGCACCGACAAGGCGATGGCGTTCGGCGAAGTGGCGCTGTCTGCGTATGTGGCCCACAAGTTCCCGACGTCTGAAATCGAGCCGGGCCTCAAGGAGGGGGCTTTCCACGACCCGACCAACTTCACCTTCCCGGCAGGCTGTCATATCTGTGAGCTGGAAGTCGATGCGGATACCGGTGTGACGGAAATCGTCGACTGGGTGGCCGTGGACGACTTTGGCAATGTCATCAATCCGATGATTGTTGAAGGCCAGGTCCATGGCGGTATTGCGCAAGGTGTCGGCCAGGCATTGACCGAAGCGGTTGTCTATGATGACGGCGGTCAGCTTCTGACCGGTTCGTACATGGACTACTGCATGCCGCGTGCCGACAACCTGCCGTCGTTCAAGCTGGGCTTTACCAAGACCGAATGCCCGTCAAACCCGCTGGGTATCAAGGGCTGTGGCGAGGCCGGGGCGATTGCTGCACCTGCTGCGGTCATGAATGCCCTGACCAGCGCACTGGGCGTCAAGGACGTGGCAATGCCGGCAACACCGCAAAATGTCTGGAACGCCATGGCGCACCTGCGCGAAGCGGCTGAATAAACCAAGGGACAGGAGAAAACCTATGTATGAATTTGAGTATCACCGTCCCAAGAAACTGGCGGACGCAGTCAAGCTGATCAAGTCGAAGAAGGAAGGCAAACTGATGGCGGGCGGCATGACGCTGATCCCGACCATGAAACAGCGCCTTGCAGCGCCGACAGACGTGATCGACCTCTCGGGCCTTGGCAATTCAGGCGTGAGCGTCACCAAGACCAAGGTGACGATCAAGGCAGGGACGACCCATGCGGAAGTTGCTTCCAGTTCGGACCTGAAGAAGGCTGTGCCGGCACTGGCCGCGCTGGCCGGCATGATCGGGGACCCGCACGTGCGCCACAAGGGCACCATCGGCGGCTCGGTCGCCAATGCCGACCCGGCAGCGGATTATCCGGCAGCCCTTCTGGCGCTCAATGCCAGGGTGGTGACGGACAGCCGCACGATCGATGCCGACAAGTTCTTCAGGAGCCTGTTTGAAACGGCGCTCAGGACAAACGAGATCATCAAGCAGGTCGAGTTTGATATTCCGGCGAAGTCTGCCTACTCGAAATTTCCCAACCCGGCATCGCGGTATGCCATGGTTGGCGTGTTCGTGGCTGATTTCGGCAAGAAGGGTGTTCGTGTCGGGGTGACCGGCGCCAAGGGTTCCGCCTACCGCGAGAAGGCAATGGAAAAGGCACTCACGGCAGACTTCTCCGCCGACGCAATCGCCAAGGTGAAAATCAAGGCTGACGACATGAATGCGGACATTCATGCTTCTGCCGAGTACCGGGCCCACCTGGTGGGTGTGATGGCCAAGCGGGCGATTGCTGCTGCCAAGTAACCGGTGCCATGTTTGAGTAATGCCGGTCCGCGGGTATCGTGCTCGCGGACCGTTTTCGTAATGCAATACAAAGTTGAGCAAACGTATGCCGAATTCACTGCCCGCTTCCATTGATGCGACCCAGGAACTGCTGTCCGGTGATGGCTATCTGGCCGACCGGCCGCTGTCGACGGTGGTTTACCTTGCATTGAAGATGGGCAGGCCGCTGTTCCTGGAAGGCGAGGCCGGTGTCGGCAAGACGGAGATTGCCAAGGTGCTGGGCACCGTGCTTGGCCGCGACCTGATCCGGCTGCAGTGCTATGAAGGTCTTGACCTGGCTGCGGCGGTCTATGAGTGGAACTACTCGGCGCAGATGATCGAGATTCGCATGGCGGAAGCAGAAGGCGTCGATGACCGTGACCGTTTGCAGTCGGATATTTTTTCCGACCGTTTCCTGATCAAGCGGCCCCTGCTGCAGGCACTGGAGCCCCATACGAGTGGCCCGCCCGTCCTGTTGATCGATGAACTTGACCGGACCGATGAAGCATTCGAAGCGTTCCTGCTGGAGGTGCTGTCGGACTATCAGATCACCATTCCCGAAATAGGTACGTTGAAGGCTGCCGAAGCGCCAATCGTCATCATCACCTCCAACCGGACGCGAGAGGTACATGATGCGCTCAAGCGGCGGTGTCTGTATCACTGGGTCGGGTATCCGTCAGCCGAGCGGGAGCTTGCCATCATCAAGGCGCGCAAGCCCGGCGTGGGCGATGCTCTGGCACAGGAGGTTGTCGGCTTCATCCAGGCATTGCGCGGACAGGATCTGTTCAAGTCACCCGGCGTTGCCGAAACACTGGACTGGGTTGCAGCGCTCAATGAACTCAACGCGATTGCGCTTGATCCCGCGACGGTCAACGACACGCTTGGCGTGTTGCTGAAATACCAGGATGACATTGCCCGCATGGAAGGCTCCGAAGCCAAGCGGCTGGTCGACCAGATCCAGTCTGACATCCGCCTGCGCGCGGCGGAGTAGAGCGCGTGGCAATGCTGCCGACACCTGCAAACTCCAACAAGCCTGCGCCGACCGGCCACTTACCGGACAACATCATGCATTTTGCCCGAGTGTTGCGTGAAACCGGTCTGCCGGTGGGGCCGGGCGCGGTGCTGGACGCACTTGATGCGGTGGGCGGCGGCGGCATGGCGAGCAAGACCGATTTCTACTGGATCATGCATTCCGTATTTGTGAAGCGGCATGAACACACCACGCTGTTTGACCATGCCTTCGAGGTGTTCTGGCGCAAGCCGCAAATGGTCGAACAACTGATGCAGATGCTGTTTCAGCAGGTGCGGGTGGAAACGACGCCGGCAAAAAAGAAGGCCGGTCAGAAACGCCTTGCGGAAGCCATGTTCAACCAGGACGACGCCCAGTCCGAGCGTCAACGCCCGTCCGATGAAGTTGAGCTTGAAGGTGAGTTTACGTCGTCGGCCCGCGAGGTGATACGCAACAAGGACTTCGAGCAGATGAGCGCCGACGAAGAGCGCATTGCGCGCGCCGCCATCGCCCGCATGCGGATGAACCGGTTGCAAGTGAAAATGCGGCGCTTCAAGCCGTCCCCGCAAGGCGTCGTTGACATGCGTGCCACCATGCGCCGCTCACTTCGGGCAGGGGGGAACATGACATTGCTTGCGCACAAGGCGCGGCAAACCCGCGAACCGCCGCTGGTCGTATTGCTGGATATCTCGGGATCGATGGCGAACTACTCACGGATTTTCCTGCACTTCCTGCATGCGCTGAGCAATGACCGCTCGCGGGTTCAGGTGTTCGTGTTCGGGACCCGGTTGACCAACATAACCCGTGAACTGAAACGCCGTGACGTGGACGAGGCGATGGAGCTTGTCGGCTCCAGTGTGGACGACTGGTCCGGCGGGACGCGCATTGGCCATACCTTGCGTGAGTTCAACCGGAAATGGTCGCGCCGTGTCCTGGCGCAAGGCGCACACGTGCTGATGATGACGGATGGGCTGGACCGCGATGATGTTGACATGCTTGAGGCGGAGATGGCGCGGCTGGCGCGCTCGGCCAGGCGAATTGTCTGGCTTAACCCGCTCTTGCGCTATGGTGGCTTTGAAGCGCGGGCCAGTGGCATCCGGGCGATCATGCCGCATGTCGACGAATTCCGCCCCTGTCATTCACTGAATACACTTGCTGATCTGGCCGAAGTTCTGTCAGGCTCGCGAAATGAAACGCACGATCCGCAACGCTGGCTGAAATCGGGTGATCCGCGGGAAACGGAAGAGGTAAGACCATGAGCAGTAATGATGCAAACCTTCTGACAACGGCAAACACCTGGGTGCGCGAAGGCCGCAAGGTGGCGCTGGCGACGGTGATTGAAACCTGGGGATCGGCGCCGCAGCCGGTGGGCTCGCAACTGGTCATTGATGCTGAGGGGAATTTTGAAGGCTCGGTATCGGGCGGATGTGTCGAAGGAGCCGTGGTAACCGAGGCACAGGATGCCATCGAGACGGGCCAGGGCAAGGTTCTGGCGTTCGGCGTGGCGGATGAAACTGCCTGGGAAGTCGGCCTGGCGTGTGGCGGCAAGATCCGGGTCTATGTCGAACCCGTGACCGGAGCCTGAAGCCACAATGGATGCTGCAGTTCTTGAAACACTGGAAAAGGCCCGCGCCGACCGGCTGGCCGTGGCGGTCGTGACCGATATTGCCTCAGGTGCGCAGGAGGTGGTGGCACACCGTTATGCCGGTGAACATGAACTCGCCGACGGGCTGGAAAACGGGTTCCGGTTTGACAAATCCGGAGTCGTTTCAACACAAAGCGGTGAGTTCTTCATCCACATTCACAACCCGGCCTTGCGGCTGGTGATTATCGGAGCTGTCCATATCGCTCAGGCGATTGTGCCGATGGCAAAAGCCGCCGGTTACGACATTACGGTTATTGACCCGCGCGGCGCGTTTGCCACTGAGGACAGGTTCCCCGGTATAACGCTTCATGCGGATTGGCCCGATGAAGTGTTGCCCGCCACAGGCCTTGATGCGCGAACCGGTTTTCTGGCGCTGACCCATGATCCCAAGGTGGATGATCCGGCGCTGATTGCTGCGCTTCAGAGCGAGTGTTTCTACATAGGTGCGCTGGGGTCCAGGCGAACCCAGGCCTCCCGGGCCGAGCGCATGAAACAGGCAGGCGTGGAACCGTCGCGTATCTGTGGACCGGTTGGCCTGGACATCGGCGCGCGTGGCGCGCCGGAAATTGCCATTTCGATCATGGCAGAGATGACGAAAGCGCTTCGACTGGGCCTGGACAGATGACATTCGGCGAGATTGATGTAGTCAAGGCCCAGGGAGCCATTCTTGCCCATTCAGTGCGTACCGCTGGCATCAGCTTCAAGAAGGGCAGGGTTCTGTCCGAGGCAGATGTTGCGGAGTTGGTGAAGGCCAACGTTGCAAAAGTGTATGCCGCCCGTGTCGAGGCAGGTGATGTGCATGAAGATGCAGCCGCCGCACGCCTGGCGGATGTGGTGTGTGGCGACGGTGTTACCCGGCAACCAGCCACAACAGGCCGCGCCAACATTTATTCTGCCGATGATGGTATTGTGCTGGTGGATGCCGGTCTTGTGCGGGCACTCAACCGGCTGCACGAGGCGGTCACTTTGGCGACGTTGATACCGTTTCAGGCGGTCAAGGCAGGTCAGATGGTGGCTACAGTCAAGATTATTCCGTTTTCAGCACCTGAAAATATTGTCGATGAGGCTGTGGAACTGGCCGCATCCGGTGCACTTTTGTCGGTTGTGCCGTTCATACCTCACAAGGCCGGACTGGTCCTGACCCGCACCTCGGGCATGAAAGAGTCCCTGTTGGAAAAGTCGGCGA
The DNA here is from genome assembly GCF_900149695.1 of Anderseniella sp. Alg231-50. Taxonomy (NCBI): domain Bacteria; kingdom Pseudomonadati; phylum Pseudomonadota; class Alphaproteobacteria; order Hyphomicrobiales; family Parvibaculaceae; genus Anderseniella; species Anderseniella sp. Alg231-50. The sequence continues at coordinate 78,306 of NZ_LT703006.1, read as the reverse complement.
CGGTCATTCGCGACCGGCTTGAACGCCATGGCAGCACGCTGGGTGATGTCGTTGAAGTTGCACACACAATCGACGGTGTAGCCGCTGGTATCAGGCAGTTGAAGGCAACGGGGCACAATCCGGTACTGGTTTTCGGCGCATCCGCCATTGTCGACCGCGGTGATGTGGTGCCGGCGGGCCTGGAGGCGGCGGGCGGACAGATCGTGCATCTGGGCATGCCGGTCGATCCGGGAAATCTGTTGTTGCTCGGCACGCTTTCAGGAGAGGCGGTAATCGGTGTGCCGTCGTGTGCCCGCTCGCCCAAGCTGAACGGATTTGACTGGGTGCTGGGACGGGTGCTGGCGGGCATTGACGTGCGCCCGCAGGACATCATGGACATGGGGGCAGGCGGGCTCTTGATGGAGATCGAAACAAGGCCGTCACCACGCGAGGCAGGGAGATGAGCGGGCTGGCGGGCATTGTGCTGGCAGCCGGGATATCGTCACGCTTTGGCGCGGACAACAAACTGTTGGCCGACTACGGTGGGCAGGCAATGGTGCGAGGCGTTGTGGAAGCGGCACTGGCCGCCGACCTGGAACCGGTTATCGTCGTCACCGGCCACGAAGCTGATGACGTGCGGCAGGCGCTCAGCGGGCTTGATGTCGATTTCGCTCACAATGCAGACTTTGCGACCGGGCAGGCCGGTTCGCTCAAGACCGGCATTGCAGCCGTGCCGCAAGCCTGTACAGGCGCGATGATCCTGCTGGCAGACATGCCTGCCGTGAATGTGGCAATCATAAACCGGCTTGTGGGCGAGTTTGCTGACGAGGCCTGCATTGTCGTTCCCCGGCACGAAGGCAAGCGGGGCAACCCGGTTATTTTGGGCAGAGGGACATTTGCCGGGCTTGAGAAAACTTCTGGCGACAGGGGCGCTCGCAACCTGTTGGCCGGTGATAACGTGCGTATGATTGATATAGACACTGACGCGGTGTTACGGGATTTCGATACGCCTGAAAGCCTGCAGGATCACTGATTATGTCCATCATGCTGACGGATGATGGTCCCATGGATGAGTTTTTATGAGTCAGTTCAACAAGTAAGCCGGAGAGTTTCACAATATGTACAAGCTGATCGGATCGCCAAAATCCCGTGCCTTCAGGGTGATGTGGATGCTGGAAGAGCTGGATGAAGAGTATGAGCACGACAATGCGTCGCCACGGTCACCGGAGGCGCTGGCGGTAAATCCGTCGGCCAAAGTGCCGGCGTTCATGGATGGCGAGGAACTCATTATAGACAGCGTTGCAATCTGCCAGTACCTGGCCGACAAGCATGGCAAATTCACCCACAAGGCAGGAACGGTCGAGCGCGCCAAGCAGGACAGCTTCACCCACCTGGCGCTGGATGAACTGGACGGGGCCTTGTGGTGGGCGGCCAAGAACAGTTTCGTGCTGCCGGAAGACCTGCGCAGTGACAAGGCCGCTGCCGCCTGCGAATACGACTACAAGCGCGGGCTTGCCCATCTGCAAGCCCGGCTGGGCGACAACCGGTTCGTGACCGGCGACGAGTTCACGGTGCCCGACCTGATTATCGCTCACTGTATGGGCTGGGGTGTCAATGTGATGAAGTGGATACCGCCGAAAGGCCCGTTGCGGGACTATCTGGCCCGGGTGCGGGAGCGGCCTGCCTTCGAGACCGCCTGGGCCAAACGCGAAGCTGCCCCGAACATGTTCTAGATCAACTTCAATGCCTTGAAACTGGTATGGCCCGAGCGGCCGATGATGATGTGATCGTGAACGGTAATCGTCAGCTTTGCCGCTGCATCCACGATCTGCCGGGTCATGTCGATGTCGGTCTGTGACGGCGTCGGGTCGCCGGATGGATGGTTGTGAACCAGGATGATGGCCGAGGCCGACAGTTCCAGGGCCCGCTTGATCACTTCACGCGGATACACGGGTGTGTGGTCGACAGTGCCGCGCTGCTGCATTTCGTCTGCAATCAGCACGTTCTTGCGGTCCAGAAACAGCAGGCGGAACTGCTCTCGGTCATCATAGGCCATGGCGGCGGTGCAATATTCGATCAGTGCCGACCACGAAGTAAGCGCGGGTTTTGACATCACCGTGTTGCGGGCCATGCGCACAGCGGCAGCCTGAACGAGTTTCAACTCGAACGCGATCTTGTCGCCAACGCCTTTGACTTCCTTCAGGCGGGCTGCGGGTGCCGCAAGAACATCGCCAAATGTGCCGAACTTTGCGATCAGTGCCTTTGCTATCGGTTTGGTGTCCTGCCGGGCAACAGCGCGAAACAATACCAGTTCCAGCAACTCATAATCGGGCATGGCATCAGCGCCGCCCTGGCTGAAACGGTCACGCAGGCGCTCGCGATGACCGAGATGGCCCGGCGCGCCTGACTTGGAGCCGGTTGAAAAATCAAATCCCTGTTCGTCCTTGAAACCCATTTCACGGAACTCCGGGACGGTTATTGTGCGATCAGGTCTTGTGCGGCGGGCAGTGATAGCCTTGCGGGGACAGCGTGAATATCTCGCAGCCGTCGGCGGTGATGCCGATGGTGTGTTCAAATTGCGCCGACAATGACCGGTCGCGGGTAACCGCGGTCCATCCGTCAGACAGAACCTTCACCTGCGGGCGGCCCAGATTGATCATCGGTTCGACGGTGAAGAACATGCCTTCGCGCAATTCAATGCCTTCGCCCTTGCGGCCATAGTGCAGAATGTTCGGCATGTCATGAAACAGCCGGCCCAGGCCATGGCCGCAGAAATCGCGCACCACCGAACAACGTTCGCCTTCCGCGTAGGTCTGAATGGCCTGGCCAATATCGCCGGTATGGGCGCCCGGACGGATCACAGCCAGTCCGCGCATCAGGCATTCATAGGTGATTTCGATCAGCCGTTCGGCCCGGCGATTGATGGTTCCGACAGGGTACATGCGGCTGGAATCGCCGTGCCAGCCGTCGACGATCAGGGTAATGTCGATATTGACGACTTCACCCTCCTTGAGCGCGCGCGGACCCGGAATGCCATGGCAGACCACATGATTTATCGATGTGCAGATAGACTTGGGAAAGCCGCGATAGTACAGCGGTGCGGGCGTCGCGCCATTGTCGCGGGCAAACGTCAGGGCCGCACGATCAAGTTCTTCCGTGGTAACCCCTGGCTGCACCATCGGGACCAGCAGGTCGAGCGCTTCAGCCGCCAGCCTGCCGGCCTTGCGCATGCCTTCAAAGTCTTCCGGGCCGTGCAGCTTCACCTGGCCATTGTTGACCAGGGGAGCGGCTGTTGCTTCTACATACGTGGTTTGCATTTTTTACCTTGTAGTGTGTCTCAGGACACACTTTCAATTTCGATTGCTGTATCACATGAAATCGCATCATCGCCCATGGTGCAAGCCATTGCGATACTCTCAACACCTGATTTAGTCGCTTTGGCCCAGGTTTCAAAGTAAAACGGATCGATATCTCGGGCCAGCGAGAAGCTTTTCGCATCGCTGCGCTGGATCAGATAGACCATTATCGCGCGATGTCCTTCGCGTACCATGTCTGCCAGTTCATCAAGGTGTTTGGCACCGCGCGATGTAACCGCATCCGGAAACTCGGCCATTCCTGCTGTGCGGGACAAGGTGACGTTCTTGACCTCCACATAGCATGACGGCTTGTTCTCATCTGACAGCAGAAGGTCGATGCGGCTGTTCTTGCCGTATTTCTGTTCGCGCTTGAGGGTACCGTAGCCGGTCAGCTCAGGAATACGCCCGGCAGTGATGGCTTCTTCGACCAGCTTGTTGGGCAAACCGGTGTTGAGACCGACACGGGCTGTTTCGCCGCCGGCGTTGACGGCCTCGACCATTTCCCATGTGTGCTTGTATTTACGGGTCTTGCTGTCGGACACTGACAGCCAGACCGGATTGCCCGGGTCCAGCAAACCCATCATCGAGCCGGTGTTCGGACAGCTGGCCGTGACGATTTCGCCTGTGTCCAGTGTAACATCGGTCAGAAACCTCTTGTAGCGCTTGATCAGGGTGCCGCGCAGCAGTGGCTTGTCTGATATTTTCATGATGCCTTGACCTGTTGATTGGCTTCTGACGTAAGTGGATACCCAAACGATCTAGTGCCACATAAACCGGAAATTCGCCAGTCATGACAAGCTCAATTCCTACAGCGGCGGTACTGCTGATCGGAGACGAAATTCTATCGGGACGCACCAAGGATGCGAACCTGGGATATATTGCCGATTATCTCACCGTCGTGGGCATAGACCTGAAGGAAGCCCGAGTGGTGTCCGATGAGGAAGCCGACATCGTGGCGGCCCTCAATGCGCTGCGGGCCCGGTACAGTTATGTTTTTACGACCGGCGGCATAGGGCCCACTCACGACGATATTACGGCAGACTGTGTGGCGGCGGCATTTGGTGTTGCTATCGATCATCACCCTGAGGCGGTGAAGATTCTACGCGCCCATTGGGCCGGTCGCGGCATTGAGGAAAACGAAGCCCGTCTGCGCATGGCGCGTATTCCCGATACTGCCGAACTGATACTCAACCCGGTTTCAAAGGCGCCGGGGTTTCACATCAGCAACGTGTTTGTCATGGCGGGCGTGCCGAAGATCATGCAGGCCATGCTGGATGAAGTGGCTCCCAAGCTCACCGGCGGGGCAGTGATGCTGTCGCGCACCGTGCCGCTTGATCTCGGTGAAGGCGATGTGGCGGCGCGGCTAAAGGAGATCCAGCTTGCGCACGCGGGCGTGATGATCGGTTCCTATCCGTACGAACGTGATGGCCGTTTTGTAACCAGAATTGTTGTTCGCTCACGTGATGAGGCGGCCATGAATGCGGCAGCCGGCGAGGTGGAACGGTTGCCGGCAGAGCTGGCTGCCGGTTGAGGTTGCCATTACAGACGTTGCCAGTAGCGTCGAATTCCGCCATATTGAATGCTCATTCAATATAAAGGTGCTACAATGCTGAACCCTATGCACAACCAGTATGACCATGAACAATTGTGGGCACTGGATCGTGACCATTTCCTGCATCCCTGGACGCATTTTGACAGCTTCAAGAAGGAAGGGTCCCTGGTGCTGGCCAAGGGCGAAGGGTGTCATGTCACCGACACCGAGGGCAAACGATACTTTGACGGCATTGGCGGCATGTGGTGTGTCAATGTCGGCTATGGCCGTGATGAGCTGGCGCAGACAATGGCAGAGCAGGCCAGCCAGTTGGCCTATTCCAATACGTTTGTCGATGTTTCCAATGCCCCGGCGGCCATGCTGTCGGGAAAGCTCGCGTCCATGGCGCCGGGCTCCCTCAACCGTGTGATGTACTCCCTGACAGGCTCCGCCGCCAATGAAGGAGCCATCCGGATTGCGCAATACTATCACGGCCGCAAGGGTCGCAAGACACGCAAGCACATTATCAGCCGCAAGAATTCTTACCACGGATCCACCGTGCTGACGGCTTCGGTCGGCCTGCGCGATGGTGACCGCCAGGATGAATTTCAGTACCTGACCGACTTTATCCATCATCTGTCGGCGCCGTACTTCTATCGCGGCGGCGACGGCATGACGCAAGCCGAGTTTACCGACTTCCTGGTACAGGAATTCAGGGACAAGATTGCTGAACTGGGCGCTGACAATATTTCCTGTTTCATTGCCGAGCCCATTCAGGCATCGGGCGGTGTCGTGCCACCGCCACCGAGATATCTGAAGCGGATGATCGATGTGTGCCGTGAGCACGACATTCTGTTCATTGCCGACGAGGTCGTCACCGCCTTCGGACGTATCGGGCACATGTTTGCCTCGTGGGACGAATTCGGCATTCAGCCCGACATGATTGTCTGTGCCAAGGGAATTACGTCCGGGTACTTCCCGATGGGCGCCACGCTTTACAGCGATGAAATTCACGAGGTGATGTCGAGTGATAATCCTGACGGCTGGTTTGCCCACGGTTTCACCTGTGCCGGTCATCCGGTCGGTTGCGCGGTGGCGCTGAAGAACATTGAGATCATGGAGCGGGAGGATATTTGCGGCAACGTGTGTGAGGTGGGAGACTATTTTGAAGGACGCCTGCGTGAGTTGTCGGAGCTGCCCATCGTTGGCGATGTGCGCGGCAAGCGCATGATGATGTGCGTGGAATATGTGGCCGACAAGGAAACCAAGGCGCACATTCCCTACGAAGTGAACATCTCCAAGCGGATTTCCAACCTGTGCGAAACACGCGGCCTGCTGGTGCGCCCCATGGGGCATCTCGATGTGATGTCGCCGCCGCTGACCATGACAAGGCAAGACGCCGACTTCCTGGTGGAAACCATTCGCGGTGCCGTTGTCGAAGTAACCGACGAACTGGTCAGGGAAGGCGTAATCTAGTTTTTGAAAGCACTCTTCAGGCTTTCTGACATATTGCCCCTTCCGGCGATTTCGACACGCTCAAGCCCAAGCCACCGGCTCATGTCATGCAGGGCCGGTGCAATGGCTTCTGACGCGGCACCCGGATCAATGCCGTCTTCGTGCCAGGCGGCGTTGACGCGCAAGGTGCCGGCCTGCCTGTCCGCCTTCATGCACAGCCTGCCTGACAATTGTTCGCCGATCAGCACCGGCAGCACATAGTAGCCAAACTGCCGCTTGGGCGCCGGCGTGTAGATTTCTATGCGATACCGGAAATTGAACAACCGTTCCGCGCGCTCGCGGTTCCACACCAGTGGATCAAACGGCGACAACAGCGTCGCACGCTCAAACGAGCGGGCAGATTTCGCCTCATGCCAGATGTAGCCCGGTTTGTTCCAGCCGCGAACTTCAACCGTGTGCAGTTCACCGCTTTCAACCAGGTCTGCCACTGCCTGGCGGGCGTCTGCCACTGGCAGGCGAAAATAATCCCTGATATCAGTTTCGGTTGAAATACCCAGTGCCCGGGCGGAGTGGCGTGCCAGCTCGCGAATGGCGTCGGCACGATCGGGTGAGGGTGCTGCATGGGTGTCGTCAGGAAAAACGCGTTCCGGCACATCGTACAACCGTTCAAAACCGTCACGTCTGGCGGTGGTCACATCACCGGTCCAGAACAGGTATTCCAGCGCTGTCTTGTTGTCGTTCCAGCCCCACCATTCGCCGGACCGGACTGCCGGCTGGCCGAAATCGCGCGGGCGCAACGGCCCCTCGGCGCGAACCTTTTCGAGCGTGCGTGCGATCACTTCCGACTTTTCGGCGGCGAAATCCACCAACCCCTTGTAGATGCCGGTTCCGTTTCTGGCATCGTCCATGCGCCAGCGCAACAATGGCTGATAGCGATAGGGCAGTATCGAGGCCTCATGCGCCCAGTATTCGAAACAGCGGCGGTTTTTTGCGGCCAGCGTGTGCTTGTCGAGTACGGCCTTGTCGTAACTGCCGAGCCGGGAGAAAAGCGGCAGGTAATGCGAGCGCGAAAGTACGTTCACGCTGTCAATCTGCAACAGGTTCAGATTGTCGATGACCTTGGACAGGGCCTGCCACCGCGTGGATTTGCCGGGAGCCTGCTGGGCGCCGGAGAAGCCCTGCGCGGTCAGCGCCAGGCGGCGGGCTGATTTTAGACTGATGCGTTGCGGCTTCGCCATTGTCAGATACAACGTCCGCCGTCAACTTCCATGCATACGCCGGTGATGAAGGCACTTTCGTCAGAGGCGAAGAACAGCGCCGCATTGGCCATGTCCAGCGGTGTGGACAAGCGGCCCATGGGAACCGTGGAAACAAATGCCGAGCGCATTTCGTTGGTCACTTCGCCGCCCATGAACGCCCCCAGCATCGGTGTTTCTCCGGCCACGGGACACAGCGCATTGACGCGAATCTGGTCGGGTGCGAGTTCAACCGCCATGGCCTTGGTCATGGTGGTCACGGCCCCCTTGGATGCATTGTACCAGACCAGCCCGGGGCGGGGGCGCAATGCGGCGGTCGAGGCGGTGTTCACGATTGAACCCGAGCCCTGTTCGCGCATCACCGGCACGACAGCCCTGGTGGCCAGGAAGACGGATTTCACATTGACGTCGAAGATGCGCTGAAACGTGTCTTCATCTACATCCAGCATGGGCTGGTTGGTTTGTGGCATGCCGGCATTGTTGATCATCACGTCGATGGTGTTGAACTGGTCAACCGTGGAGTCGGCGAGGTTCTGGACATAACCGGAATCAGTCACATCGCAATGGGTGTAAATGCAAGGTGTTCCCGTGCCGGAAATCTCCCGTGCCAAAGCCTCACCGGCGTCATCATTGATGTCGGCAATAACGGTGTTTGCGCCTTCTTCGGCAAACCGCCGGATCATGCCTTCACCGAAACCGGAGGCGCCACCTGTGACGATCACGGTCTTGTTCTTCAATCTCATTTGAGTGGTTTCTCCATACTGATTACATGTTCCTCAAACCCGAAATGGCCATATACTTCACGCGCGACGGTGTTTTTTGCCAACACGCTGATACGAAGCCACCTTGCATTTGCGGCGCGTGCCAGTGTTTCGGCATCTTGCAGCAATGCCTTGCCGATGCCCCGGCCGCGGGCTGACTTTGCGATCACAATCTCGCTGACATAGGCGTAGTCGAAGCGCTGTTCATCGACCTCTTCATTGGGCACCCTGGTCATGATGGCGCAATACCCGACCGGTGCATCATCCAGCCAGGCAAACCGGATGTGACCGGCGTATTCCCGGCAGTCCTTGCGAATGCCGTCAATGTACCACCCGGCGATCTCGTCCGGCGGGATCATGCGGTCGTAATAGCTTATCTCATGGCCTTGCAGCTCACGTATCAACCGGATCAGGTGAGCCTCATCTTCGTCTTTATAGTCACGGATTTCCGGTGCTTCGGACATGGTCAACGTTAACTTGCTATTCACTGTAAAATTCAATTCAAATTGTAATTTCCAGGCCGCAATGAGACACTGACTTCAGCGTTCAGTCCAGCATTGAAAAATGTTCGAGACGACTTCGCTGAGCTGATCGTCCTTTCTGAGGGGTAAGGGCAGTCCCGCTGACGAAAGAAGCGAAGTACGCAAAACGGCAGTGTTGGTTGAGGGGCCAACGCTGCCGTTGCTTTTTCAGTTATCGGTTATGGCCGGTCTTGCAGCCAGACAGTTGACACGGTCCGGTCCTGCAGCTGTGGCGCAGACGTGCGGGTCTGCTTCACTTGAAACCCGAACAGAGTCCTAGTCGTTGAAAACAGCTTCCGGTGGTATGGCCTCACCAGCCTTGAGCGCGCTTGAATGGCGATACAGCGTCGAGCAATACGGGCAGACAATCTCGCTGTCGTCGCCCATGTCCAGGAACACATGCGGATGGTCGAACGGCGCGTTGGCACCTGTGCACTGAAACTCGTGAGCGCCGATTTCTATTACGGGAACGCCCATATCATTGTGAAACTTCGGTGTGCCGGTGCTCGCCATGTATCTGCCTGCCTCGAGGTTTGCGCGGTTCACGGAATTTCTTGTGTTGATGGAACTGCGTTTGGTTATAGCTGTTACAGCGGCGATAGCATAAATTGGGGTGTTGGGCCAAGCCCGTAACGCCAACCGGAGCCAGAAGTCTTTGCCAAATTTCATGTCGGACAACGTCAATATTGCCTACGAGGTGCAAGGGGAAGGTGAACCGATATTGCTGATCCACGGATTTGCCTCCAATGTGCGGATCAACTGGCAGTCGACCGGCTGGATCGACATTCTGGCCAAAGCGGGCAGGCAGGTGATCGCGATCGACAATCGCGGGCATGGCAACAGCGACAAGCCACACGACCCGGTTCGTTACACCTCTCCTGAAATGGCGCGCGATTCGAGCCGGTTGATCGAACATCTCGGCTACGAGAAAGTGGACATCATGGGCTATTCCATGGGCGCCCGCCTCACCGCACTGCTGGGTATCCATCACAGCGAGCAGGTGCGCTCGATGGTGTTGGGAGGGCTGGCCGGCAACATGATCCACGGCGTGATCGGGGCTGAGGAAATTGTCGCCGCGCTTCAGGCAACATCGCTGGACGAGGCTCGCGGCGTGCAGGGCCGGGCCTTCAGGGCGTTTGCCGAACAGACAGGCTCGGACCTGGAGGCCCTGGCGGCCTGCATGGCATCGCAGCGCGTTTTGATCAGCGAAGATGAACTGGCGCAAATCAAGGTTCCAACGCTGGTTGTGGCCGGTGACGAGGACGAACTTGCCGGCTCCGTCAACACACTGGTGGAAGCCATACCATTTGCTGAAGGCATCGTGCTGCCCGGCAAGGATCACATGAAGGCGGTTGGTGACAAGACATACAAGCTGTCGGTACTGGATTTTCTGGACAGGCGGCCATGACGTCCAGGCAGGGGGTGGAATTTACCGGCATTGAAGGTAACCGGCTGGTCGCGGACGTGTATGGCGCGGACAATCCCCGCGGCCTGGTATTGCTGGCCCACGGCGGCGGACAGACCAGGCACTCGTGGGGTGGTACTGCACGGGAGCTGGCGGGCCAGGGCATAACCGCCGTCACCATGGACCAGCGCGGGCACGGTGACAGCGACTGGGTTGAAAGCTCGGCTTACGATTTTCAGGCGTTTGCCGGCGACATGAGCTGTGCGGCAAGCCAGATCAGAGATCAAACCGGGTTCAAACCGGCCATTGTCGGAGCATCACTGGGAGGGCTGGCAGGGTTGTTCGCAGCCGGCAGCGAGGCCGGTGACGACACCTTTGCAGCATTGGTGCTGGTGGATATTACCCCCAAGATGAAGGTGGACGGGGTGCGTCGCATAATCGGTTTCATGTCGGAACACTCGCAGCAGGGCTTCGCCAGTGTCGAAGAGGCAGCGGACGCCATATCCGCCTATCTTCCGCACCGGCCACGCCCGACAGACCTGTCCGGCCTGTCAAAGAACCTGAGGCAGGGCGATGACGGAAGGTTGCGCTGGCACTGGGATCCGAAGTTCATATCGTCGCGGGCTGATGCTGAAAACCATGCCAAAGAGGTCGAGACGCAAGGCTTTGAAACCGCCAGGCGGTTGAAAATGCCGGTTTTGCTGGTGCGCGGACGGGAAAGCGAACTGGTCGGTGAAAGTGAAGTCGACGCCTTTATCGAAGCTGTTCCGCATGCAGAATTTGCAGACATTGCAGGTGCGCGTCATATGGTTGCCGGCGATCGCAATGATGTCTTCACGGATGCTTTATTGACCTTTTTTGCCGACCTGACTTGGCGTTGACACGTTTGCGTACTAAATAAAGCTGTCAACACCGGCTCGGCTATAGTGCCTGCACACGGTGATCCCGGAGGCTGAACGAATGCCAACCTTGAAAACGACAACTGCAAAACTGACGACTGTTGATCCGGTCTGGACCCGAGTTCGCGAAGAAGCCGAAGCAGCGACGCGGGCTGACACAAGCCTCGGCGGATTTCTGTTTACGTCGGTCTTGAACCCGTCGAGTTTCGAAGAGGCACTGTGCCACCGCCTGGCTCAACGGCTCGGCAATGCGGATATCGGGGCTGAGCTCATCGTTCAGGGTTTTGAAGATGCTCTGGATGCCGACCCGGATATTGGTGCGGCTGCGCGTGCTGACCTGCTGGCGGTGTTTGACCGTGATCCGGCATGCGACCGCTATATTGAGCCATTGTTGTATTTCAAGGGTTTTCAGGCACTGCAGACCTACCGGATGGCGCACCGGCTGTTCAAGATGGGCCGCAAGGATTTCGCCTACTACCTGCAGAGCCGGTCTTCGATGATATTCGGTACCGATCTTCATCCGACATCACAGATCGGCCGCGGTATCATGATCGACCATGCCCATTCCATCGTCATTGGTGCGACTGCCGTGGTCGAGGACAACGTCTCCATGCTGCATTCGGTGACCCTTGGCGGCACCGGCAAGGCGGACGGCGACCGGCATCCCAAGGTGCGTCATGGCTGCCTGATCGGCGCGGGTGCATCGATACTCGGCAACATCGAGATTGGACACTGTTCGCGGGTTGCGGCAGGTTCAGTGGTGTTGCATGACGTGCCGCCAAACCGCACTGTTGCCGGTGTGCCAGCCAAGGTTGTCGGCTATGCCGGGTGTGACGAGCCAGCACGCCGCATGGATCACAGCATTACGGTTTCCGAAGCAGACAAGCCCGCTTAAAAAACATTCCGACTTTGATGTTGGGGGTTGTTCCGAAGGTGTGAACACGGTTAAACCCTGAGATGATACACGGGGCGCAGCAGTTTTGTGTGCTGCGCGGCTGCTGTGTGCTTCCAGTATGACGCTTCAAGAGGCCAACATGACACCTGACGAAATTTCAAAGCTGACGCGATTCCTGCAAAAAACCTTTGGTCAGCCTTCAGTTCATGTGCGAAAACGTCCGCAGAAAGACGATTCCGGTGAAGTCTATATCGGTGACGAATTCATTGGCGTCATTTACCGCGATGACGAAGACCCCGACGACCTGTCGTACAACTTCCAGATGGCCATTCTCGACTTTGACCTGGAATAGGCAGGCGTTCAGCCCGGCTGAATTGTCCTGAACATGTTGGCCAGCGCCAGACGGACATTGCGCTCTATCTGAGCCCAGTTTTCCAGATGATTGCGCGAGAACCTGATTCTCAGTTTCATGTCATTGGCAAGTGACAAGGTGCGTTCGCACAGGATCGGGCCAAGCACGGATGGCTTGCGGTCACAGCGATGGACAATGTGGCGGCCTTCCACGGTTGCCACATACAATGTGAGATCCGCGTAAGGCGACGTTTCCTTGAACTTGTAGCGCAACAGATTGCCGTCGACCTGTTCCGGTTCCCCATCGAAATAGACCGGATAGATTTCACCATAGCGTTCTACAGGCGTCAGTTCGTCCGTGGTTGCAGTTTCAAAAGTCAGGATAATCCAGTCATTGAATTCGCGTGAAGTAGCCGGAAGCCGGGGGATGCTGCCAGGTTGATATGGCCATGGCAGCAGCAAATCCAGCTTTACAATGTTGCCGAGTGTGCGGCGATTGACCCTGGTAACCAGGCGGGTCGGCGCGACCAGTTCTGCGGTGTCGAAACGATAGCGGGCGAGAACAGGTGCCGCATCAGGATTGGCGACTTGTTGCGGGGTTGAAAACAGCAGGTCGCGATCAGCCAGAAACAGCCATGCAATAATGAAACCGCCGGTCACCACAACAAGGCCGATGAACGTCACCATCATCCTGCCGATTGATCGTTCCCGCGGTCCGTGGCTGTACGCGCTGCGCCGGTTCATTGTTTCCTTCAGGCGTTGACTGGAGCGGTTTGTGGCTTTGATTGAACTAAAACCGCGCTCGATTTGTTTGCTGGCGCATTTCCCGTTGGCAAAACCGCTGTCCACTGCAGCGGGAAACGCTTCGTCTCACTGAATTGGTATGCCTGTTGCAAGCCTTCTGTGCAAGCACGTTGAGACTTGCCTGACTTTTTGCGGTATTCGGCAAAAACAGCAGTTTTCTGGTCTTCTCCGTGCGGCATGAACGTGTTTGGGGATGTGCCACGATGACATATGATACATTTTTGACGATCATGGCCTTTGGATTGACCGGGGCGGGACTTGTGCATTCAGGCTGGCTGTGGATGGGGTATACGAGGCCGTCGTTCGCGAGCCTGCTTGCCGGCGGGCCTGCCTTGTCGATGCCGTTCCGGGTGATTGCCGTCATGCTGGCTGCGCCCCTGATACTGGCCGGCAGTGCTATCCGCCTGATGGACTACGGCTGGCGGTACCTGGCTGGTACGCTGGCTGGTTTCATCTTGTCCGGCGTATGGTGTTTCATGAACGGGATTGTGCTAGTTGTCTGTCTTGGTTTTTTGATGGCAACGTAATGCTGCTGGTATAATCAGGCAAAAGGCACACGCAAACGTCCCATGAGTGTTTACGAGTTTGAAGGCCATCGGCCGCAATTTCCACAATCTGATCCGTACTACGTCGCACCGACAGCTGCCCTCATAGGCAAGGTGCGCCTGAGGCGGCTGTCAAGCGTCTGGTTTGGCGCCGTCGTGCGTGGCGACAACGAACTGATCGACATTGGCGAGGAAAGCAATATTCAGGACAATTGCGTCCTGCATACCGATCCGGGGTTTCCGCTTACGCTGGGCCGGGGGGTGACTGTTGGCCATCTTGCCATGCTGCATGGATGCACGGTTCATGACAATTCACTGATCGGCATGGGAGCAACCGTCATGAACGGCTCCATCATTGGTCGCAATTGTATTGTCGGGGCCCATGCCCTGATTGGTGAAGGCAAGACCATAGAGGACAATTCCATGGTGCTGGGTGCGCCCGGGCGCGTCGTGAAATCCCTGGATGCCAAAGCCGAGACCGCCCTGCAGGCGGGTGCGCAAACCTATGTGGACAAGGTCCACCGTTATGCCCGCGACAACGGCTTGAAACTGGTGGAAAGCTGAAGCTTGTAACCCGCACAGCGGTGCCGGGCCCAAAAAAGCGGGGCCAGCATCAGGTGGGAATGATGCTGGCCCCTGGGACCCGGTTGGTGGGGGATGGGGAGGGGATGCCGACCGGGCCGTTCCGTATGTTCAAGTCATCAGGTCAATTGCCGTAAGGCGGGACCTGCATGTGCGGCCAAAGTGCCGCGTCAAATCAGTTTGCTCCTGCGATTGTGTCCCTGTCCCTGGCGTAACGTGTGCTCATCGACACCCATATGCGTGGATTGGCCTGAGACTGCCGCTTGAGATACTCGTATCCGGTCTCCGACCAGCGCAGGACCGTGCGGCGGCGGTTGTCGAGAACAAAGTCGCCGCCGTCCGTGCGAACCATCAGAACCGCGTGCCCATCGCCGTTTTCGTCGAATACGACGGTAATGAGCAGTGCTCCGGGCGCGAAGCCGAGACCTTCCAGGTATCGCTTCTTCATGAGGACGTAGTCTTCGCAATCACCTGCGATTGACGGGTAGTCCCAGCGCTCGACCGTGCCGTACAGATCCATGTCTGTCGCCGGAGCGATCTTGTCGTTGACAAAATCATTCACCTCGACCAGTTGCGCCCAGGTTCTGTTGCTCAGCTCGGCCTGCGTGTTGTCGCTGCCGACATTGCGGCATTCCGCCTTGTAGCGGGCGCAGAACTGGACATAGCCGATCGGCGGCAAGGTCACACCGAATTCTGGTGCATGAATGTTTGCAGACATGGTCAGATTACCAGTCTTTTGTTGGTTATAGGCATGTGCCGGAAGTGCTGTGGCCATCACTGCCAGGCACAAGGCTATCCCCTTCAACGTGTTCATTTTCTAACGCCCCATCCTTTTTTGTTGTTGGACAGAAGCTATCGAACGGGACTTGAGATTCAGCTAAACAGATGTGCCAGATTTGAATCGTTCAGCGTGAAATTCGTTAATCATGAAGCAGTTGCTAACGGGTCTGCGGCCCGCCAACAGCAATGGGCAATGGCTGTTCCGGCTCCTGGTGCCGGCATGAAAAAACCCGCTGAAGCAGGACGCTTCAGCGGGTCTTGAATGAAACAGGAAACGGTGTGTGTCTAAAGCACCGCGTGATCGGCCAGCTTTGCCGGTTCGATCTGGCGCATGAACTCAATGGCAATGCCGTCTGATGTAAAGCGAACCACACGGCCGCGCATTCTACCCAGCGACAGGTAGGTTCCGATGCTCGGCAGAACACTGGTTTTGATCGATGCGCCTGAAACAGAAATATCGATAACTTCACATTCGTATTCACGACCGTCGTTCAGCGTAATCTGATTGGCGGCGTCTTTGGGAACAAACCGGTCGTCACGGCGCCCGTCCGGATCGGATGTTTCGAACCACTCCAGTCGGCGTTCCATGCGCTCACGGCGCCTGCCGGTGAGATTGAACGCGACGTAAAATCCCTCGTCGACGGGTTTATCCATGGTACCGTCCACCCGGCCGATGTCATCAAGATAGGCAATGACCGGTGTTCCGGGCTCGACCGCATGGTCGCTCAGCAGCGTTACGCCATCTGCATCAATGTTGGCCACCTGGCACGGATACTCGTTCATATCAGGCAGCATGAAGCGGCCGAATATGATCCTTTTACCATGTTCAGATGACGTTGCTGATGTGTTCGTGTCAGTCTTCACTGAAAATGCACTCACTTTGACAGTCCTCTACAAGGTGCCATTATGGGGTTGTCGAGAGAGCAACCGGCAGTTCTCTCGTCTCAGGCGTCGTACCTTAAGCGGTTTCATGTAAATGCGGCCTTAACAGACCGCACAATTGCGAACCGGGTAAAGTGCCGTCACACCGCCCTTGCCAAGTGTCTGTAAAAGTGCGGCAGATCTGCCGACGCAAGCGTCAGGCTTTGCCGCCCTTGATGACGCGCAGGAAGCTCGAGTTGATACGCCGGACTTCGTCACTGCTGGATGCCGGTGTTGAAGCTGGTTTGCCGGGAAGATGGTCACTCCACAGAATGCGTATTTTGCGCACGTGAAACTCCACCAGGGGGTCGGCGGTGACACCACGCCCGTCCCGGAACGGTGCGATGGTTGTAAGAGCGTGGACATCTCTGCCATTTGCGGAAATGACCGGCACGGCAACCATTTCAAAGCCGACTTCGCAACCGCTGTAGGAATAGGCCATAAAACGACCGACGCAAGGTTGTTTCATGCCGACGACGGAGTCCAAGCCGCGAATTATGGTTTCGCGGTCGAAATTTGACCAGTCATCGAAAGCCGTGGTGCCGGTCAACTGCCGGCCCATTGTTTCGCAGATCGCGGATCCCGCCAGCCGGTACATGTAGGACAGTTTGTGGGGATCGCGATTGAGTATGCAGGTCCAGTGTATGATGGAGACCAGATCGCGCATGGTGATGTCGTTTCGCAACGGCGCGGATTCTTCGCCCCTGATGCGTTCCCAGGTGCGCAGCAACCTGCGGCTGGTGGGATGCATAACCGCGTCATCAGAGACGTTGTTGATAATTTGGTTCGTGCCTGACATATAAGTCACCTGCCTGACTGGTATCTCGTCGTTGTTTCAAAGCTGTACGCTGCTATCCCGTCTTTGCAGGCACCGTGCCAGACAGAGGAAAATACACAGGCAAATTCATGAAAGACGAGAAATCCCCTGAAAACCGGCGATTTGAAGAAGGCAGACTGACGCGTGAGGAGTTTGAGGCTCTGAATATTCGCCGTACACCGCCACCCGCCATCAACGCGCCGGGCGTGGTGTTGTTGCTAGCCGGCACAATGCTGGTCATTCATGCCTGTCTGCAGCTTGTCGGCAGCGATACCTATAACCGTGTCGTTCTGACACTGGCGTTTCTGCCGGCGCGTTTTCAGGCACTGCCGGAGCTTGGCGGTCAGCAGCTGCCCGGGGGTGAGCTTGCACGGGTAACGTCGTTCTTCTCATACGCGCTGTTGCACGGAAGCTGGACCCACCTTGTTATGAACATGGTCTGGATGCTGGCCTTCGGCTCGGTTGCGGCAAGGCGATTGGGAACCGCCAGGTTTATTGGTCTTTCAATGCTTGCTGCTGCTGTTGCTGCAGCCTTCTCCATGGTCCTGAATTGGGGCACCGGAGCAATTCTGGTCGGCGCATCGGGCGCCATCGCGGGGCAGATGGCGGTGGCTGTGCGGTTGATTTTCGCTCATGGCGGGACGTTGATGACCAGTTTGCGCAAAGATCTCAGTCTGGTGCCTCCGGAGCCTCTGGTGCAGCTTTTCTCCAATAAGGCGGCGCTCATTTTCATCGCAATCTGGCTCGGTATCGACATGTTGTCGGCGTCATCGGGCCTGCTGAGCGACGGCCGTATTGCCTGGGAAGCCCATCTGGGTGGTTTTCTGACCGGATTGCTGTTGTTCGGGTGGTTCGATCCGGCCAGAAGCAGCTGAACGGAACCGGCGCGCGGCCCTGTTCAGGCATGCTGTGCTATCTCATTGAGAACGATGAGAATTTATTTTTTGGATGGATTCAATCTTGATTGCCATTGAAACAGATACAAGCCGTTCCAGAAACATCTGATTAAGGGTTTTGTGCCAATAATCCAGCATCGAGGGATTGAACTCCACTTTTTGCGAAAAAAGGTAAGTACCTGCAATGAATGCCGCGGACATTGTTGAACAATATGGGCGTGGTGTTCCGGCAATTGTGCAGTCCACCAAACTTGTCGATGTGTGCGAATACCTGCTGTCATGCAGTGCGCCGGGAACAGTCATCCTGAGCGAGTATGGCGAAGTCAAGGGTACGCTGTCGCAGAAGGACATCATCAATGCGTCCGGTCGGCTCGGTTCTTCAGTAATGCAGATGGTCGCCAGTGACCTGGTCCGCGACCTGGTTCCGGCATGCGAAATGACAACGCACATCATTCAGGTGATGGAGCTGCTGAATAACACCTCGTCAGAATTTGTCCTGGTCACCCAGGATGGTGAGATCAAGGGAATGATAACGCTTGCGGACGTGCATGACCTGCTGCTGCAGGCATTGACCGAGGAAGACGAAACGAAGCCCGAAAAGGCGAAGAAAGCTGCCGCCAAGTCTGCCCCGTCGAAACCTGCTCAGCCTGCGAAAAAGGCCTCTTCCGATGCGGCAGCCGTCACGCCGCAGCCGGAGTATGAAGAGGTCCGGAACTCGGCGTAGATCCGGCTGTTCTATTTTTTGCCGTATGTCGCTTCGGGATCAATTTTTCTGACATTGTCGATCGTCGTCAGGCTGAGGTCCTTGTTCACCTGCCGGTAGAAACAGGTCGCGCGCCCGGTGTGACATGCAGCGCCGTCGCCGGCCACGCGGACCTCCAGCACAAGTATGTCCTGATCACAGTCGGTTCGAATGCGCTCGATGTGCTGCAATTGTCCCGACGTTTCGCCCTTCTTCCACAAGGACCTGCGTGAGCGCGAATAATAGTGCGCCAGTCCTGTCTCAAGCGACAGGGCCAGGCTTTCTTCGTTCATGAAGGCAAACATCAAGGGCGCATTGGTCGCTGCATCAATTGCCATGGCCGGAATCAACCCGGCGTCATCAAAACGCGGGGCAAATTCGCCGCCTTCTTCAACATCATCAATGCTGGACTGAAGGGGAAATTGCGTATCGGTCAAGTAAGTGTTCCCCTGAAGTTGGCGAAAGTATCAGTCGGGTTGGCGATACCGCACCATTTCCATGAAGCGTGCCTGCAGAGCCGGTTGTGACTTGAAATCACCGGTAAACCGGGTGGTCAGCGTAGAGGCATCACGTTTCTGCACACCACGCATGGTCATGCAGTTATGAACCGCCTCAACCATGACTGCGACGCCGCGCGCATCCAGTTGTGTGTCAATTGCGTGCACGATCTGCGCGGTCAGGTTTTCCTGGGTCTGCAAGCGACGTGAGAAAACTTCTACAACACGTGCCAGCTTTGACAGCCCAACAACACCGTTGTTTGGCAGGTAAGCGATGTGAGCATGGCCCTGGAACGGCACCATGTGGTGTTCGCAATGCGAGAAAAACTCGATGTTTCGCACCAGTACAATGTCGTCATAGCCGCCGACATCCTCAAAGGTGCGCTGCAGTGCGTCGCGACCGTCTGAGTTGTAACCGGAGAACAATTCCGAATATGCCTTGAGCACCCGCTTTGGCGTGTCCAGCAGACCTTCACGGTCCGGATCATCTCCGGCCCATGCAATCAGCGTACGCACGGCTGCCAGCGCCTCTTCTTCAGTGGGCTTTTCAATCTCGGGGCCGGACCCGATATCGGGTTTTGCAGTACCTATATGTTTAACGACAGCGTCCATTCGGGCCTCGATAGAGTCTTGTAATTTCAGGGCTAAATTCGTTGATTTAACGCTGATTTGTCAGTTCGGGTTCACTTGAGTTCAGCAAATTTCCTAAAATCCAGATTCAGGACTTGGTATTAGCATAAGCTTAGCCGGAATCCAAAAGAGAGATTGCGGTGGGGGCATGCATACAGCATATGGCGGAATGAGGCTGGTAATACAAGCGAGTTCGACCCATATTGAGCGCTGCCATGATAAACGACGTCTACAACAAGCAAATCCTCGGGTTTGCCGCAGATATTCCCCGGTTGGGCAGATTGCCAGCGCCGCAAGGCAGTGCTGTTGCCCACTCGAAATTGTGCGGTTCCAAGGTAACTGTCGATCTCATGCTGGATAATGGCGTGGTGTCCGATTTTGCCCATGATGTGAAAGCGTGCGCGCTCGGGCAGGCATCTTCCTCCATCATGGCGCATCACGTTGTCGGGTCCACGCCCGATGAGTTGCGCGTGGTTCGTGATCAGATGTACGACATGCTGAAGAATGCCGGACCGGCGCCCGACGGCAAATGGTCCGATCTTGAAGCACTGTCTCCGGTGCGTGATTTCAAGGCGCGCCATGCTTCAACCCTGTTGACCTTCGATGCCGTGTGCAATGCGATTGACATGGCGGAAGGTAAGACCGGCGAGAATGCTGCCCAGTCAGCCTGATCTCTTGTCCGGCTTCGGCGGTGGCGGGAACCGGGAGGTTTTTTCCAGCACGTTCAGGTCCTTGTGATTGCGCATGTACTGTTCTGATGCATCGCGCAGTGGCTGATAATCCCATGGATACCAGTTGCCTTTGCGCAGGGCCTGCCATACGGCAAGTCTCACCAGCTGGCTTTCCTTGATTTCAGCCTCCAGTTTCGACGGGTTCCAGCGCGCTGCCGCCATGGACCTGAATTTGCGGACGACGTCAGCATGATCGGGATGGCCTGCAAGATTGGTCATCTCGTGCGGATCTGCGGTGAGGTCGAACAACTGGTCCGGATCAGGGCGTGATGCGGTGTATTTCCAGTTTGCCTGCCGGATCATGAACAGTGGCGCAAGGCAACCTTCTGCGGTCAATTCGGCATAGACGGCGTGTTCGGGGGTTTCCGCGCCACCTACCAGCAGCGGCAGGAGAGATTGCCCGTCCAGTGTTGCTGCATGGTCTTTGCGCCCGGCGATATCGCTCAGTGTCGGCACGATATCAAGCAGTGAGGTCGGTTGTGTTACCCGGCGCGCCTTATACCGGCCCGGCGCCGAGACAATGAGCGGCACACGGGCGGAATGCTCCATGAAACTCATCTTGTACCAGAGGCCGCGCTCGCCGAGCATATCGCCGTGGTCAGAGGTGAACATGATGATGGTGTCGTCACTCAGTCCGCAATCATCAAGCGTGTCGAGTATCTTGCCGACATGGTCGTCCAGATAGGAGATATTGGCATAATAGGCGCGCCTGGCATTGCGGATGTCCTGGTCCGAGATGTCATAGTCATCCATGGCCGACACTTTCCATAGCCGCTGGCTGTGCGGGTCCATGTCATCATAGGCAAACGCCGGGGTAAGTGGTGCGTCTATGTCATCGTCCGAATACAGGTTCCAGTATTTGGCCCGCGCAGCGTACGGGTCATGCGGATGGGTGAATGACGCAACCAGGCAGAACGGGCGCTGTTCCGGATTGCGGGCATAGTCGTATATGCGCCGGCAGGCCTGAAAACCGACTTCGTCATCATATTCGAGCTGGTTGGTCTGCTCGGCTATACCCGCCTGCTTGACCGACAACAGGTTATGGTACCACCAGTCGACGCGCTCCTGGGGTTTGCGCCAGTCCGGTGTCCAGCCGAAGTCGGCCGGGTAAATGTCGGTGGTCAGGCGTTCTTCAAACCCGTGCAGCTGGTCGGGGCCGACAAAATGCATCTTGCCGGACAGGCAAGTGCGATAGCCTTCCAGCCTCAGATAATGCGCAAAGCTCGGTATCTGGGAAGCAAACTCGGCGGCATTGTCGTACACCCGGTTGCGTGACGGCAACTGCCCGGACATCATTGCAGCGCGAGCCGGTGCGCACAGCGGGCTTGGCGAGTAGAAATTCTCGAATACCACGCCGTCTTCAGCCAACCGGTCTATGTTGGGTGTCTGGACCACCGGATGCCCGTAGGACGACAGAAACAGGGCAGACAGCTGATCGACCATGATGAGTACAATATTGGGTTTGTTTTCAGGCATGGTGGATCCCTATATGAGATGGTGCAGGTTGAGCGTCAGATTAGCGCTCGAACACGGAGCAATAGATTGAAAGACCGACCGTTTCCAGTAAAGCCGCGACAAGGCCCTGTGGCATCGGTGATGCTGGTCCTCATTCGCGGATACCAACTGACCCTGTCGTATTTTTTTGGCCGCACCTGCCGGCACCTGCCGACATGTTCCAGCTACACCATGGAGGCGATTTCCGTGCATGGGGCGTGGGCCGGATTCTGGCTTGGGCTTTTCAGGATTGCACGCTGCAATCCGTGGGGAACGAGTGGCCATGACCCGGTGCCGGATGAAATTGAGCGGGCCGGATTGAAAGTCTGGCGTTATGCCCGCTTGACGAAGCGGACCGATAACGGGCAATAAGACGCCCATTGCGCGCACAGACTGCGTGCAGGCAAACCAAAATTAGTCAGCTTACCTGCGTTTGTATGCAGAGAGTGAGCAAGAGGTGACGATAATGATTTCCCTTACATTTCCAGATGGATCCGTTCGCCAGTTCGAGGCCGGCACAAGCGGGCGCGACGTCGCGGGCTCGATTGCCAAGTCGCTGCAGAAAAAGGCCGTTGCCGTCATGCTGGACGGCGCGCTTGCGGATCTGTCCGACCCGATTGATGCGGATGCCGAGTTCAAGATCATCATGCGTGAAGATGCCGACGCGCTGGAACTGATCCGGCATGACGCGGCCCACGTGATGGCCGAAGCCGTTCAGGAACTGTGGCCGGGCACCCAGGTCACTATTGGCCCCGTGATCGAGAACGGTTTCTTCTATGATTTCAAGCGAAATCAACCGTTTACGACGGAAGATTTGCCGGTGATCGAGAAGAAGATGCGTGAGATCATCCAGCGCAACAAGCCGTTCACCAAAGAAGTCTGGCCGCGCGACAAGGTCAAGCAGGTGTTCCGTGACAAGGGCGAGGCCTACAAGGTTGAGCTGGTCGATGCGATACCTGACGAGGAAGAGCTGAAAATCTACTATCAGGGCGACTGGTTTGACCTGTGCCGCGGGCCGCATATGGCGTCCACGGGCCAGATCGGCTCGGCCTTCAAGCTGATGAAGGTGGCTGGTGCGTATTGGCGCGGTGACAGTGACAACGAGATGCTGACGCGGATTTACGGCACGGCGTGGGCAACCCAGGCCGAGCTCGACAATTACCTGATGATGCTGGAGGAAGCTGAAAAACGCGACCACCGCAAGCTTGGCCGCGAAATGGACCTGTTTCATTTCCAGGAAGAAGGTCCCGGCGTGGTATTCTGGCATGCCAAGGGCTGGCGCATGTTCCAGAACCTGGTGAACTACATGCGCCGCAGGCTCGATGCGCAAGGCTATGAAGAGGTCAATGCGCCGGAAATCCTGGACAAAGCCCTGTGGGAGACATCCGGCCACTGGGACTGGTATCGGGAAAACATGTTCGTCACCCAAACGGAAGACGACCGTGTATTTGCAATCAAGCCGATGAATTGTCCGGGACACGTGCAAATCTTCAAGCACGGACTGAAATCTTACCGGGAATTGCCTGTCAAATATGCAGAATTCGGCAACGTCCATCGTTATGAACCCTCCGGCGCACTGCACGGGCTGATGCGGGTGCGCGGTTTCACGCAAGACGACGCACATGTGTTTTGCACCGAAGAGCAGATGGCGTCCGAATGCATGCGGATCAATAACCTGATCCTGTCGACTTATGCGGATTTCGGCTTTGACGAAATCACGGTGAAACTGTCGACAAGGCCGGAAAAACGCGTCGGTTCCGATGAAAGCTGGGATGCTGCTGAGAAAATCATGGGCGAGGTGCTCGAGCAGATCGAGGCACAATCAGAAGGCAAGATCAAAACCGAGATCAACCCGGGCGAGGGGGCCTTTTATGGTCCGAAGTTCGAATATGTGCTGCGGGACGCCATTGGCCGTGACTGGCAGTGCGGCACGACACAGGTGGATTTCAACCTGCCGGAACGCTTCGGTGCATTCTACATCGACAGCGACTCGGAGAAGAAGCAGCCGGTGATGATCCACCGCGCCATTTGCGGATCCATGGAACGGTTCCTGGGTATTCTGATCGAGAATTATGCCGGGCATATGCCGTTGTGGTTTGCTCCTGTGCAGGTGGTGGTTGCCACCATTACGCAGGACGCAGATGCTTATGGCGAACAGGTTGCCGCCAGGCTGAAAAAGGCCGGTCTTCAGGTCATCACCGACTTCCGTAATGAGAAGATCAATTACAAGGTGCGCGAACACTCGCTGGCCAAGGTGCCGGTGATCCTGGTGTGCGGCAACCGCGAGGCCGAAGAGGGCACGGTCAACGTGCGCCGGCTCGGTTCGCGTGACCAGACATCGATGACGCTGGACGAAGTGACCGCGGCACTGGTGGATGAAGCGACACCACCGGACGTCAAACGGGCGAACGCATCCTGACCGGTTCTGAATCTTATAACGCGAGCCGTGGGAATTGCCGATCGAGGCTGGTGCCTGATCGTCGTGATGATGATGTGAGTGTTTTCTGCGCCGGGTCCATGGCCGTCATTGAACTCACCGGTTGCGAACAGCAGCTGTACGCACAAAACTGCCGTTTTGGATTCGGATGGTCAGGAAGGTTGCGACATGCCTTGCATTACCGAATTGTGCCAGCAGCAGACATTCTTCCTACCCAATCGCCGCGGTTTTACCTGAAAAATTCTGATACTCTCTGTGACTGTTCCAGTTTTTGATCAATTTCTTGAACTGGACCAGTGGGACAGCTTCAGAATACAAGAAACCCTGGCCATAAGTGCAATTCAGGTCGCGCAAATATCGCGCTTCTTCACCCGACTCGATACCCTCAGCAACTACAGTAAGGTCCAGCTCATCAGCTAACCGTAAAATGGCTTTGACGATTTTGCGTGCTTGAAAACTTTCAGACATCTCAACAATAAACGACCGGTCAATTTTGAGTGTTGAGAGTGGTAGTTTTGCAAGATAACTCATACTCGAGTATCCGGTGCCAAAATCGTCGATGGCTATTCCAACACCGCGCTCTTTTAGGTGGCTGAGTTTCTCGCGGCAGGTTTCAACATCATTCATCAAGGAAGTCTCGGTAACTTCCAGCTTCAGCGATCCCGGCTGCAGGCCGTAATCCGTGAGGTTCTTGCAGACACGATCATAGAAGCGGTCGTGCTCCAGGTCGCGTCCGGAGACATTGAGCGTTACAAAAAGTGGATTGTTGTTATCGATGTTTTTTAGGGATGCTATGCCAAATTCCTGCAGTTCCTGACAAGCCTGATCGATTGCAATCTGTGTTAGGTCAAATATCAGATTGCCGGCTTCAGCAGTTGGAATAAATTCTGAAGGGGGTAGCAGGCCCCTGGTCGGATGGTTCCAACGCATCAATCCTTCAGCCCCGGAAAGCTTGCCGGTCTTCAAACAGACAATTGGCTGGTAGTGAAGCTCAAACTCACCCACCGATACTCCCCGTCTGATTTCAGTTTCCAGCTGCAATTGAGACAGGGCCTTTGTCATCTCACTTGTTACATATGTGTTTGCTGAACCGTCGTAATCCTCGTTACCCATCGAATGAAGAGTATTGCGAAACCTTGTAAGAATAACATCGAAAACCATTTTCATAACGGGATCGAGTTCACTTCTGCGGCGTGTAAATTGCGACTGCTCTATGAGCAGAAGATCGCAGTCCGTGATGGCGGTAACCGAAGCTGTACGATGTCCCGGGGACACAAGCCCCATTTCGCCAATCATTTGGTTGGAGCCAAGCTCGGCCAACTTTATCTGCTTGCCTTCTCCTTTTTTGTGAACAGAAACGTTGCCAGCAATAATGACGTAGGAACAATCGCCCTGTTCTCCCTCGCGAAATATGGTTTCGCCAGCACTAAAACTCACCGTTTGGAAATCAGATAATGTCATCTTGTAAACCTGTTTAAGTTGAGTGTGCTTACCTGAAACGCATTGAAACTTTGTAAAATTCATTCAACCTCGTTTTCCTGGGAAAATGGCATGGAACCCGGTATGCGCGGCGAAAACTGTTTTTGAATGTCCGCTTTGGGCTCGAAACAGCCATTGGGCGCACAAATTTCCAATGACGGATGTTGCCCCGACACAGTCATGGCGACGCTTTGGTACATGCACGAATGCATCAGTCACGCAAAGCGCTTGGCACCCGCAACGCAGGCCGCGACCAGTGCGGTCACGGCGATCATGGTCCAGGCCACCGGTTCATGCAGCAGCAACCCGGCCAGCAGCAGGCCGAAGAACGGCTGCAGCAACTGCAGTTGCCCGACCCCGGCGATACCGCCAAGGGCAAGGCCGCGATACCAGAACACGAAGCCGACCAGCATGGAAAAGACCGAGACATAGCCGAGGCTGATCCAGGCAGGCAGGCTGATGCCGTGCAGGGTATCCGGCCACACGGCCAGTGCGATGATCGCCATGACGGGCAGGGACAGCACCAGCGCCCAGGAGATGACCTGCCAGCCGCCGAGCCGGCGGGACAATGTTGCGCCCTCGGCATAGCCCAGGCCGCACAGCACGATGGCCGCCACCATAAGCAGGTCACCGGTCAGTGATGCGCTGCCGGCCTGTGTCAGGGCAAAGCCCGCTACCAGCGCGCTGCCGGCAACGGAGAACAGCCAGAATGCCGGGTGAGGGCGCTCGCCGCCGCGCACCACACCGAAGATCGCGGTAACAAGCGGCAGCAACCCGATGAAAACAATCGAGTGCGCGGAGGTAATGTGCTGCAGCGCCAACGCTGTCATGAGCGGGAAGCCGACCACGACCCCGAGCGCCACGATGATCAGGGAGCCCACGTCTTTCCGCTGCGGCCGCGATTGCCGCAGCAGCATCAGCAGGGCCACGCCGAGCAGAGCGGCAATCACTGCCCGGATGGAGGTCAGGAACAGCGGCGAGAAATCGCTGACCGCGACGCGGGTTGCGGGCAGTGACGCGCTGAAAATGATCACGCCAAGCAATCCGCTGCCCCATCCCGCCGTGTTGCTGTGCATCGCAGTTCCCTTTTTCAAAACGACGTAAGGGGTATCGCAACCGGGCTGGCAACGACAGGTACGATACAGTACAATTTGGCTAAACTGTATTGGTACGAATATCATACAATTGCAGAGGTTCGTCGCATGAGCACGATGTCAAAAACCCGCACCGGCATGGTCATGGAGGCAATCCGCGGCAAGATTTCAAGCCGGGTACTGGAACCGGGTGAAAGACTGCCGTCGATCCGGCGGTTTGCGGAAAACCTGGGGGTGTCTCCGTCGACCGTGGTGGAGGCCTATGACCGGCTTGCAGCCGAAGGCATCATCCGTTCAAGGCCCGGCTCCGGCTTCTTTGTGTCAGGGGCTGTTGCACCACTGGCGCTGGCGGACGTCGGGCCCCGGCTCGACCAGGCGATAGACCCGTTCTGGGTGTCGCGGCAATCGCTGGATGCCAGCGCGGACATGCTCAAGCCCGGGTGCGGCTGGCTGCCGTCGGACTGGATGCCGAACGACGCGATGCGTCGCGCGCTTCGCAATCTCGCCAGGGCCGACGACATCATCCTGACGGAGTATGGCAGCACCCGCGGCGCGGCAAACCTGCGCCATCTGCTGGCCCGGCAATTTGCCGGCGACGGGATTTCTGCCGGGCCCGACCAGATTCTGCTGACCGGCTCGGGTACGCAGGCCATTGACCTGATCTGCCGGTTCCTGCTGCGCCCCGGTGATACGGTGCTGGTCGATGATCCATGCTATTTCAATTTTCAGGCGCTGCTGCGGGCTCATCAGGTGAAAATTGTCGGTGTAACCTACACAGCGAACGGTCCGGACATGGGCTCGTTCGGCGAAGCTCTGGCAGAACACAAGCCAAGGCTCTACATCACCAACTCGGCCCTGCATAATCCCACCGGGGCAACGATTTCACCTCAAACAGCGCACCGTGTGCTCAACGCGGCTGCCGAACATGACATGATCATCGTCGAGGACGATATCTTTGCCGAGTTTGAACCGGAGCCCTCACCACGTCTTGCCGCCCTTGACGGTCTCGACCGTGTCATCCGGATCGGCAGTTTTTCCAAAACCCTCTCCGCCTCGATCCGATGTGGCTACATCGCCGCCCGGCCTGACTGGGTGGAAGCACTGGTAGACCTTCAGGTGGCGACAAACTTCGGTGGCCCAAGTCCGTTTGCCGCTGAGCTGGTGTTCTCGACATTGAGCGACGGCAGTTTCCGCAAGCATATGGAAGCGATCCGCAGGCGCCTGGCACGCGGACGGAGGGAAACGGCGGCAAGGCTCGACGGACTAGGTATCCGGCCCTGGCTGATGCCGCGCGGCGGTTTCTATCTGTGGTGCAGCCTCCCGGATGGCCGGGATGCATCTGCGCTTGCACGCGCCGCGTTGCAGGACAATGTCATTCTGGCGCCGGGCAACGTGTTCAGCGTCTCGCAATCCATGTCCGGTTTCCTGCGTTTCAATGTTAGCCAGATGGCGGACCCGCGGATACTCGACGTTGTGGCCCGGGCCATGGCCGGCACGGAAGGCTGAAACAGCCTCAGCTGGCGATCGGTGCAATTTCACTATGGTGTGCTAAACTGATCCGTATTCACCGGAGTGCTCGATCAATGGCGTTGAATGACATGCGACTTCTTGTCGGGACCACCAAGGGTGCGTTTCTGATTTCCGGCTCCAGCCATCGCGGTGACTGGAAGGTCAACGGTCCGTTATGTGACGGCTGGCCGATCAACCATATAATTGGCGATCCGGACACAGGGTCGTTGTGGGCCGGTGGCGGCGGCGACATGCATGGCGCCGGCATCTGGCGTTCGACTGACGGCGGCGAGAACTGGCAGGTGACACGGCTGACCAAAGGACTGATGGATGACTGGGCCGCCGTCGATCCCGACTTCGCGGCTATAATTGACTGGAAAGATGAGCCTTTACCCTTTGCCGGCGAGTTCTCCCAGATCTGGTCTCTCGGCCTTGTCCATGGTGTGCTGTACGCAGGTACGAAACCAGCCAACCTGCTGGCAAGCCATGACGGCGGCAAAACCTGGGAGCGGGTCCAGGGGTTGAGTGATCATCCATCTGCTGAAAGCTGGAACCCGGGGGCGGCAGGCCTCGTGCTGCATACAATCGTGTCTGATCCGTCCAACGCTGAAAAACTCTGGATCGGCATTTCTGCAGCAGGTGTCTTCGCCACCGAGGACGGAGGCAAAACCTGGGAGCGCCGCAACCGGCTTTCCAACGCGGAAGCCTGTGACCAGCAAAACCATCCGGCCGCGCCGCGTGACGGCGAAACCGGGCACTGCGTGCACAACATGATGCGTGCGTCCGGCGCCGGTGATTTGCTGTATCAGCAGAACCACCATGGTGTCTGGCGGTCGTCGGATGGCGGGCGCAGCTGGGATGACATCACCGGCGGACTTCCCTCCACGTTCGGTTTTCCGATCTGCGTTCATCCGCGCGATGCCGGCACCATCTGGACGATACCGCTGAATGGCGATGGTGACGGGCGTTACCCGCCGGATGCCGCGGCGGCGGTGTGGCGCTCGAGGGACGGCGGAAAGACCTGGCGCGATCTGCGTACCGGCCTGCCGCAGGAAAGCTGTTACTTTACCGTACTGCGGCAGGCCATGGCGCGTGACGAATGCGATCCGGTGGGGCTGTATTTCGGCACCAACAGCGGTTCGGTTTTTTCCAGTCTCGACGAAGGTGACAGCTGGCAGGAGATTGCGCGGCATCTGCCAACGATACTGTCCGTTGAAGCAATCCAGGTCCAATGAGTTTCTGAGCCCGGCCAGGAAAGCTCGTTGAGGGGGGTGCGGTTGCGCGCTATTGTGACCAGATGAGCAAGCGTTCGATCATCCCTGCCGAAATGCAGCCGCTTTATGATGACTGGCACATGTCGCCGGGGCTGGAGTGCGATGGTTTCGTGTTCCTGACCGGGGTCAATGGCGTAGCGACTGATGGAACGGTTTCCCCGGATGCGGCGGAGCAGATTGAAACCGCCTTCGTCCACGTGAAAAGCGTGCTGTCGGAGGCCGGCATGTCATTTGACGATATTGTCGAGGTCACCAGCTATCATGTCGGGATCAGGCAGCATCTGGAGATATTCAGGAATATCTGGAAACGGCTCGTGACCGAACCCTATCCGGCATGGACCGCCATCGAGGTTGCCGGTTTTGCCTCGGAAGGTGTGGTGGTGGAATTGCGGGTCATTGCACGGCGCCGCACATGAGCCTGTCTCGAGCGGCATGAAAAACGATCAGGCCGGTTCGCAACCGGTCTGTTCCGCTACCCCGATCAAAGAGCCCAGTTCGTAATCGATCGCGTACAGGTTCCGTATGATAGCTTCGAGTTCGTCATCGACATAAGCACGAAGCGAAGGGAGTTCTCCGGTTTCCGCGAACCGGCGACGCAGTTCTGAAACAGCCGTCTTGGCAGATGGGTCATCATAACGCGCTGTGGATGACGAATTGATCTTTCTGGTGAAGAACTGGTCTGCCGTGTCCTTGCCAAGAACCAGCGAAATATCTTCATGCAGACATTCGAAGCGAAGGACGTGAGTATAGTGTATGGGCCATAAGCAATCAGCTTGCGGGATCACATGCACGTCAAGCAGCCAGTTGCCGGAGAACAGGCGTAAGTAACGCTGAAGATAAACCCGTACAAAATCCGAAAAAGTTGTGTCGAGAGGCGACGTTAGAGTAAAGTACTCAAAACTTAAGATCAGGCTCTCCCGGTCGTCACCGGTCAGTGTGGAACTTTGGACAAATTTGTTGTTGAACAGCGAAACCAGTCTGTCCACCGGATTACGATATATGAAGAAACTGCACTGGCTGCGATCGACATGGGTGCGTCGTCTGGCACCAAAGAACCGGAACAGCCGAGGCATCTTTTTCGCATCACGGCGAAAATCTGGTGGAATTTTCTTCCACATAAAATCGAACATCGTTGTGGAGGCGTTTTTCGGGATCCAGCAAAAGAGGTAGTGCCTGGCGTTGTGAGTGAAAGCGTAATGCTGAAGCCCTCCAACATAGTAAGGAAAGGCTTGTGAGCGTAAGAAGTGCCGAATTCTCCTTCGAACCGGGAAATTTTTCTTGTTTCGGTAGTTGTCGAAATGCTTAAGCGGTTCGCTCCGGTTGTCGAAACTCAGGGGGGGTGCATGCCTGCCATCAAGCAAAGGGGTGGTTTGGTCGGCGTCAGCTCGAATTCCAGTACTTTCCGCTGTCATCTCCGGTTTTCCCATTTCCGATTTCGGGTAACGCCAACGTTCACGATTCTGGATGGCAGGTTCGGTGCAAAATTGCAAACCACGTGCGAAGGCTGCTTTCTTTTTTGCGAAGGACAATTTGCGAAAATCGGAGCTGGGCCAGGCTCTCGGATCAACCATGCTGGCAGTTGCACTTAGTCAGTTCAACATTTATGGTCCCGCCAAATGACAGACGGCAGCCGCAGTGCACGCTTTAACGCCATATACAGCACCAATGAATGGAACAGTGAGGAAACCCGATCCGGCCGCGGGTCCGAACTTGCCTGCACCCGGCATGTCATGCGCATCGTTGACGTGGCAGTCATCTTTTCTCACGCTAAAACCTTGCTCGATGCCGGATGTGGGGAAGCAAACTGGCTGGGTGAAACTAAGGTGCCGCTGGATCATATCTACGGTGTCGACATCGTCGACGATCCGGCACTGCAGCGTCAGTGGGAGCAACGCATGCGCAAGCGTGCGTCAAGGCTCTCATTTGTGACAGCCGATATTGTAACGGACCCGCTACCGAAGGTTGACATCATTTTGTGCCGGGATGTGCTTGTTCACCTGAGCAATGCAGAATGTACGGCGGCACTTGCCAATTTCGTCAAATCCGGCAGCCGGTATCTGCTGGCGACCAGTTTTCAGGAGACGAGCAATATCGATATAGAGATGGGACAGTGGCGGAAGCAGAACCTCGAGGCGCCTCCCTTCAATCTTCCTGCACCGGTCAAGCGCTGGAATGAAATGTCTCCGATGGATGGCGGACGGCACGTCGACAAATGCCTGTTTCTGTGGTGCCTGTCCAAACTGGCCCCCAAATGACAGGTGGAACAGACGAAGGGCTTGACGTTGTCATAACCTGGGTCGATGAATCCGATCCGGCCTGGCAAGAGCAGTTGCGGCAATATCGCCCATCAAGTAGTTCACCGGAACATCAAATCAGCGGGCCGAGATTTCGTGATCCGGGGTTGTTGACTTATGTGCTGCGATCGCTGGAGCGTTATTATCCTGAAATGCGAAAGATCTGGCTGGTAACCAGTGGGCACAAGCCGGACTGGCTTGACCTCCAGGCACCGGACATCGAACTGGTCTCGCACGCGGATCTCTTTCCAGAGCGGGCGCACTTGCCGACTTTCAACTCGATGGCCATTGAGTGCCACTTGCACCGCATTTCAGGCCTTAGGGGGCCTTTTCTGTATTTCAACGATGATGTCATGCTGCTGGCGCGATTGACACCGGACCAGTTCCTGAGCGGAGACGGTGGCCATGTCGTTCCGCTGGAAAACTTTCCAATGCCGTCCAGCCTGGTTCGGGGTGAAACTGTTGATCGGAGTCTGGCCTATACGGGACTTTTGCTGCAAGAGCGGTTTGGTCATCTGGAACCCGGTTTGCTTGTTGCTCACGGTCCGCAAATCTACGACCCCAGATGGATGAACTACTTGTGGCAGCAATGGCCAAACGAACTGGCCCGGACATCCTGCAGACGTTTCCGGCAGACCGACTGCGTGGCGCTCAGGTATCTGTACTACTACACATTGCTGCACTGCCCGGCGCATCAACGCCCGGCATTTTCTGTTGCGGCCAGCTATCCGGTGAGGATGATTTCGAGTGACGATCTAAGGGTAGTCCTGACCAGGGAAGAAAGTGAAAACGTCCGGAAATCAATGGCTGAAATCGCTGTGTCAGAGCCGCAGTATTTATGTATCAATGATGACGAGGCGAACGAAGTGGACGGGCGGCAGAAAATGGGCTTCCTGCTCGACTGGCTGAAATCGCGATTGCCGGAGCCGTCGAGATGGGAACTATGACTCAATCTTTGATTGATGGTCCCGAAAAAAGGAGAGGTCTGTTGGCCAAAGTATTGATACTGACCCCGGTGAAGAACGCCACGCGGTTTCTGCCGGGCTATTTCGACCGTCTCAACAGGCTGACCTATGACAAGCAGCAATTGTCCGTCGGTCTGCTTGAAGGTGACAGCAATGACGGCACCTATGAAGAACTCTCGACACTGGCTAAGGCAAATGCCAGCAAGTTCAGGCGGCTCAGGATATTCAAACGCGATTACGGTTTTGCCATCCCCCCTCATATGGAGCGATGGGAAACTTCCATGCAGCTTGCCCGGCGCAATGTTCTGGCGCGTTCACGCAATCAGTTGCTGTTTCGCATGCTCGATGATGAGGACTGGGTATTGTGGCTGGATGTGGACGTAATCGGGTACCAAGCGGATATCGTGGAACACTTGCTGTCCTACAAGCTGGACATACTGCACCCGGATTGTGTGCGTGAGCCAGGAGGAAAGAGCTTTGATCTGAACGCCTGGAAAGACGATGGAAAGCAGAACATGCACGATCTGCGCGGCACAGGCCGACCGGTTCGTATCGACAGTGTAGGCGGAACAATGTTGCTGGTGCGTGCTGACCTGCACAGGGATGGTCTGATATTTCCGTCGTTTCGATATGGTGTTGAAAGCCCCTCGATCAGGTCCTGTCATCCTCTCTGGGGGAAGGGTGAGATTGAAACGGAAGGCCTGGCGGCGATGGCGCGCGATATGGGGCAGCAATGCTGGGGATTGCCGGATTTGCAAATTCTTCACGCCTAGAGATGACGAGTGCAACATATTTTTTCGGGCAGATACATGCTGACAGGGGCGAGATGAACCTGACTGTCAACAGGTTCGCCTGTATGACACACTGTTTGCCACATGCAGAAACACAACTGCCTCATCGGTTCGTCCGGATCTGGGCAACTGGTTGAAAGCAAGCCAACGGACAACAAATTTGCCGACTTTTCACTATCTGCATAATCGCCCAGCTGTCGCCAGACAGTGGACACCTCTCCTGGATGTGCCGGGCTTTGTGCATTGCGAGGAAGCAAGTCAGCTTTTGACAGCAGACTGCGTCATAGTCCACCTACCAAGCATTCTGTTCACCAGCCAGGCACATCAGTTGCGCCGGTTGCGGGAGATGGTACCGAAGACACAGCTTTGGGTTGCCGAAACGATGGAAAGCGCAATCAACTTTCCGCAGATCGAAGATCCGGATTTCATGGCTCTTTTTGACATAGAAGCATCCTATCGCCAGAGCGCTGACGTCTGGACACCTTACATTCCGCAGTCTCTGGCAACCAGGTACAGAAATGTCCAGCCGGGTCGCCGAAAAAAACTGGGTTGTGCATTCATGACGGGTAACTGGAACAAGAGTGGACGGCGCGAATATATGCGCGAGCTAATGGAGTATCTTGAGATTGATTCATTTGGCAGAATTTTGAACAACAAACGGCTCTGGCTGGATCGTGGTGTCAAAACCAAGCTTCGGGTGTTGAGGCGTTACCAATATACACTGGCATTTGAGAACAGCCTGGCGGCGGACTATGTGACTGAAAAATTCTACCAACCGCTCCTGACAGGCACAATTCTGATCTATCTTGGAGCGCCGAACATTGAGGAGTTTGCTCCCGGCGACAAGTGCTTCATTAACGTTCAAGACTTCGCTTCACCGGCGCTACTTGCCGAATTTGTTATGCAAGCCGACCCGGCGGAGTATCACTCCTGGCGGCTGAGAGACCTGCGCCCCGAATTCCAACAACAACTGGAGCGTTGCAAAAGGCACTGGCATCTTGCCCTTGCGGAGAAGATCACCGAGCGGCTGGAAGCCGGTTAGCCAGGTTGCTGATTTCAAATTTGCTGTTGTGAAAGCGAACTCGACAGGTGTTCGCGATGCACCCGTATCTCGGGATGTTGACATAGATCATCAGGTGAACCAAACCTGTCTCCACGCTGGCCAATACCTGCTGTTCAGCGTCGCAATTCCGAGCATGTGGATTTAAATTGACGTTTCGGACAGGCTGAGGTTTCCGGGCAAGGGAGAATGGAAAATATGAGCAGTGTCGACGAAGCAACGACGTTCGTAACGACGAAAGGTCTGGAAGTTGCGGAAGTACCGGACGGTTTCGTGATATATGATGAACCGAATGAAAAAGTGCATTATCTCAACCCGACCGCTGCAGTGATTTACACGCTGTGCGATGGCAAGATGCCCGTCAGTGATGTTCGATCTTTGATCCGTGAAGCATACGATCTGGAAGAGGACATTGATCTGGATGAGTTCTTCACGGACCTTGAGAAAGCTGGATTGATTTGTCGGGCCGGATAATCGGGGCGCGTCTGGTCCAGTCGATGGTTCACTTTGAATGTCTGGATGAAAAGCTGGCGAACCGGCTCGAGTTTCTTGCAGCCGAACCAGAAATGTCGCAATTGCCGGAAGTTACCCACAAAATAGGTACGACAAAGGTCCACAAAAGTTTCTACGATTTCAGACACCCTTATGAAGGCTCGGCTGGAACCTGTGACCACCTTTTGAACCGTGCCCATAAAATATTGCGTGATCTGATGATTGCCGAGGCTCCCAATTGTCCGGTTATTCACGGTGCCAGCGTTGTCGCAAATGGCAAACGATTCCTGCTAATGGCGGAAAAGAGAGTTGGCAAGACAACGCTGAGCCTGAAATGTCTGGCGCACGGCCTGACGGTGGAAGGTGACGAGCACGTTGTTGTTCGCAGTAGCGATGTCGTGGCACGCCCGCGCACTTTGCGTGTCAAGCAGAGTTCGGTTTCAGTGGTGCCGGAGATGGCGCAACAAATTCAGCGCAGCCCGAGTGTCGCGGAATGGCACGGTGATCTGATTTATTCAGTAACGCCCCGGCTCGCAGGGCAAAAATGGACAATCACACCGGGCCAGGCGCATGCGCTGGTGTTTCTCACCGCGAATCACGGCGGGATGACCTCTATCAAGTTTTTGACAGCCAATGAGGCCTTTGAACGTCTGGCGAAAACCGTCTATTTGCCGGAAAATGGCCGTGCGGCCGCGTTAGGGCGATTACGTATGCTGGTTTCCGGTGCCCAGCGTATCGAGATGAGGCTCGGTTGTCTGGAGAAGGCTTTATGGCACTTGCGTCAACTTTCCCATGCATGATATAATCACTGCAGGTATAGCGCTTAGGGGTTTGACATGACTGAGAAGTTTGAAAAGTCGCTGGAAACGGTGGATGAGCAGAAACGTGATACTGTTCGCAAACTTGTTCGCACTGCTGCTTTTTCCGCACCGGTGATTGCGACTTTTGCAATTGACGGCAAGCTAAATCTTGCCAATGCTGGAGTCACGCTTCCGAATTCGACGGCATCCTGATCAGCAGATTTTGCCTGGGAGCTGCGGCATTCCCACCGTCTCTGCATGTATGATCGTGAAAAACGAGGCAGCCTTTCTGGAAGGCTGTCTTTCTTCGTTGCAGGGACATGTTGACGAAATAGTTGTGGTCGATACCGGATCCGACGATGAAACCATCGACATAATCCGGCGCTTTGATTGCACTTTGATCCGGCAGAAATGGCGTGATGATTTTTCGTTTGCGCGAAACACGTCAATTGAAAACGCCTCCGGTGACTGGATCCTCTACATCGATGCCGATGAAAGACTGAGCTGTTCGGAAGGTGTTGCGCTAAAGCGATTGCTGCCGGGACCGGAAGCCGTTGCGAGCCGTGTCAAGTTTCAACCCAGATCAAACATGACTTGCTATGGCGAGATGCGGTTGTTTCGCAGGGACCCTCGAATTCGGTTTCAGGAGTCCATGCACGAGACGATTATTCCGTCACTTGAACGGGTATGTGACGAGGACGGCCTCAGCATTTCGCAGCAATACGATGTTTCGATACTTCATCTGGGTTATGAAGCTGACTTGTCGCATAAACATGATAGAAACATTCCTCTGCTGTATGCGGCAATCGATGCAAATCCGGCCCGAGTGTATCTGCGCTTCCATCTTGGTTTCACGCTGCGAGAGCTGGGACGCAGGGAAGAAGCCGCGCGGCAGCTGCAGGAAGGTATGCGCCTGGCTGCTCTTGATGGTGTGTCTGCGCGGGTCAGGATCGAGGGCACGATGTGCGCGCAGATTCGGGCCGAGATTGAACTAGCCGCCGGCAGGCCGCAAGCCGCACTGAAGGTGGTAACGGCAGGCATTTCCTTGTTTGATGGCAATCTTGCTTTGCGTTGGCTGGAAGCGAGATGTCGTGTGGCGTTGAAACAGTTCCAGCAAGCGCTGGCTCTCATGGATCCCATAGCCAAAATCGATGGTAACACTTTTTTCGATGACATGGTTGCGTATGAGAAGTCTCTGTTTCAGGAAGATGCCCATGGTTTGATCGCCGCAGCCAGGTTTCACCTGGGAGATTATGCCGGGGCCTCCGACAGCTATCGGACCGCATTGGACTATGCACCGGAGTCAATCGAGTTGATCGCCAAGAAGGCGCTATGTGATGCGCGGGTTGCGAGACTAGACATCGGTCAGGAGCCCTGATGCGTTTCGTCTCTGTTTTTCGTGGTCGCGCCAAACAGGCCCCCGGCTGCCGTCGAGTATCGGCGGCAAAGTAGACCGAACCAGAGATGTTGGCGGCGCATGCCGAAGGGTCATTGCAATATGTTCGCGAACACCCGTAAACGGCGAAACCGTCAAACCCCGCTGATATCTATCAGATACAATGAGTGCGTATTTCTCGATGGCCCGGCTCAGGACTATTCCCGGCGGTGGCGACACGCCGAGCAGGTGCTTTGCCACGCCGCACCAGAGCAGCAATGCCGCCTTCAGCCGGGGATGTCCTTCTGTGAGGTTGTTTAATTCCGAAATGTCCGCCTCCTGAAGCCCGGCGATGACAAAGGCAAACTCAAGCAGCCCTTTCAAGCTGAAAGTGCCGTAAATGAACCCGCGGTTTTGAAAGTAATGATGCGCCAGGCCATGCAAAAGGAATCCGGCGTTGCTCGTAGCTCGATAGTTCACGCCCTGCCATGATTGGCCATTTACGGTACCTGTCAGCACTTCATCGGGAAGCACCTCCCGCGCTCTGATGCCGGCGAGCTTGACGTGAGGTTCGATCAACGCTGGTACATCGGCTCTTTCCATTGGCTTGAGATGATGTGGTCGACGTTCCATATCTTCACACACGCTGAATCCACGTGCCTGCAGGGCGGTGATTGCCACATCGGCTGCTGCTGGTTCCACTGCGAAGTCAATGTCTCTCTGGAACCGCCACTCGGGTTTTCCGGAGATCAAGGATATTGAGCCCTTCAGAACAAGCGGCTGTATTCCGTTGTTGTTCAGGCATGCAATGATTTCATGCAAGGCACTGGCGAGTATGGCACGACGCTGATTGAACTGGTCATCAAGATCAGCCAACTGGGCCAGAATTGAACTGCCCGCTACATGTGCTGTCTGCGGTGGTAGCAGTATCCCCTTGTTTCTCAGATTAAAGATCGCCGCAGGGAGTAGATGGCGACGTGCTGCCGCCTGCATCATTGCCTCGAATGATGACATGTCGCTCAAAAGCTCAATTCTCAATTTACCGGTGTCGTGAATGTCATCGTTGACCCGGAGCAGTCTGATCAACAGGTCCAACCTCTCATTATCCAGCAGCAGGGAGGTGTTGTTCATGGTCTATCCGGTCTGGTTGATCTGCCTGGTCATGGCGTCGGCCATGCGGATAGACAAAGCATGAATAGTGAGAGATGGGGCGTCGCCGCCGCCGGAAGAAGCAAACACACTTGCATCAGAGATCCACAGATTCTTCCAGCGGTGACTGCGCTGTGACGCGTTCACCACCGACTTGTCCGGATCAATGCCCATGCGGCATGTGCCCATGGCATGGGTGGTGCTGAATTTTTCGTAGCTCGTGAAGCGGTCCAGTATTTTTGGCACGCCGGAGGCCAGAAGTATCTCCTCTGTTTTCGCCATTGCAAATGCCAGACGCTCAACTTCCAGCTCTGGCATGAACGAGTTTATCCTTGCAATGGGCATGGAGTTTTCGTCGGCGCTGCCATCAGAAAGTGATATGAAAGATCGTGGATTCGGCAGATTTTCACACACAGCCACCAGGCCAACTGCCTTTCCCATCGTGTCTAGCAGGCGCCGCTTGAAGTCCGTTCCAAATCCCTCGACAAGCCGCTCTGCATACCGTGCCGGTCCAATGTAACGACTGGATGCAACTGTGGGCAGGATCACCGTGCCACCTGGTATGCCGTCAATGGCATCAGGTGCGTTGAAGTCCAGACATATGCTGTCTTCCGGATAACCTCGGTGACTGCCGATCTGCTCCGGGTGAAGGCCGGTTACGGCGCCAAAAACCGTTTCCATGAAATTACGGCCGACCTGGCCTGACTCGTTGGCTAACCCGTCCATGGCCAAGAGCAAACGCGGTGTCTCAATTGCGCCTCCTGCGAGTACATAGTGCGAGGCGGATATCTGATGCCGGGTACCGGTATTGTCCACTATGGTTGCACCGGTCAGTTTGTCGTTCTTGCCACGACTGAACTCCAATAGTGTGTGCGACGGAAATATGCTGCAATTGCCTGTGCTCAGCGCCGGTTGTACAAATGTCAGGTCGGCGCTTCCCTTGTCGCCGCGCGGGCAGCCCCAGAGACAACATCCGCAGTAGTTACAGTCAGGCCGGCCGCGGTAAGGTTTGGATGGCGCCGCGACGGTATTGGGCACAAACTCGCAGCCAATTTTTGCTCCACCGCCAGCAATTGTCTGTGACAGAAGCGAAAGCTTGTGAGCAGGAGTGGGAAATGGTGCGCTGCGCGGTCTGCCTGCGACGGTTGAAGGTCCGGCAACACCAACCATCTGCTCTGCCAGCAAATAGTATGGTTCGAGTTCTGCATAGCTGACTGGCCAGTCAGCTGCCACACCAAACCTGGAGTACATTTCAAAGGCTTCCGGTCTGAAGCGGTGCATCCAACCTATAAAATGCAGGGTTGAACCACCAATCCCCCTGACGTGGCTGTAGCCATGGCTAGCTCGGCGGGAACGGGTCGAGTGTCTTTGGCGCGGTGGAAATATGTTCCGCATGCCGGACCAGCGTTCAAGCAGAGGTTGACCAGTGATCACTTCGTGCTGACCGCGTGAACCCGGCTTGTGCGGAAGGCCCTGCAACTCCCAATCTGTATCCGACACCTTGTATTCATCCGCGCTAAATTCGGGGCCGGCGTCAATCAAG
This sequence comes from Anderseniella sp. Alg231-50, assembly GCF_900149695.1. Classification (NCBI taxonomy): domain Bacteria; kingdom Pseudomonadati; phylum Pseudomonadota; class Alphaproteobacteria; order Hyphomicrobiales; family Parvibaculaceae; genus Anderseniella; species Anderseniella sp. Alg231-50. The sequence continues at coordinate 38,196 of NZ_LT703006.1, read as the reverse complement.
ACGACCTGGACGCCTTTGCGGGCGAGGGCCCAGGCAGCAGCGGCACCGCCGGCACCGGCTCCGACGACCAGGACGTCGGTTGACCTGGGTAGGGGGCTGCGACCGGTTTCATCAGCCACTTTCGGGCCCTTTCCAGGGCAAATGGGGGTTGGAAAAACCCTCTGGTTGCGGCGGGCCGGGCAGGCCCATTGCCAGTGCACGTTCGGCGTGAGCAAAATAGTGCCGCATTACTGCACTTCGGACCCGATTGTAGGTTTTCCATCTGGGCGATGTCACTGGCAGGCTGTCCAACATTGAGACGACGTTGTGTCTGCTCCTTGCATCTGCATTTGCAAAAACGCCGCGCGAGGAAACATTCAACCAGACCGTAAGTTTTTTAAGTTCAATCCATCTGCGCCAGGAATCTGCAAAAATGGACTCCAGTGCTTCGACTGCGCCCGTGGCGGAGGCCGCTGGCCCAAATTCGTCAGCAGGCAACAGTGTGTCGACAAATGCCTGCAAGGTCGAACGGGAGTTCATTGCAGTAACGCCGGCCAATGTTGCGAGCACGGCCACCGGTGCCAGAACGAGGAATTTCCGGCGCGTCAACATTGAGTAATTTTGTCTTCTGCCGGATTCGTGTCAGGCATCAAGCAACTCCAGGGACAAAGCTGTCGTTCATCGGCGCGAGCCTTGCGTCTTTGAAAATATCCATCAAGATATGGATGGGCGTTTTTGAAAATTGTCAGAAGCAAGTTTCTTTGCACAGGCAGTTTCCGTTGCTGGCCTAAGGTTGTGTGTGATGCCAGCATAACCATTAAAAAATGTTCTGTGAAAGTGTTGATAACGATGACTAGCGGTTTGATCGGTGAACTGTTCGATGAGGTGGAGGCTGCCGGCGAGTATGACGAGGGGATTTACTCCGGCAGTGGCATCGTCATTTGCGCCGGCGGGTCCATCATGCTGGCCAATGCCTATGTGCTCGTACGGGTCCTGCGGGACATTCACCAAACCGCATTGCCAATCGAGATATGGCATTTGGGTCCGGCAGAGATGCCTGCCTTTCTGACGAATATTTTTGCCCGTATGGGGTGCAAAACGGTCGACGCTCTGTCTGTCGGATCATCGAAGGTCAGCGAGTTCGTTGACGGCTGGCAGTTGAAGGCGCTGGCGCTGAAACACTCATCATTTGAAGAGGTCATACTGCTGGATGCCGATCAGGTTCCGCTGGGGAATCCTGCTGCGATACTGGACTGGCGCGAATATGCAGAGACAGGTGCTGTGTTCTGGCCGGACATTGTTCACATTGCCGCCGAAAATCCTGTTTGGCAGCTGCTTGGGTTGACGCCGGTTCAGGTGCAGTCCTGGGAAAGTGGCCAACTGTGCATCAACAAGAAATTACATTGGCGGGCTGTAAATCTCGTGCTTGCCATCAACGAGCGCGCGGAAACCTTCTATCAGCTTGTCTATGGCGACAAGGATACTTTCCTGCTCGCCTGGCAGTTGACCAAAAGCAGCTTCTCACTGGTGCCGCATCCGCCGTTTCAGGGGCAAAAATACCTGGTACAACGAGATTTTTCCGGGAAGCCTCTCTTCCAGCACCGAACCAATTGCAAATGGTCACTTACGGAAGCAAATGAAGATCTAGACGGGTTTGAGCTCTTTGCCGAATGTCAGGTTTTTCTCGATGAGCTGGCGCAGATGTGGAACGGTGTTGTTTTTCATGCCCCACCGCAAAGCGTGGAGGCACAACTTCTGGAGCGAGAATTGATAGAACAGCGGCGCTTCACCGCGACGCATGATGACCTTAGGTCCTTTGAAGTTGAATTGCTGCCGGGCAATCAGATTGGAAAAGGCAGATCGTTTGAGTTGACGAACTGGTACATCGGCCAACAGGACGATGAACCTGTTCTGGTGCTGAAAGGCTGGAGCGAGATACGGGCACCACTCTCGAGAAGAGCAACTGGCAAGTGGCTGTTCAAGGGCGATGATCGCGGCAAGATCGAGTTTTGCCTCGACCCTTTGCGGGAAGGCGGCGGCCCGCCAGATTCTATGGAAGGACCAATTGATATTGTTACCGACCTTATTGGGGTGGCCGGGAAACAATTGTCTGAACTGAACACGTCACTTGAGCTGCTGGCCCGTACAAACCCGGCGATAATCAGGCAAATTGAAACCGCGGCGGCTTTTCATGAGAAAATTGACGCCGTACTCGCCGGCAACCTGGCGAGCCTTGCGGCGAAGTTGCGGAGTGCCGAAGAAAAACCCGCCAAGTCGGTTCGACACCTGATCATGGGGGATAAGAACCTGTATGTGCGGCCCTAGAAAACCGGGCAGGTGACTTGAGACCGAAGATAGCCCATATCAGCCCCGTCATGCCTGCCTTGGGCGGCAACGGCCTCGCCATGCGCACCAGCATGTTCTCACAAGCCGCTGAACAGACAGGGGACGTGCTGGTCATGGCCGTGGAGATCGATGCCGGAAGGGCGGGTGAGGACCACCCGTTCCGGCCCGACACGAGGGTCATCAGGGTTGATGAAGGGGTGGATACCAGGCTTCTGCTTATCACCAGATCGTTGCCAATCGAATCCCGGCCAGGCTTGTTGGCGGCATACGGCAAACCGCTCACCAGCATGGCGCTTTCCGCAGCTGCCATTGCCCGGATCAGCGAACAACTGACCGCCTTTGACCCTGATCTTGTCATCCTGTCGCGGGCTCAAATGCTGCCGCTGGTCGATGCGCTGCAAGACAAGCTGCAACACGCGCGGCTGCTGGTAGACCTTGACGATGATGACGGCGCGTTGTGCCGATCCCGTGCTGCCTATGAGCGCGATGCCGGTTTCACCGATAAGGCTGCATGGCTGGACGCCCAGGCTGATATTTATGATGCGGTGATCAATCGGCATGCGGACGCCGTAGAGTTGTTCACAGTGGCCAGCAGGGATGTCGTGCGATCGATAGAACAGCGTCTGGCCATATCGAAAATCGGACTGGTGCCCAACGGCATTTCATCTGCAACTCCCGAACCTGCGGCGAAACAGCGAGAAGCCGGTACGCCGACATCAGCACCGGTGTTGATGTTTGTCGGCAATCTCAGTTACGGGCCCAACGTTGACGGGATGTGCTGGTTCCTCGAAGAGGTTTGGCCGATCCTGCAGAACCGCATAACCGGGCTGAACCTCATTGTGGCAGGCAGCAACCCTGGTGAGCACCTTACCGGCTTGTGCCGGCAAGACGGAGTGCAACTGATTGTCAGCCCGCCCGATCTGGTGCCGCTTTATGAATCGGCGGATGCGGTCATCATTCCGCTGCGCTTCGGCAGCGGCAGCCGTATAAAAATACTGGAAGCCGGTGCGCATGATGTGCCGGTGGTCTCGACTTTTGCAGGCGCCGAAGGACTGGACCTGCGGCCCGGCACACATGCGATTCTGAGTGATGAAACAGCAGACACGTTTGCAGGCGCATGTCTTGAATGCCTGCAGAACCGCGATGCGGCGCGCGCCCGGTCGGCTGCACTTCAGGAGTTCGTCCGGCAACATCATGACCGGCAGCAGATCGTTGCCGGGTTGCGCCGGACGCTGCAGACGACCGTCGCGGATTGACGTCAGGCTTGCCAGTGAAGCTGGCTATGGCTTGCGACGTTGGCCAGGCCATATCAGATGTGCCGCCGGGTCTTTCGTTTGCGCCGGTTTTTCAGCGCGACGTTGAGAAAGCGCTGAAACTTGTGACATTCGAAGTGGCTGGGTGCCGGGCATTTGGCGGCATGGCGAAGTCCGTCACGCATCGCAATGAGTTGCCTGATTGTCCTGTCCAGCTGGTCCGCCCTGGTGGCAAGCTGTTCGCGGTCTATCCTTGGTCCATCGGGTGTGAACATTGCGGCTATCTCGACAAGCGTGAAACCGGCGTTTCTCCCCAACGCTATCAGCGCCAGCCGGTCCAGCACATCGGCGTCATACATCCTGCGCAACCCCTTGCGGCCCACGGGCCGGATCAGCCCCTTTTCCTCGTAATAGCGCAAGGTTGATGCAGGTAAACCGGACTGTTCGACGACCTTTCCAATGTCCATTTCGGGCCTTGTGAATTTTACTGTTGACCTCAAGTTGACTTGAAGTTGTATCCTTGTCGTATCAAAGGGTCAACGCTTCTTCAGGGGATGCTCAAATGGACAAGGAATACTGGCATGAAAAGTGGCAGATAGCAGATATCGGTTTCCACGAGGCCGATGGCAATTCTTTGCTGCCGGATTACTTTCAGGAACTTTCCCTGCCTGTTGGCAGCCGAGTGTTTGTGCCCTTGTGCGGAAAGAGCCGGGATATTGCCTGGCTGCTGTCACAAGGTTACCGGATTGCCGGTGTGGAGTTGAGCGAAGTGGCGGTCCAGCAATTGTTCGCGGAAATGGAGCTTGAACCGACCGTGGTCACCAAAGGCGGCTTGAAATGCTACAGCGTGACGGATCTGGATATCTTTGTCGGGGATTTCTTCCAGCTGACACACGCGCTGCTTGGCGCTGTCGATGCGACGTTCGATCGTGCGGCGCTTGTGGCGTTGCCCGGGGAAATGCGCATCCGCTACGCCGTACACCTCACAGACATCACCTGTCAGGCACCGCAGCTGCTGATAACCTTTGAGTATGATCAAACCCAGATGGCCGGCCCGCCGTTTTCCATCTCTGATGCGGAGATACCTGAGCATTACCGGGACTGCTACAGTGTAGCACCGCTGGCAAGTGTCCATGTGGCGGGGAAACTGAAGGGCAAATGCACCGCGAAAGAGAATGTCTGGCTCTTGAAACCGCAGGTCTAGAGGTGGCGACGGTGTTTTGAATCCGGGCTCGGACTGCCTGTGTGAATTTTAACACACTCCATTTGGTCGACGTAGGTTTAAAATGGCCAAATCCGGCGTATCGACCAAAACCGTCGTCTCGACCAAAACCGTCGTCTCTCTAGCCAGCAGGATCGTGCCAATGTCCCATACATTCCTCACAATTGCAGTGCCGTTCGACACCGGAAAAGCCGATGGTGTCCAAGCGAAACTAGACAGCTACGGCAATCCCGTCAGCAGAACCACTCGCCCCCTGTTCGACGACAGCAGTGTGCATTTCATGTCGATCAATGTCTTGCCGGCTGACGAAGACAGCGGCCACGGTGCGTTTATTGTCATCGAGACCAGCCAGGACGGCAACAAGCAGGCGGCTATTGATGATCTTGCAAAGCGGCTGCAAGACCCTTTGCGGGAGATATTCTCCACTGCCGGACATACGGTCAGCGAAACCGGGCTGGCTGATTTCCTCACCGAACATTCGCACGACACAGGTTTGGGACTGTTCCGCACACCGGGGCTCAACCATACCGGCACTCCCGGCATGACGGTAAAGCGGATAAATCGCGAGTGGGACTTTGCCAGGAAGGTGCAGGAGTTCGCCGATGCAGGCTCGGTTTCCGGTTCGCCGCTGGAGGTTCTCAATCATGTGCGCGGGCAAATGGCCGGAGAGCCCGGGTTTACCGACATGATGACGCCAGAAGAGGTGCCCTTTGCGCGCTCCAATGCGGCGGTTTCGCTACCCGTTGTGAAGGTCGCCATTAACGGGCTGAAGACTTTCGCCTGGCCTTACCTCACGGTTCTCGCGCTCATATTGGCCTGGGTGGTATATCTTTCCTGCAGTGCCGGCGGGGTCTGGTTCGCGGTCGCCATGGGTGGCCTGACAATTCTGGGCGGCGTGTTGATCCTGGCTGCGGGTGTTGGTGTGCTTTACGCTCGTTTGCGCGCCAGGGAGCGCTCCGACCCCGCTCCAGACCTGACCCCCGACCTGGATACTCTCAGCCAGGTGATGAGCCGGGAGAATGACGGCAGCATCAATCATCTTTACGGGATTTCCAAGATGAAGCCCGGCAGGCTGCGAAGACTGACGCTGCGATTTGCCTACTGGTTCATTGCGCAAATGGCCACACATGTGTTTCGCCCGGGTTATCTCAGCGAAATCGGGACTATTCATTTCGCGCGCTGGATACTGCTGCCCGGTACAGACAAAGTATTGTTCTTTTCCAATTTTGGCGGCAGTTGGGAAAGCTACCTTGAGGATTTCATTACCAAGGCATCGGGCGGGCTGACAGCAGTCTGGAGCAACACCGAGAATTATCCGAGAACCGAGAATCTGTTTTTGAAGGGCGCGACAGACGGAGACCGCTTCAAGCGCTGGGCCCGGCGCCAGCAGCTGCCGACCAGGTTCTGGTATTCAGCCTATCCCAATACCACCACCGACCGGGTTCGCGGAAATGCCTTTATCCGGCGTGGTCTGCTGACGGCGAAGACGGAAAGCCAGGCGCGCGAATGGCTGTCACTGATAGGCTCACGGCGGATGCCTGCCCATGCCCTGGAAACTGATGAAATTCAGACAATCCTGTTCGGCGGCATGAAGAAGCTCAATGAAGCCGCCTGCCTGCTTATCAAGTTGCCTGATGACCGTCCGCAGGCAAAGGGCTGGTTAAAGGAAATGCAGAGCCAGGTAAGCTACGGAGACCGGCCGCCGTTCAGAAAGGCGATCTTGTTTGCGGTCTCCTCGTCCGGCTTGCCCAAATTCGGCATGACTGAAGAGCAGATGAATGCGTTTCCCGCTGCCTACCGGCAAGGCATGGATGAACCGGTGCGGGCAAAGTATGTGTTGAAGGATACCGGTGACGACAAGCCGGAAGACTGGTGGTGGGGACATGGCCAGGCCGGCGTGGACGCCGCTGTAATTGTCTACGCGGAAACCAACCACTTCGAGAAGACGATTGATGAGCAGTTGAAACTGCTTGCCAGGCATGGCTGTAGCCTGGTCCATCAAGTCACGGCCAAGGCCAGCCCGACCGGCGATGCGCCGGAAAAAGAGGCTTTCGGATTTGCCGACGGGATTTCACATCCGATACTCAAGGGCACGCGCCGTTCGATTGCGCAAACCAATGCAATACATACAGTTGAACCGGGCGAGTTCATCCTGGGCTATCCGGACAACCGCAATTACATGCCGACCAGCCCGCTGCTGTCGGCACCGGATGACCCGCAAAACATCCTGCCCACCCACAAGCCGCTGGCGGAGCAAGACGACTGGCCGGACTTTGCGGCGGATGACGCCGACAAACCCCGCAATTTTGGCCGCAACGGATCTTATCTGGTTATCAGGCAACTGGAGCAGGACGTGGGCGCATTCCATCAGTTTTCAAAAAAAGCGGCAGACCAGATCAAGGATCGTCAGGGGGTACCGCCGGGCGCAACGAAAAACCAGCTTCAGGAATGGATCGAAGCCAAAATGGTGGGGCGCTGGAAGAACGGCACATCCCTGGTGCGACATCCTTTCGAGCCGGGCGATGGACCACCGGATAACGAATTCCTGTTCGGCAAGGAGGATCCTTCGGGTTTTCGCTGCCCGTTCGGTGCCCACATCCGACGGGCCAATCCGCGCGACAGCCTGCGCCCGCAAGACAGCGAGGCAGAACTGTCGATCAGCAACAAGCACCGGATTTTGCGCATGGGGCGCCAGTACGACAGTTCCGGAGCCGGACATGATGACGCCAGTGACCCGGGGCTTTTGTTCATGTGCCTCAATGGTGATCTGGAGCGGCAGTTTGAGTTCATCCAGCAGACCTGGTGCATGGAGCGCATGTTCCATGGACTGGATGGTGAGGTCGACTCAATTCTGGGCCGTGGCCGCAGGGGCGGACGACTGACCATCCCGACGCCACAAGGCCCTATCATGGTCAGCGGGATGAAGGATTTCGTACGCATGCGCGGCGGCGCCTATTTCTTCATGCCCGGACGCAGCGCCATAAAGTATCTGGCTGAAACGTGACATAGCCGTCGCGGTCAGATGACGGTGCGACCAGGTTTGTGATTTCTGGAAAGCTCAATCAAAGGTCTGTCTGATCTGGCCGACGCCCTATCTCGCCTGGCGCGAGCGCCTGCGCGGCTTGTCGTTGTTCGGCTGGTCTTCGGCAAGTCCGGCGTCTGCGTCGGTGGTAAACAGGTCAGACAGTTCCTGGGCGTGCCGCTTGGCACTTTCGGCCATTTTCTGCACGTCCGAATAGTGCTGGTAGTCATCATACAGCCGCGCCCTGTCACCGTTCGCAAATGCCTTGATGGTCCGGGCCGCCTCTTCGCGTCCAAGACCTGCCTCCAGCAGGACGCGGCGTGACATCTCAACCGCCGACAGGAAGGTTTCGCGCATGATGTGTTCAACGCCATGGTCCATAAGCTGGTGGACATGGTTGCGGTCACGGGCGCGTACATAGATCGGCAGGTCGGGATACTTCTTGCGCACCAGTTCGACGATTTTCAGCGAGGCTTGCGGATTGGAGACACAGACCACAAATGCCCGTGCCTTGCTGACCTGGGCCGCATCGAGAATGTCCTGGCGCGAGGCATCGCCGAAATACACCTTGCCGCCAAACTTGCGCACGATCTCGATCTGTGTCGGGTCTCCGTCCAGCGCGGTGAACGGAATTTTGCGCGCCGCCAGGACACGCGCGATAATCTGGCCGAAGCGTCCCAGGCCGGCAATCACCACGTGCCCGCCCTGGTCCGGCATGTCGTCATGTTTGTCGTCTGTGTCTGCGGCAGGTGCCGCCCGGGCGGACAGCCAGCCTTCGGCCAGCATCAGGAGGGGAGTTGCCACCATGGTCAGTGTGACCACGACATTGACCTTGGATGCAAAGTCACGGGTGATGACAAAGGCAGCCAAGGCAGTTGTCGTCAGCACGAAGGCGAATTCACCGCCCTGGGCCAGGGCAACTGAAAATCTGCGGGCACTTTTCACGTTGAGGCCGAAATACCTGCCGGTGAAAAACAATATGATGCCCTTGGTTACCATCAGGATGGTTGCTGCCAGGATGATGGTGCCGGGTATCTCGGTGATCAGCCGCAGATCAAGCGACATGCCGACGGCAACGAAGAACATGCCGAGCAGCAGTGATTCAAACGGCTTGATGTCGGCTTCGATCTCGTGCCGGTAGGCCGAGTCGGCCAACAGCGCGCCGGCAATGAATGCCCCCAGGGCCGGTGACAGGCCGGCGCTCTTCATGATGATTTCGATTACAACGATGGTGAGCAGCGCGAATGCCGTCATGGCTTCCGAAACGCCTGTCTTGGCGATCAGGTGGAAAACAAAGCCGAGGACGTAGCGGCCGGCCAGTATGACGAGGCAGATGGCGCCGAGCGCCTTGGTGGCACCATACCAGGTCATGGTGGCCTGCTCGCCGCCGCTGACGGCCAACAGGCCGACAAAGGCAATCATCGGAATGGCGGCGATGTCCTGGAACAGCAAGACGGCAAATCCGAGCCTGCCATGGCGGTGTTCAAGTTCGCCCTGTTCCTTCAAAACCTGCAGGACCATGGCGGTTGACGACAGCGCCAGCGCCAGCCCGGTGAACAGGGCGATGCGCCAGTTGTACTGCGCAGCCAGCATCATTGCGAACAATATGAGGGCAGAAACCAGTACCTGGGTGCCGCCGGCACCGATCACGGACTTGCGCATGGCAAACAGGCGTTGCGGCCGCAATTCCAGCCCGATCAGGAACAACAAGAGGACCACGCCGAACTCGGCCACATGCAGCATTTTTTCCGCATCGGTGAAGATGCGCAGCACAAACGGCCCGATAATGACACCGGCAAACAGGTAGCCCAGCACGGCGCCAATGCGGAAGTACTTCGCCAGCGGCGCAATCAGGGCTGCTGACGCCAACAGGATGGCAATCTGAAACAGACTGATATTGCCCAATGTCACAACCTCCACGTATTGTCCGGCCATGTTGCCGCATGTGCAGCGCTTCGGCCAGACTGAAATTGGAGAACTCAACTTAATGGGCAGGTTTGTTAATGAGCAGATTTGATTGTGACGATCCGGTATTGGGCGACAAGGGATCGTGCGACGCCATTGAACACATCATCGTGCCGCGTGCACGTGACATTGGAGATTTCGAGGTGCGCCGTGCGCTGCCGTCGGTCAAAAAGCAGATGATCGGGCCTTTCATCTTTTTTGACCAGATGGGGCCGGCGAAACTTGATGCCGGCAAGGGCATTGATGTGCGGCCGCACCCGCACATCGGCCTGTCCACGGTGACATGGCTGTTTGAGGGACAGATATTTCATCGTGACAGTCTTGGTGTTGAACAGGCAATCGATCCCGGCGCCGTCAACTGGATGCGGGCGGGCAGGGGAATAGTACATTCCGAGCGCACCGCGCCGGCGGAACGTGCGGCGAGCAAGAACCTTTATGGAATCCAATCATGGGTTGCATTGCCGAAGGACCAGGAGGAAGTCGCACCCGGTTTCTGGCACCATGCGGCAGATGAGTTGCCGGTCATTACCGATGGTGGCGTCATGCTGCGCGTCATTGCAGGCTCCATGTTCGGTGAAACGTCTCCGGTCAAAACCCATTCGGACATGTTTTACGGCGAAGCGGTCATGCACCCTGGCGCCACCATGCCATTGCCGCCGGTTCACGAAGAACGCGCCATCTATGTCGTTTCCGGCCAGATACGCATTGCCGGTGATCTGTTCGAAGGTGGGCAGTTGCTCGTGTTGCGGGCCGGTGATGCCATCACCATCACAGCGGTAAAGGTGGCGCGCATCATGGTGCTGGGCGGCGAACCGATGGATGGCCCGCGACACATCTGGTGGAACTTCGTGTCGTCATCGAAAGAGCGGATCGAACAGGCCAAGCAGGAATGGAGGACGGCGAAGTTTGATATTGTGCCGGGAGACGCGGAGGAGTTCATTCCGCTGCCTGAAAGGTGACCAGGCAGGCTGCAGGCGGCTGTTATCCGTAGTAGCTGAGCGATGCCTTGCTAGGGCATGGAATTCGCGAATTTTACACCCAGGTACTTGCCATCACGCCAAACAACCTCGCACTCATATATGTGGTCAACATCGGGTATGAACAGTTTGAAACGAGCGGTAATGATATCCACGTCTTCCATCTGCAATTTCGCACCTGATTCCGAGAAATCAAGTATTGTACAATCGATCGTCGCCTCTGGATTGGCAATTACAGCGTTCGCACCGATTTTCACGTTTCTTCGCGGAGACCGGCGTCTTTCCTGAAATTGAAAGTTGGCATTTGCTTGTTTTGGCATGGAACTGTCTTTCGCTCGACTGCAAAAGCGGAAGTTTATAGCGGATTCGTATACATTGTGTTCCAGAATGGATAAAATTGACCTGATTAACAATGGGCGGTTTTGTTGGGCCAGACAGAGGCAAGTCGGTGTTGTGGCAAGGTGGATTTTTATTGCGCCAGTTCCAGCCGGGCCATTTCAGCTGCGATCCAGGAAAAGTATCCCAGCAGTCCGCTAGTGTCACAAAGCTGGCATTGGTATTTGCGGACAAAGCTACTTCCGCCGATGCACAATGGACTGAATGGTTGAGGCAGCATACGTTTATGGCCATGACCTATTCATTTCGTGCCGGAAAGCCATCTGATGCCCTTGCTTGCGCGCAAATCATCCGTGACTGGGGTGATGAATCGCCTTGGCTGGACCCGCTGGACGAGTTGCAGCCGTTGGCGGCTTTCTGGTGTGAAGTTTTTAGAAAAGACACGGTTTGGATTGCCGAAAAGAACGACACAATTGTTGGTTTTTGCGTCCGTGAGGATGAGTTTATATGCGGGTTATATGTCGCCCGGGAAGCTCGAAACCATGGTTTGGGAAAGCAGTTACTGGATCTGGCGAAGGAAGGACGCGATCGGATAGTCGTTTGGGCTTATGAAGCGAATGAACAAGCTCGAAAGTTTTATCGCCGGGAAGGATTGATTGAAATCTGTCGAGAGGTTGAAGATGGTACAGGCTTGATGAATGTCGAACATCGATGGACTGGGCCAACTTGATGAACCGTCAGATTGGGCTCTGAGCCGCCGTACGATATCTTTGGGTTTAGCAGGGCCCGACCCTAGTCGCCAGCACGTACTTTTGTGCGTTCGCCGGCAACAATGATAACTGTGCGGGTCTGGTCGTTGTCCTGATAGGTATAGCTGCCAGGTGCCAGCGTCAGCACGCCGGGTCCGATGCCTGATCGGCGCCAGTTCTTTTCTCGGCTGGCGACGAACCAGGGTACTCCCGCCGGAGCGTCGACAACGGCAATACCCGCTTCATGGTCCAGGCTGAGCGAAGTCAGGATGCCGGGTTTGATCGTCACTTGTGTATGGGTGACGGTGTTGCCAGGTTCGATTTCGCTTTCGAGACGGTAGGTGCCGGCGCCGAGCCGCATCAGGCCGCCCTGCACGGCCGATGTGGCGATGAGCTCGCCGGCGCTGGTGCCATTGATGGCATATGCCTTGTGAACCGCGCGTGCGGGCCCCGGCAAGGGTTCATTGCCCAGTGTCGACAGGGTGCGAAGACCGCCCACATTGAACACGAATGTCAGGCTGAGATGCTGGCCTTTGGCAAGTACAACAGGCTTGACGGTTGACACGCTGCCATAGCGAGCCTCGATGCGGTAGTTTCCAGGCTCAAGCGGAATGTCCGCCACCGGCTGGAAGTCGGTGTAAACCGGCTCACCGCCCTTCGCACCATTGCCGAGGGTGCGGATCAGTTTCCATGTAACCGGTTTTTTGATCAGGCCGCCGTCTTCCGACAGGCGACCGGCCAGCCTGATGCCTTCGCGGCCGGGCCTGGTGATTTCAATGCGCAGTTCCAGCGGCACTTGTGCGGTTCTGGCCGGTATTGAATTGGTTATGAGTGGGTCAGTGTCTGCGCGCTGCGCGGTGAGGGCGGACGATGCCCCAAGACTAAGGAGTAAACTGGCGCCGACAAAGTTCAGGGCCGCCCCTGTGAGAAAGCGGCCCCGACTGTGCTGTCGTGCACGTTGGAGATTTACGTGCATTCGAATTTTCCCTGTCAGACTTCTGGATGCCTAACTCTTGCAAGGCCCGGTCTGCATATCCCCCGACCTGTATTCCGATCGGCAAGGGGAGATAAACACAGCCCCCGTGCGGCCCGCAATTAAATCCTTAATAGAAGGTTAACGCGACGCCTAAACTATATTTATAATTTGGTTTTCGGCTCTCTGCGAGCGATACAAGAACGGTGCAATTTTGCTGGAAAAGAGGTACAAATCACCCTGCATTTGTTCCTGTTTTGCTATAGCTGCGTCGGACACTCCATGACTAAATACAAGATCATAGAAGCCTCATGCCCTGAAGAAATGGAAACCAGAATACGTGCTTTCGGCAAGAAAGGCTGGAAGCCTCAAGGCGGGATAAGCCATTCAATCGGCCCGGATTACAAGCGCAATTACACCCTGCTGATGTCTCGAAAATCAAAGCGTGGATAGATGAAGGACAGAGCTGAAATAGCGGCAATTGTTTTCGTATTCGCATCAATTGTGGCGCACATCTACCGGCTGCAAGACCATCTGCCGTTGTGGGCGAATATGGTTTGGGGCATTGCGTTTTTCGGGACGTTTGCCGCCTACCTGTGGAGGAACTTCAAGGATGCCAGGAGCAGAACAGGAAAGGGGAAGTAACCTGTGGAATGCATGGCGCCGGGTCGTACGTCCATTCAGTTCATGGTTGGAAATAGTCAGTTGACGAATACGCAAGCCTGGGCACCACTCAGTGATTGGATTACGGCATTACCCAATGCCGGAACGCTTGGTGTGTTCACACCGGGCTTGGGATGGTCAACCCGTTTCCTCTCCGGCAAACGATATTGAATTTTGAGGAAGTTGAAGGGCACCTTGGCGGCAGCAGGCTCGAGTGGATGCTTGACTAGTGAGCTGTCGTGACAATAGAGCCGATGGAACATTTCGGCGTTAGAAAACAACTTTGAACAGTGATATTAAACTCGCTGAAATTCCGTTGGACCAGAGGATGATCAATGGTTGAATTGAACAAGGGACTGGCGTTTGAGGCACTCAACGACACGGCTGATGCATTGCGCCTGCTTGAAACCCGCCGATCAGCCTCGGCCAAGGCGATGACCGGGCCGGGGCCAAGCGGTGAGCAACTGGATCGGCTGCTGAATATTGCAGTGCGGGTCCCGGATCACGGCAAGCTGACGCCGTGGCGGTTTATCGTGTTCGAAGGTGATGCGCGCGAGCGGGCCGGAGAAATCGTCGCTGGCCGGTATCATGAACTGCATCCGGACCATGGCGAGGAAACGCTCCAAGTCCAGCGCACCATGTTTTCGCGCGCGCCGTGTGTTGTCGCGGTTGTCAGCACGGCAATAACCGATCATCCCAAGATACCGGAATGGGAACAGCTTATGTCGGCCGGTGCAGTGTGCCAGAACATGCTGGTTGCAGCCACGGCCATGGGGCTGGCCGCGCAGTGGATATCGGGCTGGTTCTCCTTCGACCGGCATGTGCTGACGGCGTTGGGGCTGGCCGACAGTGAGCGCATCGCCGGCTTCATCTATCTGGGAACTCCGGCGCAGTTGCAGGAAGACAGGCCAAGGCCCGAACCTGCCAGCCTGACCACGCGGTTTTAAGAGCATGGCGAATTCCATTGCGGCAGTGTTGTTCGACAAGGACGGCGTGTTTGTCGATTTCGAGAAAACCTGGACACCGGCCCTGAAAGCCATTGCGGCAGATGCAGCCGATGGCGATGCCGATCTGGAAACCCGGCTGCTTGACGTTGCCGGGTTTGACCCGGGTGCAGACACCTTCCTGCCTGGATCGATATGGGCGGCCGGGCACACCGATGACCTGGTCGAAGTGTGGATGCCGCTGCTGGACGCAATGACCCCTGCCGGTCTGGTCGAGACGGTCAACACGCATTGCCTGCGCGCAGCGTCGCATCCGGTATTTCCGCGCGAGCAGGGCCAGCGGATATTCTCCGGGCTGAAGCAACTCGACCTGGCGCTGGGCGTGGCTACCAATGACGCAGCGGCGTCTGCGCATGCCACTGTGAGCGCGTTCGGACTGGATGACATGTTCGATCTGGTGCTGGGCTATGATTCAGTGGCGAACCCCAAACCGGCCGGGGACCCGCTGCTGGCATTTGCCGGCCACACGGGCATCGAACCGCATCGCGTGATGATGGTGGGTGACAATGCCCATGACATGCAATGCGGGCGCGCCGGCGGCGCAGGCGTGTGCGTCGGTGTGCTGTCAGGTAACTCCACGCGTGACCAGCTGGTTCCGCTTGCCGACCATGTCATCGACGACATTTCGCACTTGCAGACCCTGCTGGCCTCACTCGAACATGGCGCGCAGGTCGAGCGTTGACGACTTGCCGACCTGATCGTAGTTGGCATCCAGCCAGGCGCTGCAGGTCTCCCGACCGATATCGCGCAAATGACACAGAAACTCCCACTCGGTGTTCAGTTTTGAAGATGCCGACAGCGGGTTGATCTCATCACTGGCCTCGATGCGATGCATGCGGGCGTGGGTATAGTGGTTTGCATCCAGCTTGCCGTCGGCGATCAGGCGAGTAACGAACTCTATGGTCCTGAGTTCGCGCAGCAAGGACGAATTGAAGCTGATTTCATTGACCCGGTTGTGAATTTCGCGCGCCGTCTTCGGTTCCTCGTCCCGTTCGATCGGATTGATCTGGACGATCATGATGTCTGCAATCGAGGTGTTGTAAAACAGCGGAAAGATCGGCGGGTTGCCCATATAACCGCCGTCCCAGTAGAGCTCGCCATCGACATTGACGGATTTGTACAGATGCGGCAGGCAGGCAGATGCCATCAGCATGTCTGCCGTCAGTTCCGATCCCTTGAACACCTTGATCTTGCCGTTGCGCACATTGGTTGCCGATACGAACAACTCGATGTCATTGCATTTTCGCACCTTGCCGAAGTCGATGGACTGGTTGAGCAGGTCGAGCAGCGGATTGATGTCGAACGGGTTGGTGTCATAAGGCGACACGATGCGCGACATGATGTCGAGCATGTTATAGGCGGGCGAGGCATCAAGGCTCCAGTTGCCGGTCAGCATGTCGGCAAACGAGCGCTTGATGGGGCTGGCCTGGCCCATGACCGACAGGGCATGCCAGAACGTCTCGAGGGTTTCGCGTGCGCCATCAGGGCCATTCTGGGTAAAGCCCTGCGCCAGGACGGCTGCATTCATGGCACCGGCACTGGTGCCGGTGATTGCCTTGACGATCAACCGACCGTCTTCGAGCAGCCTGTCCAGCACACCCCAGGTGAAGGCGCCGTGCGCGCCGCCGCCCTGAAGGGCCAGTGCGATTGGTTTGGTCTTTGCCATGGTCAGTGCGCCGTCCAGCCGCCGTCAATCGGCAGGATAACGCCGGTCATGCTGGCGGCGGCGTCTGAACACAGGAACACGGCCAGCCCGGATATCTGTTCGACAGTGACGAATTCCCTGGTCGGCTGGGCCTCCAGGATGACTTTCTGGATAACTTCCTTTTCGGTCATGCCGCGCGCCTTGGCGGTGTCGGCTATCTGTGCATCGACCAATTCTGTGCTGACATAGCCGGGGCAAATGGTGTTGCAGGTAATGCCATGTTCCGCCGCTTCCAGCGCTACGGTCTTGGTCAGGCCGGCGAGGCCGTGCTTGGCGGCCACGTAGGCGGATTTGAACGGCGAGGCGACCAGTGAGTGGGCAGAACCGGTATTGATGATGCGGCCCCAGCCGGCATCCTTCATTGCCGGAAGAGCTGCCCGGATGGTGTGAAATGGCGCCGACAGGTTGAGCGCCATTATCGCATCCCATTTTTCGACCGGGAACTCCTCGATCGGGGATACGAACTGCATGCCGGCATTGTTGATCAATATGTCCAGCGTGCCGAATTCCTTCTGTGTCGCTGCCACCAGGTCGGCACAGGCGTCCGCCTTCATCAGGTTTGCGCCCATGAAGGACACCTTGACCCCGGTGCGTTTTTCCAGGCCGGCGCGGGTTGCCTCGATTTCCGTTGCATCGCCGAGACCGTTGAGCATGATGTTTGCGCCCTCACGTGCGAGTGCCTCGGCCATGTCCAGGCCGATGCCGGAGGTTGAGCCGGTGACGAGTGCGGTTTTGCCCTTGAGCATGTGCCAGTCTCCAATTTGATCCGAAACGATTATGTTGCATTGCAACATGGCGATGCTTGGGCGCCGGCTCAAGTGACATTTGTGTCATCACCGGTTGACAGCAGGCCATGCCGGACGCCATCAAGCCACACTACTGCAACCACACCTGAATGAACGGAGTGCTTATGTTCTACGGTACTGAAGAAAACAATCATGGCCACCAGTATGATCCGTTCAAGGCTCTGGTTGCACCGCGGCCGATCGGCTGGATATCGTCGATGTCGGCAGCCGGTGTGGTGAACCTGGCGCCCTACAGTTTCTTCAACGCGATGTCGGACAATCCCCACTATGTCGTGTTTGGATCGGCGGGCCAGAAAGACTCCATCACCAATATTGTCGAGACGGGAGAGTTCGTCTGCAACATGGCGACCTGGGACTTGCGCGAACAGATGAACCAGTCGTCGGCTCCTGTCGAGACCGGTGTTGACGAGTTTGAGCTTGCCGGGCTTGAAAAGGCGGCCAGTGTCATGGTGAAGCCACCGCGGGTTGCGGCCAGCCCGGTCGGCCTGGAGTGCAGGTATGTCAAGACAGTTGACCTGCCCGGTCATGACAATGCAGCCGGCGGTTATGCCATTGTGGTCGGACAGGTCATAGGTGTGTATATTGATGACCGGTTCATCGAGGATGGCAGAGTGAACACGGCGGCCATGCAACCGATCATGCGCATGGGATATTCGGAATACACGGTGGTAAAGGAAGCTTTCCGAATGCGCCGTCCGGGGTGAGGATACTTGATATATCATGCCTCCTGGCAGAGAAGACCGAACCAGTTCCGGCTTAGGGGAAACAGACATGTCTGATATGGTGAACGATGTATCAGGCTTTGTTTCCAACTGGCTGAACCAGCTTGGCATTACCTCTACCTATATCGGCCTGCAGTGGGCGCTGATCCAGCTCTCGATTATTTTTGCTGCGATTGCCGGCGCATTCATACTCAACCGGTGGCTGGCGCCAAGTGTCGAAACCTATGTGCGCAACATCAAGGGCCAGCCCCAATTGCTGCGTGTGCTGGCGGTGGTTATGCGCCGCATGCGCTGGATCTTCCTGGCAATTCTGCTGTGGTTCGCCGTGGAAGCGATGCAGGCGGTGACCTGGATTTCGCGCAGTTACCTGATCGGCATTGCAGCCAAGCTGTGCACCGCCTGGGTCATCATCTCAATTGCCTCGCGCCTTATCCGCAACCGCTTCATGGCCAAAACCATCGAGCTGCTCGCCTGGTCGGTGGCGGCGCTGTCGATTCTCAACCTGCTGCCTGAGACAATCAACGCGCTGGATACGTTCGGTATCGAGATGCAGGGGATCAGGCTGACACCGCTGCTGGTCATAAACTCGATCCTCACAGTGTCGGCGATGGTCTGGCTGGCAATGCTGATCGGCCGGTTTGCCGACAACCGCATCAAGACCAGTGAAGACCTAAATCCGTCGCTTCAGGTTCTGCTGGGCAAACTGATAAAGGCCGCGCTGATGATTGCCGCGGTTCTGGCCGCGTGCAGTTTCGTCGGCATTGACCTGACCGCGCTGGCGGTGTTCTCAGGCGCCATTGGCCTCGGCATCGGGTTTGGCCTGCAGAAGGTGGTGTCGAACCTGATTTCGGGTATCATCCTGCTGGTCGATAAATCCATCAAGCCGGGAGACGTAATTTCGGTCGGCGACACCTATGGCAAGATCAACGAGCTGGCCGCGCGCTATGCCTCGGTGATTTCGCGCGACGGCCGCGAGTACCTGATACCGAACGAGGACCTGATTACTTCCCAGGTGGTGAACTGGTCATATTCATCGGACCTGGTGCGCATCGACCTGGATTTCGGGGTGAGCTATGAGGCAAGTCCCCATACCGTGCGCGATCTGGCCAGGGCTGTGGCAGCGACTCACAAACGGGTGCAGGCGGTGCCGCCGCCGGTGTGTCACATTACCGAGTTCGGCGACAGTTCGATCAACTACAAGCTGCGCTTCTGGATCCGGGATCCGGGGCAGGGAACGGTCAATGTGCGCGGTGATGTATTCCTGTTGCTGTGGGACGGTCTCGATGAAGCCGGCATCGACATTCCATACCCGCATCGCGATGTCGCCATGCGCGGTCCGGTCAAGGTGGAACTGTCAAACACGGCTGTAAAACCCAAGCGGCAAGCCAGGGCAAAGCGCGTCAAGGCGGACAATCCCGAGGCTGACCAGTAAGCATGCCTATGGCCTGCGACTGTTGCCTTGAAAAAGAATTCTTGAAACAGTCTCAACATGACAGGTCTTGAAAGGACAATACCGCCGGTCGCAGGCAGCGCCGTCTACCGGATATGCACGATGACGCTGTGCGCCCTGGTGATCGGGCTCAGCGTATCGCTGGCCGCCATAGCATTTGTCGAGGCGGTTGCCTGGCTGAACAACGCGCTGCTGGTGTCACCGCGCACGCGGGTCCAGTTTGACGGCACGTTCTGGCTGATTACTTCCGCGACGATCCTGGTGCCGGTGATCGGCGGCCTCATTGTCGGGATATTGCTGACGAAACTGTCGCCGGAGAAACGCCCGCTTGGTCCGGCCGATGTGCTTCGAGGAGTACAGCTTGCCCTTCCGCCACCGGGTGCCAGGGCCGGCGTATTGTCGACGATAGCTGCGGTGATCTCACTGGGGTCCGGTGCGTCGGTTGGACAGTACGGGCCGCTGGTTTATCTCGGGGCAATGATGGGCAGTGTGCTGGACCGGCTGAACCTGCGCATCCCGAACTTTGCCGCGATCGCGATGTCCTGCGGTGTAGCCGCCGCGATCTCCACCGCGTTCAATGCGCCAATCGCCGGCATGGTCTTTGCCCATGAAGTTGTCCTGCGCCACTACTCCATACAGGCCTTTGCACCCACAACCGTCGCTGCGGCGACCGGATATGTGGTTGCAAACGTGGTGTTCGAGCGCGAAGCCCTGTTCCTGGTGCAGTTTGACGGTGTGCAGTATGGCCACGAGTTTGTGCTGTTCGGGGTGCTGGGCCTGCTGGCGGCTGGTGTTGCAATCGGCTTTATGCATCTGACATTGCGCTGTGCCGATCTTGCCGTGCGCTTGCCGATAAAGCCGGTACTGCGTCCGGCAAGCGCCGGTCTTGCGGTTGGCCTCACCGCCCTGTGGCTGCCCGATGTCATGGGAATTGGCCAGGAGACACTCCGGTTCGCGACGATTGAGGGGGCATTCCAGACCTGGGAACTGGCGCTGCTGGTCATCGCGAAAATAGCTCTCACCGCCTTGTGTATCGGGTTTGGCTTCGCAGGCGGGGTTTTCAGCCCCGCCTTGTTGATCGGTATCCTGTTCGGGGCACTGTGCTGGATGCTGGTTGATGCAACAGGCATCGTGGCAACCTCGGGGATTGTCGCTTATGCGATCTGCGGGATGATGGCTGTAACGAGTGCGGTGATCGGGGCACCTCTGACGACTATTCTTATCGTGTTTGAGTTGACCCGGAACTATGACCTGACCATTGCAGCGATGGTCGCGGTGGTTTTCTCGAACCTCGTCTCCTATCGGATCTATGGCCGCTCCCTGTTTGACATTCAGCTGGCGCGCAAGGGTGTTGACCTGTCACAAGGCCGGGATCGGGCACGCCTGTCGACGCACCTTGTGTCTGATCTTGTGATCGAGGATTTTGCCCGATGTACGCTGAACGAGCCGGCCGGCAAGGTGTCTGAACGTGCCAGCTCCGCATCGTTGAGTGAGATATTTGTGCTCGATGAAAACAAACATCTGGCGGGCGTATTCGATGCGCGGGAAGGGGCCAATGACAAATCGGCCCCTGTGTCATCCCTGATGAGGCCCGCAGCGCTGGTGTTTGACGAGGCGACGACGCTTGCCGGTGCGATGCGGCAACTGGAAGGGTTTGTCGGCGATGTCATCCCTGTTGTTGAAACTGGCTCAAACAGGCTTTTAGGCGCGGTGACGGAGACAGCAATTATCAAGGCCTATCTGAAAGCTGTCCGGGAACTGAGGCGGGAGGAAAATGCAACTGCATAAGGTTTTCATTACGATCATATTGATCTGCCTCGCGCCGGTCTGTGGTCGAACCGAAGAAACGATCACAGTCGTGTCCTGGGGTGGCGTTTATGAAGATGCCCAAAGGCGAGCGATCTATGATCCGTTTACGCGCGCGACCGGGATAAAGGTGAAGCCTGTGACTTATAGTGGTGGTGTGGACGCGCTTGCCAGCCGGGCAGGGAATGAGGGCTGGGACGTCGTCGACATGATCGAGGATCAGGCCATATCGGCTTGCGATGCCGGGTTGCTGACCAAGGTTGACATGCACAAGATTGCGGACGACCACCAGAAATCAGCAATCGCCGATGATTTCCTTCCGCGGGCATTTCGCGATTGTTCGATTGCCCAGAATGTCTACGCCACGGTTTTTGCTTTCAACGACCGGGCTTTCCTGGGCGAAAAACCCGCGACAATCTCGGATTTCTTTGACCTGAAGCGATTCCCCGGCAAACGCGCGCTTCAACGCAACCCGGATGTCATTCTGGAGTGGGCGCTTATGGCTGAAGGCGTGCCGGCCATCCAGGTCTATGACCTGTTGAGTACGGATCGTGGTTTGCGGCTGGCATTCAGGAAGCTGGAAACCTTGCGCGGCTCCATCATCTGGTGGCAGGAGGTTGGCACTCCGGCGGAAATGCTCGCCGATGGGCGCGCCGTGATGGCGAGTGGATATAATGGCCGGTTCTTTTCTGCCGCGCAGCAGGATGGCGCGCCGATCACAATCGTCTGGGACGGGCAGGTGATCGGGTATGAGGTCTGGGCAATCCTGCGTGGCGCGCGCGATCAGGACATGGCGGAAAAGTTTCTCCGGTTTGCCACGGCCCCTGAGCGGATGGCGGCGTTGGCTGAACTGATTCCCTACGGCCCGGCACGCCGTTCGGCATTGTCCAGGGTCGGCCTGCACTGGAAAACCGGTGTTCCGATGCGCGATCACCTGCCAAACGCGCCGCAACACGCCGAACGTGCGCTTTACGGCGACAGCCTGTGGTATGCGCGCACAAAAAAACTGCGCACGAAGCGCTTCGAGGCCTGGCTGCGAGATGAATAGGTCTAAACGGCTGCGCGCTGCCTGCCGGCCGTCCTGGATATGAATTTCTGGACATCAATGACAGCTCGCCTGTGCGTTCCGCTGCCGATGGAGGCGGTTTCGTCGCGGGCGCTGACTTCAAACAGAAGGGAGCGTCGGTCGACATCGACCAGAGTGACTTCAACTGTAACCGTCATGCCGACAGGGAGGGGTTGCGGCCAGGTGGCTCACGTCAACATGGGTACCGACGGAATGCTCACCGTCATCAAGGTGTTTCGCGATCGCTTCAATACAGGTCGCTTCGATGAATGCAATCATGAACGCAGTAGCGAAAACCGGTGGCATGTCACCAAAAGCCTCCAGTTTCGATGACACGTGCGGAACCGTCAGAGACTGATCAATTTCCAGTGCCGCAGAATGCGTGAGGCCGGGGCGCAACGTGTCTTTCATGTGATTGTATCCTGTTTGCCGGTTTCTGTCGGTTAGTCGGTGGTGTGGCCTGCTGACGAGGCGCTCGGCCAGACGAAAATGCGTCAGTCCGCATTGCCGCTGTTGCCTTGCGGTCATGAATCAAAGCCTCTCATTCGGTGAGGGATCACTTTGGCGAACAGAAAGAAAGCTGTTGTGTCACATCGCGGGACACTCCGCAGCAAACACTGTTGTTATGGGCCGCTCGTCGGTCTGGCCGGACAGTTGCTACAGGCCTGGTGGCGCATGGGGCTGTATCTTCTGAAAGTGATCACGACTGGCTGGCGAGACAAAATATCGCGGGTCGATCTGATCCCACACACACCACGTATAACCCGACAACTGGAACTGTGCTGGAGTCACCAATGAAATCAATCATTCTGATAGATGATGACGCTGCCTTCGTTCGCGTCCTGGGCCGGAACCTCGAGACCCTCGGGTACAAGATCTGTTCTGCAACCTGCATCGCTGAAGTCCGAAAGTGCCTGGTTTCGGCCCGGCCTGATTTCGCTGTGATCGACGTTCATCTTCAGAGCGAGAGCGGGATGGATGCTCTCGGACTGGTTCGCAAGCTCTCTCCGGCTTCGACAGTGGTCATGCTCAGCGGCTATATTGACATCGCAACTGCGGCTGAGGCTGCCCGGGCAGGCGCCGCTGACTGTCTCGTAAAGCCACTGAGTGTGGAAGAACTGGAGCATGCCCTGCTAAGTGCCGCCAAACGCAAACCGGATCAACTTCCCACAATGATGAACCCGGCGAAAGCCCGGCTGCAGCATATTGTGTCCCGTTGGGAGAAAAATGACCGCAACACATCGAAGACCGCCGTTATCCTGGGTATGCACCGCAGGACGCTGCAGCGGATACTGCAAAATGCGGGCGTGGTTCGCGACCCTGCGGAAATCTACCGAGCGCCGACGCGCTTTGAGAAATTGCGCCGCCTGCACAGGGTCTGGTCTGACGCGCTTACGACGGGTTAATCCTCGACAACCGATGTCTACCGGGTCTCTGTGAGCCAGTTGGCGGCAATTGAACCCAAGCGGTTGCGATCACTTTTCGCGTAGGTCCCGCCATGACTCCCGTGCAGGCTGGTCCAGGAAACATAACTGTGTGAAGTGGCACGAAGTTTGGTGCCGACTATGCCGGCGTCGGCGAATGCATAAATGATGCATTTCCTGCCCTAGATGATCTGAGTTCCATATTTGGCGATGGCGGCTTCGGACAGGGTCAGGCCAAGGCCCGGATCGTCATTCAGCGTCATCCAGCCATTGGCCATTGCCAGTGGATTTTCATAGAGTTCAGC
This sequence comes from Anderseniella sp. Alg231-50, assembly GCF_900149695.1. Taxonomy (NCBI): domain Bacteria; kingdom Pseudomonadati; phylum Pseudomonadota; class Alphaproteobacteria; order Hyphomicrobiales; family Parvibaculaceae; genus Anderseniella; species Anderseniella sp. Alg231-50. The sequence goes on along the minus strand of NZ_LT703006.1, from coordinate 14,423 downwards.
CTGCAGCGGGTCTCGTTCCGGGTCGGTGAATGCTTCGACAAAACCGCCGGCAGGCGTTGCCGCCACAAGCGGCGCATGAACGAAGCAGTCATGGTGTGGGGTGACCTCAACATGGTTCAGTTCACACAACGCCGCCATCTTGCGGCCTTCGGTAAAACCGCCAAACATGGTCACGTCGAACTGCAATATCCGGATTGCCTGTTCTTCGAGCAGGGCGCGGCAGCCGTAGCTGGTCACTTCGCTTTCACCGCCAGACAGGGGAATAGTTGTCCGTTGTGACAGCATTTTCAGTTCCCGCCTGTCATCTGCCCAGCGTACCGGTTCTTCCAGCCAGCGCGGGCGCAGCGGCTCCAGCAATCTGACGGCCTCGGTTGCGGTCGGCAGGTCCCAGGCGCGGTTTACGTCAATCATCAGGTCGCAGTCGTCGCCGATGACATCCCGTACAATCTGCATCCGCGCAATATCGTCTGCCAGGCTCAGTCCGCCAACCTTGGCCTTGAAGCCGGTGTGGCCCTGGTCTTTCAGATATTCGATTTCTGCGCGCAGTTCGGCATCATCCTTGCCATCGCGATAATAACCACAGGTTACATAGTACGGCACGGTGTTCCGATAGCCGCCGAACATCCGGTACAGCGGCAGGCCCGCAGCCTTTCCCATAATGTCCCAGCAGGCAATGTCGACCGCAGACGATATACGCACCAGCGTCTCGCGCCCCCAGCCCTTTTCGTGCGCCAGCCTTTGTGAGGTGAGGGAGAACAGTTTTTCGTACAGGCGTTCCGGCGCCAGCGGGTCTTCCCCGACAATGATGTCGCCGATACCAGTGCGAAATGCATTCAGAACTGGCTCGGCACTGGTGTAACTGGTGGCAAGTCCAAACCCCTCGATGCCGTCAGACGTTTTGAGGCGCACCAGTACTTCATTGGCGGTCGGTACCGTAAAATTGCTGACCCAGTGCGGACGGTCGATTTCAGGCCCACGCAGGATGAAAACTTCAAGGCCTGAAATCTGCATCGTCAGGTCACCCCGTAAGCTTTGGCCCGGTGCAGCAATTTGCGTGACCGGTTGAGGTGCGGAATATCGTACATCTTGCCGTCTATGCCTACAACTCCGGCATCTCCGGCGCCGGCAAAGGCATCAATGATGCTGCGGGCTTCCGCGACCTGTTGCGCCGACGGTGTGAATATCCGGTTGATGGTGTCTACCTGTGCAGGATGAATGGCCATCTTGCAGGTAAAGCCGTCTCGGACGGCGTCCATGCAATCGTGCTCCAGCCCGGCCTGGTTCCTGAAGTCCACATAAACCGTGTCGACCGGTTCAACGCCGGCAGCGCGCGCGCCGAACAGGCACAGGGACCGGGCCAGCCGATATGGTTCCGTCAAGCTGCCGCCGGCAGTTCGGTTGGCCTGTGCGCCCAATTCGTTGGACAGGTCTTCAGCGCCCCAGGCGATGCCCTTCAGGTTGGCGGTCACCTGTGTGTAGGTGCCCAGGCCGAACATGGCATTTGCTGTCTCGGTTGCGATGGCGATGACGGGCATGTCCGTGCCCACCATGCCGGCCAGCTTGTCCACACATGCGCCGGTTTCGGTTTTGGGCTGGATGATACCTTCGGGACCGGCCGGCAACACGGCAGCCACGTCATCGGATGTCAGGCCGCTATCGAGCGCATTGACGCGCACATATACCTGCGGCCCCGAACGGGGGCGTTGCAGGGTTTGCGCCGCAAGGGCACGCGCAGCAGGCTTGTTTTGCAGGGCAACGGAATCTTCCAGGTCGAGAATGACGACATCGGCATTGCAGGTCATCGCCTTTTCGATCTTGCGTTCCGAGTCAGCCGGTACAAACAGCAATGACCGCATCAGGCTGCTCCCGCGTCGGCCGGCCGTTTGCGCATGAACGCCTGGCGGATGCATTCGGCAACCAAGGTGCCATCCTGCTTGAAGGCCTCATGCCTGAACTCGACAATACCGGCGTCCGGACGTGATTTGCTTTCGCGCCGCGACACTACCGTTGTTTTTACCTGGATGGTGTCGCCATGGAATACCGGGGCCGGGAATTTGACATCGGTAATGCCCAGTTGGGCCACCAGCGTGCCGAGCGTGAGTTCCTGTACGGAAATGCCGATGACCAGCGAAAGCGTGAACATGGAGTTGACCAGCGGCTGGCCCCATTCGCTGTTGGCAGCGAAATCATGGTCTATGTGCAGAGGCTGCGGGTTCATTGTCATGTTGGAAAACATCATGTTGTCGGCTTCCGTCACTGTGCGGCGCACTTCGTGCACCAGTTGAAAGCCTTCTTCCAGTTCATCAAACCATTTGCCTGCCATGATCGGGTACCGTTCGCTGCTTGCATTTCAGATGTTCCAACAGCTAACCGAGGCAGGGCGCGGCGGCAATCTATAAATGCTGGTCGTGAATCGTGCTGAAATTGCGCTTGTACAACTTGAGGTTGTGGGTGATTCTGCGGTGAGTCGCGGCGCGAGTCTCATTTTGGCTTCAAGTATCGCTGGAAGTGATTCACAAATGGATTCACGTGCCGACTCTAATTTGCTGTTTTAATTGCATTAAACAGAAGTGCGCAGGTTGACGGGCGGCGGTTAACTTCTCGTTAACTTGCCGGGCGCAGGACTCGCATTACGGGAACGGCTTAGCGACAAGCTAGGAGATCGAAAATGAAGCGACATTGCGAACTGACACGTTGCCTGGTTGTGGATGACAGCACAGAGTGGCGTGGTCGAGCACAAGGGTATCTTGCCAGCCATGGCTTCGACATTGTCGAGGCGGAAACCGAGGATGCTGCCATTGCGCACTGTGTGTCGGACATGCCAGACGTCGTTCTCGTTGGTACACGCCGTGCAACTGCCTTTATCCGCCAGTTACGCAGGCATAGTGCGGGGTCAAATGCCGTCGTAATCATGTGTCCCGATGCCGGTGATATCAGTTCGGTCGGCGATGCTATCTGGCATGGTGCAACCGACTACCTGGTGAAACCCTGCAACCGTGAAATCTTCGACGCCAAGCTGCGTCAAACGGGCATACTGTAAAATCATTGTAATCGTGGTTTGCCAGCATTCGGATTTGCATTGCTGCCGGTGACCTCTGTCACTGGCACCCTGATTTGAAGGATCGAAGCCGGTGATTGCTGGATTGCGTTACCTCTGGCCACTGCTGGTGGCCATTCTGCTGATGTCGATTGGCAACAGTCTGCAGGGCTCACTCATTGGTGTGCAGGCAGCTCTTGCCAATTTCTCCACGACAACTACCGGTATCATTGCATCCGGGTTTTCGCTGGGGCTGTTCCTGTCGGCATTGATTACGCCGAACGCGGTTCGCTCGGTCGGCCATATCAGGGTGTTTGCGGGATACGCCTCCGTTCTGTCCACCGCGGTTTTGCTGATCCCGTTGTTTGTCAATCCGGTGTGGTGGTTCGCCATGCGTCTGCTCATCGGGATGTGCGCCGCCGGGCTGGCAATTGTAATCGAGACATGGCTCAACGAAGGGTCCAGCAACAAGGATCGCGGCAAGGTTCTGTCACTTTACATGCTGCTGTTTTACTCTGGTGCCGGTATCGGTTCACTGGCGCTGGTGATCGACGATCCGTCCGGCTTCACACGGTTTATCGTGGTATCAGCCGTCATGTCGCTCTCGCTTGTACCCATCGTGCTGACAAAGGTCTCGGCCCCGGTTCTGGGTGCGCCACGTTACATCTCGATCTCGGAAATATTTGCGGCCTCGCCACTGGCGGTTGTTGCAGCTATCGCCAATGGATTGGGACAGTCGGCTTTTTTCAACCTTGGCGCTGTTTTCGGGGTCATGAACGGCATGCCGCTGTCCTATGTATCGCTGATGATGGCGGTGGCACCATTTGCGGTCATCGTGTCCCAGATGCCGGTTGGCTGGCTGTCTGACAGGTATGACAGGCGGCTGATGATTGCCGCGTTGTCGGTGTTGTCTGCGGTACTGGCTGGATTGGTGATGTTTGTGCCCACCAGTGAAGCGTTTCTGCTGATCGGGCTGGTGGCTCTGTTTGGCGGTGTCTCGATGCCGCTTTACTCTTTGGCCATCGCCCATGCCAACGACCAATTGAACAAGGACCAGATGCTGGCGGCGGGTTCAAAACTGGTTCTGCTGTACGGGGTGGGCGCTATTGCAGGACCATCAATTGCCGGTGGTTTCATGCAGCAGTTTGGCGCCAATGGCTTCATGCTGTATATGGTTTCCGTCTTCGGGCTGTTGGCGGCATACGCCTTCTATCGCATGACAATGTCTGACGTGATGTCTCCGGAAGAAACCGGTGACCTGGTGCCGATTACGCCCATGGTAACAGCTGTTACGGCTGTGGCGGTGGCTGAGGAAATGGACGAAACGGCCTCCGATACCGTGCCGGAAGTTGACGACCAGCAGTAAGCTGTTCTGCCTCGAATTTATGGTGAACCAAACGTTAAGACTTCTCGCGTTACCTTGGACCACAGGCAATTAACCGGTCGCGAACGATGAAGTTCCAGTTTTCGCAGACCGACAAGCGGTTGGTAAGTGGAAAACTTATATGCTCGAAGAGATCATCAAGCAGAGGCGGCTGCGCCTGGATGTGTCGATTTTTGAAAATGTGATGAATACCGGCAGTGTTGCGGACCGGATGGCGTTGACCCGTCAGTTGTGCGACCTGCTGAATGATCCGCATTCCGGCACCGATGAATGCCAGCAGGTGATGCCGATTGTTACCAAACTGGCGTGTGACACCGATCGTCATATCCGCGACATCATCGCAAGCAGGCTGCTCAAGGCAGACGGGCTGTCAGCCGATCTGGTGTTTGCCATTGTCGCTGATGAGGATGACATTGCTGTCCCGTTTATCGGACTGAACCCGTCTCTTGATGACTCGATCATGAAAACCATCCTTACAGTCGGCGACCTGAAACGGTGCAAGGCTGTTGCAGCACGTCCTGATCTCGGGGCGGGTGCCGTACGCAAGATCATGAAAGATGGTGGCGAAGAGGTTGTTATTGCCCTGCTGGGCAACGCGAAGGTACGTCTGGGAGCAGGGTACTGCCGCAAGATCTACAATCGGTTTCATGCCTCTCCGAAAGTGTGTGACATCCTGATGGACCTACCGCACCTGCCGTGCGAGATCGCACTTGTGCACAATCAACGCACCGCCGAGGAAATGCGCAAGGCCGCTCAATACCAGGGCTGGGTCGCAGACTTCCGCAGCGACGATTACATTTCCGACAAGGAAGAGGTCAACGCACTGCGCATACTGCTCGGAGTTGAAGCGAAGAAACTCCAGTCAGTGGTCGCGCTGATGTCGCAACGCGGCATGCTCACCACCTCGTTGCTCCTGCGGGCCGGGATGAACGGTTACCTGCCATTTTTCGAGTGGGCTCTTGCCTACCTGGCAAACGTCTCGTTGCGCAAGGTGCGCCGCGCCACTGGTACGATGTCTGGGCGCACTGTCAACGCTTTGCTGCGTCGTGCCGGTATTCCGCAGGATGCGCACGTTCTGATACATGCAATCTGCCAGGTATCGGCAGCTACGGGTGCATCAGGCAAACAAGCTGACGCCGAAGCATTCGGCCGGGCACTTGTCGAGGTCATCATGACCCGCCATGCCGCTGATGATGAGCATGAGCGCATGCGCATTGTCGGCCTGCTGGCCCAGTTGACACAAGGTCGCACCCGCACCCTGGTTTCGCGCCTGTCAGAAGGCATGTCGCGCGTAGCCTAGAGCTGGTTGATTTCTGGTCATTACGGCCAGAACCCGGCAATCTCGACCATTTTCCGGGAACCTGACGGATCCGTACAGGAGCCGCAGGGCCAGTGCGGCCTGAACCTGATCCAGGTCCATGGTGTGTCCTTCGTGCCGGCAAGGTGATCGTCTCAGCCTTCAGAACACAGTGCCATGGACCTTGTTCGAGGTGCTCGCCGGTGGTGAATTTCGACTGCGTACCAACCTGAAAGTTTCGGCCTTTACGCTGCGTGCCCGGCTAAAAAACACATCTGAACGATTGCTTGATCGGACCTGCTCGCAAAAATGCAAAACGCCGGGTTCGACAGAACCCGGCGTTTCGATACTCAGTTCCGGCAACTGGCCGGTTACGCAACTCACAAGAATGAATGTACGGCGTTGTGCTTAATACTGTCTAAACAGACAGATACCATAAGGTTAAACCGACTGTTTCAAAACTGGAATTGCTCGTTCAAAACGCGCTCGGCCAGAGAATGACCGTCGTCGAACAGCAGTCGCGCGGACCTTTTTTCGTCTTCACTGACGACGACCTTGACGACATCGCGAAACTCCGTCTGATCAGCAACAGCGGAGACCGGACGCTTGTTCGCCTCCAGCATTTCGATTTCCACTTCGGCTTCATGGGACAGGATCGCGCCGCGCCATCGCCGTGGCCGGAACGGGCTGATGGGCGTCAATGCCAGCAACGGCGAGTTTATTGGCAGAATGGGACCATGAGCCGACAGGTTGTAGGCCGTCGAACCTGCCGGAGTGGCAACAATGATGCCGTCGCACACCAGTTCATCAAGACGGACCTTGCCATCGATGGATATCCGCAGTTTTGCCGCCTGGTGTTGCTGGCGCAACATGGACACTTCGTTGAAGGCGAGCGCGGAGTGGGTTGTGCCCTTTTTGTCGGTGACCGTCATTTTCAACGGATGGATGGTCGTTTCCGTGGCCGCTGCAATCCGGTCAGTCAAATCACCGGTCTCGAACTCGTTCATCAGGAAACCGACCGAACCGCGATTCATGCCGAATATGGCCTGATTGGAATCAATCACCGTATGCACGGTCTCAAGCATCAGTCCGTCACCGCCAAGTGCCACGATGACATCGGCATCATCGCGTGGTGCCTGGCCAAACAGGTGCTTCAGCTTCTGTGCAGCCTTGATGGCTTCAGGGGCCTGGGATGATACGAAATGAAGTTTCATTATGCGGCGGGCTCACAAGTCGGAAATACGAGGTCCAGTTATGAAGCGAACGGACACAATGTCAAATGTCGTGTGCCTCGAGCCTTACGCGAAGGCTGCCGCAATACCGACCAACAGGGTGAACAAAGTCAATGTCTGGGCCAGCAGCTTCATCCCGGCCTGCAGGTCATGTTTGGTGAGATGTTCGGTACCGTCTCCGACCCAGTTTCGTTCCACCCAACTGTCACCGTACTGGCGCGGACCTCCCAGACGGATATCCAGAGCACCGGCAACGGCACACTCAGGCCAGCCCGATATCAGGTTTCCGGATTTGCGGGCGTCTTGCCAGATTATCTCCAATGCTCGCGCGCCGCCGGACGGTGACGTCATGCTGGCTGCCCCGGCGAACAACAGGCCGGTCAGGCGGGCCGGCAGATAATTGACGGCGGTATCGAGAAGTTTGGCGAACATGCGGGCTTTATGGTCTCCGCCCAGCCGGCGTTGCACGCCTGACAAGGCCGAGATGGCAATAATGCCCGGCAATCCGAACAGGGCCAGCCAGAAGGCGGGAGCCACGACAGAGGTCGCGGTGTTCTCGGCGACTGCCTCAAGACAGCCACGAGTCGTCTGGCTTTTATCCAGTTGTGACAGGTCGTGGTTGACCAGGTGGGTCAATGCGTTTTGTGCAACAGCCAGATCGGTATCCAGAGCGTCGGCCACGGCGCGCGCGCGCACCCTTAACGCATACTGTGCGAGAAACGGCACGGCCAGCAAACCTTCCCAGAACCAGGCATAGGGAAACGTGCGAAGGGTTGTTGTGGCTACCACTGCCAGTGCCAGTGTTACGCTGATGCTCAGCAGGCAGAACGCGGTTCCCATGATCAAGCGCCGGAAGGCTGCGGCCTGTTCATCGGGTACAAGCGCCGTGAACACTCCGTTGAGCATGTACAGACCGTTTGCAGGGTGGCCCATGAGGCGGCGCAGGGGGCTCGGATACCCGAGAAACCGTTCCAGTGCCAATGCCACGAAAGCCACAGTCAAAGTCGTAGGAATTACCAGCAATTGATCATGTCACCAGATGACGGTTGTGCGCGGAACTTGAAACATCTTTTAGCAATCATGCAACTCCAGATCAGGATGTTTTTTGGTTGTTGCACCCAAAAAGCATAAACCTGACCGTTTCCAAAGTGCCATAGCAACTTTATGGGCTCATATGAACCCATGTTGCTTTGTACCAGCCACGCGTTGACAGTTTGCAACGGATGGGCTTCATCTCGTCGACAGACAATTTTCAAGGGTTGATTTGCGTTTTGGCTGAACCATTGCGGGTCGTGCTGACCACCGGCAACTACAACTACATCAAGGATGGAGTGTCATTGACGCTCAACCGGCTCGTGGGCTGGCTGGAACGCAACGGTGTCGAAGTGCTGGTCATCGCGCCGGTGGCGGAAGAACCCGCCATGGAGCACGAGGGCAGGTTGCTGCCGGTGCCGTCGTTCGCCATTCCAACCCGCAAGGAATACCGCATAGGCCGCCGGTTGACGACACAGCTGAAGGACGAGATCGTTCGCTTCAAGCCGGACCTGTTTCATATCGCGGTACCGGACATTACCGGCCACAGTGCGCTGCGGCTGGCCGAGCAAATGCGGGTACCCGTGGTGTCGTCATTCCACACCCGGTTTGACGGCTATCTGCAATATTATCGCCTTGGGTTGCTTGAACCCTGGTTCCACAAGAAACTGCGTGCCTTCTACGCTCGCTGCGAGCATCTCTATGTGCCGTCTGCATCGATGATGGATGAACTGGCGGGGCAGGGTATCGCCGACAATATGCGACTGTGGACGCGGGGTGTGGATCATCACCGGTTTAACCCTGGCAAGCGTTCGCAGGATTGGCGTCGGGCTCATGGAATTGCCGATGATGAGCTGGTGATAGCCTATGCCGGCAGGCTGGTTGCGGAAAAGAACATGGCTGTAATGGCGCGGGTATTTGCCGGATTGAAAGCCCGTGGCGTTGCACATCGCACGATACTGCTGGGTGACGGACCTGAAGCCGGCTGGATGCGCAAGGCCTTGCCGGATACGATTTTTGCGGGCTTCCTGCATGGTGACGAGCTGGCAACCGGGTATGCCTCGTCGGATATCTTCTTCTTTCCGTCCATAACTGAGACGTTCGGCAATGTCACGCTTGAGGCAATGGCGAGCGGACTGGCGTCGGTCACCGCCGATGCAACCGGTTCGCGATCACTGGTCCGGGAAAGTGAAACCGGATTCCTGGTGTCTGTTGATCGCGAAGACCAGATGATCGAGCGTCTGCTGCAATTGCTGAGAGATGGAAGGATGCGGAAGGAATTCGGCGCCCGTGCCCGGGAAATCGCCATGTCCGAGCATGAGTGGGATGGTATATTTGCACGCCTGCGATCTGATTATGGCGACGCTATCAATGGCTATGCTTCACGCAAGCATCAGATGTAAGGTTTCATCCACCCCAGTCCGGCAGCGGTTTGGGCTCTTGGACGGTACTCACAGCCAATCCACAAGTCCGGATGAATGGCCTGACAGGCGGACATGATATCCGCCAGTGGCAGATGACCAACATCGGGTTCATGGCGGTCGGGTACGCCTGCGATCTGCAGATGAGCAGTCTGATCGCGGCACCGGTCCAGCCAGCCAGGCACATCTCCATGAATTTTCTGGCAGTGGTAGATGTCAAACTGCAGCTTCAGCAAAGCAGATCCTGCAGCATTCACTTCAGATATGATATCAAGAGCCAAGCCGAAATCGTTCAGGAAATAGCCGGGAATGTCGACAGGATTGATTGGTTCGATCAGCAACTGAATGCCATTGTCGCGGCACTGTGTGGTTGCATAGCGCAGATTGCCGACATAGGAGTCGCGCTGCACCGTTTCATCGACGGAAGTGTCTCGCAGTCCGGCCATGCAATGCAGCCTGGAGAGGTCGAGCGCATTGGCGTATTTGATAGCCTTTGCGATACCTTCCCGGAATTCCTGTTCGCGGCCGGGCAGGGAGGCCATGCCCCGTTCACCAGCCTCCCAATCACCGGGAGGCATGTTGAACAGCACTTGCTGCAGATTGGCGGTTTTGAGTTTTGTGGCCAGCCAATCCGGTTCCCATTCATAGGGAAACAGGTATTCCACTGCGGAAAAACCGACTTCTGAGGCTGCCTGAAAACGATCGGCAAATGCCACTTCGGTAAACATCATTGACAGGTTCGCAGCGAACTTCATGTGCCCTGCAATCCCAATGTTTTGCGCAATCGAGCCAGTTCATGAGTGAACGGTTCAAGCTGTTGTTCATAAACTTTCCACCGGCCAACTGATTTGGGAGAGATCGGCTGGCGTACCTGGAACACACTCGCTGTTCGAATTTCGCGTTTCACCTCATTGGGATACAGGCAGCTTTCTTCAAATTCCAGGCCGCAGAATTCCAGCAAGTTGCGGATATGAGGTTCCGGATCATGCACCATGGCGTCATAGTCCAGGTCGAACATGTCGAGATTGCATGTGTCCGTCCAGTAGCGCGCAATGTCCTCATGCAGGGCATACTTGTGCGCTATTGCTTTCAGGTCAGATGAACAGGGGACAGTGGATGAAAAACTCTGTTCGAATGTAGACAGGGCACAATCTTGCGGGGTGCGGTGGCAATAGACGAACCTGGCTTCCGGCAGCAAGAACCGGATCAGGCCGACGTAATCGATATTGCCGGGCAATTTGTCGGTTGCGAACGAGGCGCTACCCGCATCTCGGAACATCTCCTCGTGCAGCTTTTTGCCAATCGTGGCTGCCCATCCCGATGGCAGATCAGGCACTTTGGTCAGATCGTGCATCAGGCTTTCAACAATCGACATCATGTCGTCACGCTCGCCGCCTGCATAAACCTTTGAGTGAGCAGCCAGAATCTGCTCGGTCAGTGTCGTGCCGGAACGCATCATGCCGACGACGAAAATGCACCCCTTGCCGGTGTGGCCGTCATTCCCCCGCTTTGCAAAGAATGTCGGTGTGAAGGCCTGCTTGTTGTTGGCATTGCCGCGCTCCGTCATGGCGGCATTATAAGGGTATTCCTGCGCACTAACGGCTTTGGCTGTTGCCAGCGCCCTGAAGGCATCTTCCGGGCGACCATTGCGCGACAGCAACCGGTAAAGCGCCAGTCCGGCAAACAAGCGCTGTGATGCGGAGGCAGTTGTGGTGTTGTTGAGTTCGCCTAGCAATAGCGGTTCTGCCGACATGGCCAGCCGATTGATGACCGACAATCGGTACATTGCATCGGCCGAGTCCGGTTGCAGTTCAATCGCCTTATTGAACCATGTCTCCGCCGCGTCGAAGTCAGCGGTCTGGATCGCAAGCGTGCCTGACAGGATAGCCCCGGAGTATCGGGACGACTTGTGTCGGCAAAGCATCTCCGCAATCTGTTTTGCCCGTTCGTGCATGACAGCGGCCTGATAACAGTTAGCCAACAGTTGGAGTGCGGATACGCTGCCGGGATCGTCCTGATCAAACGATCTGAGCACCTCTGCCATGTCCAGTGTCTCTTCCATCGACCTGATGTGGCGGGCGACCTGGCTTGGCTTTGCGTGGCTGTTCAGGGCGCGAAGAAACGCCATGTGTCCGGCAAGGTAGTCAGGGTGTGTCTGCACGACCGATGACAGTATCTGCAGCGCGCGCTGTGACTGCTCGAGTTCCTGCAGGGCTTGCGCCAGTATAGTTTGCGCTTCCGCATCTTGCGGCAGGTTTTGCGCGGCCTGCTCCAGTTGCGGCAATGCCTGTTCGGCATCGCCCTGGGACAGCAGTATCCCTCCAAGTCCGAACTTTGCCTCCGTGTATCCGGGATCCAGCCGGAGTGCTTCCTGATAGGATCCGACCGCCCGATCGAGCTGGCCTGTTGCCCGGAGCACCTCAGCGAGATTGTAGTGCGCATCGGCTGATGTGGGAGCAAGATTTATCGCATCCTTAAGCGTAGGAAGAGCGTGCTTGAACATCCCCATCCGGGCCTCAAGAACACCAAGCTCAAGAGCCAGTCCCGGTGCCCGTGGAGCCTGTGCTCTTGCCTGTTTGAGAAGCTTTCGGGCCCGTTGCAACTTGCCTTTCGCCTGCAACGATCGGCCCTCTGTCCATAGTTTTTCAGGTGACGACGGAGACATTAAGCAGGGGCCTTTTCATAATTCGCTATCAGATCGGCAAGTGCTGTTGCAACAGGCGCAAGCTGGCTGTGATATGCCTGCCACTTGCCGACTGATGACTTATATACCGGTTCGCGCACCTGGGCCATTGATGCTGTCCGCACATCTGAATTCGATTTGTGGAACTCCAGACAGTCATCGCTCCAGTCAAGCCCCGTATGAGCGATCATGCTGCGGATATGGCGTTCGGGGTCGTTGACGATGTCTTCATACTTCACAGTCAGTACGCGGTCTGGAAAACGCTGTTGCCACACGGACATCAGATGCTCCGAGAGTTGGATGTGACGCACAAGGGGCTGAGTTGCGTAAGTGAAGGTGAGGGCATTCATGCCGAACATCTCGCGGTAAGCTGACCAGTAGATATCCATGGGGTGTCGCCGCACAAAGACAAAACGGGCCCGTGGAAACATCAGCATGGCAAGACCTGTGTGCAGCACCGTGGAAATCGACTTGTCGACGATCCGCGCCTTGTCGGTTTTGCTCTCGGGAACGGCATCCAGCCATGCTTGTGCGCAACGCTTGATGTCGCTCGATTGCAGTGAAACCAGGGATTGTTTCAAGGCCGGGATCAATTCCAGTTCGCCTACGGATGCTGCGTCCGGGTGACTTGCGATCATCTGCTCCACCAATGTGGTGCCGGAGCGCGGCAGGCCGGTAACGAATACCGGCTTTTGTGAAGCATTGCCGGCCGGAGCAAGTTGCGCCAGGCGAGCTTTGGTAAAGTGCTCGGCTATGCCCAGCGCCACCTTCTCCAGTTGCTGATCCTTGGTAAAACATTCCGGCTTCGCATGGCTGTTTGCTTCTTCAACCGCGCGAAAGGCTTTGGCAAAATCACCATTTCTTTCATGGGCGAGACCAAGCGCAAAACCCAGCCGGGCCCGGTCTTCGGCCGACAGGGTGGAGGCGCCGGGAGAAGCCAGGATGGTGTCAATTTCCTGTGCCTGCCGGGCGGGGTCGAAATCATCGGCAAAGTTCTTGGCGACGAACAGGCGCAATGACGCGTTGTCCGGGGCGGCGAGTATTGCGTCATCAACGGCTGCACGCGCGTCCGACTTTTTTCCGCGTACCAGCAATGCTCCGGCTTTCAGGACATGTATGTCGGGTATGGGTGGTCTTATGCTGTCATACCCTGCCAGGCACTCTTCAAGATTACCGGCTTTGTCGTGCAGACCGGCGAGTTGGGCGATATCTGCAGGAGATTTGGATTTACGGACCAGTGGCGCCAGAACCGCAATTGCTTTGGAAGGGCACCGCAACAGGACAAGTGTTTCGGCCAGTTGTTTTGCGATGTCGTGATCTTGCGGCGTTAGCTGATGGGCCAGTTGCAGGGCATCCAGTGCATCAAGGTGGCGTTGTGCGGCCGTGTGGGCCCGTGCCGACAGGACAAGCGCTGGCACCAACCCGGGATGGCGGGAGAGAATCTGTTTCAGTAATTGACAGGAACGGTCGTGATCACCGCCGAGTGTGAGCAACTCGGCTTGAAGCAGAGCTATTTCGACGTTAGCCGGTTCGTGTTGTTGCAGTTGCTGCAGTTGCACGGCTGCTTCCTGCAGCAAGGCCTTGCGCAGCAGCAACCTGATGGCCGCAATTCCGCTGCGCACCCGTTTGTTGCGGGAAGGCGGCAGTCGCAGCAAGGCCTTTGGCGGGGGGTATGTCATGTGGATATCACCTAATCACGCACAGGCTCATTGGCAAGGGCCAGAATTGGATTGCATGAGCCTTCCTGTGTGACGGGAGTGTATGCAAAGCAAAACCGGCCCGGAGAGAACTCCGGGCCGGTCTGCAGTTTCAGGTATTGATGTAGTTCTTAGAAGAAGAACCAGGTTGCGAATGAAGCGCGAACGCCGTCATCGTCTGAGCCATCTTCGAACTCTTTATGAGCCCAGATAACTTCCCAACCCATACGCATCTGCTTAACAGGCTGCCACAGGATGTTGGCGTGTACCTTGTACACTTCTTCTGCTTCATCGTCGCCAGCTTGGTCATCAAGAGCTTCAACATAAGAGAACATGGTGTTGAAGGTTGTGGTTTCGCTGAGACCGAACGACAGGCCAACTACGAAGGCAAGTGCTTCAAGCGGGTCGTCGCCGGCGTTGACGTTGTCGAAGCCGTCTTCAAACACGAACTTCTGTGTCAGCAGGCCTTCACCGTAGCCGAAGCCAGCGGTCAGGGTTGCAACATCAGCCAGGTTGAAGTTTGCACCAACCTGAACAGCCCAGCCAAGTTCGTCATCGCCGGCTGGTTCGAAGTCAGCAACTTCACCGGTTACGATGAACTGGTGACCACCAGCGATGTCGTACTGCAGGTAACCTGCAA